>JADZAE010000041.1 GCA_020852715.1 Deltaproteobacteria bacterium
CGTTGAATTATAAAACGCCTGCCATGGTACATGTACTATCATTGGCAGCGTGAATATTGTGTGTTAGGGTGCATGAGAGGAGTTATCCATAGGGTAGCGCGCAGCTGGCTTTTGACAGCCTGAGCGCTACCCTGTGGGTAACTCCACCTCTGTTTTTACTGTACGTTTTTTCGGGGGAAGATCACCCCTCGTTTTTTTGCTAACCCAAATTGTAAAGAGATTTTTAGGAAACATGTTGTATCGATGTTGGTTATTTATTTTTCTTTTAGTTCTTTGTCCTCAGACGGGAGAAGGGGGCGCGGGAATAAAAAGTCGAACAGTAAAAATATTGCTAACACCAAATAGGCAAACCAGCGATTTACAGCCAATAGGTATTGAATGAGTATAATCATCGTTAAGAGTATAATAAATTGCCTTACTGGGTGCGCCGCACACCAATCTGTTACTTGCTTGCCACAAGATATGCACTGCAGGGGCTTTGACCATCTCCAACGAAAATTTCTCATCCAGTAAGAGGCAGCGGTTTATCCGCAATATGGGCATTTATTTCTCATAGATCTTTCCTTCTAAAGTCCTGGGCTGTTTTGTAAACGGCACAAGAACCTGGCGCCTGGAGGCCAAAACAAGGTCTCAGAGAGCGTGTTTTTGGTTTTTGAAGGAAGAGTCGCTTAAAATTTTCCTTAATTAAGGTAGGATTTATCAAGGGATATAATTTTTTTTGGATCAAATAAAATTTGCCAGGGCTTATTAAGCTAATAAAATTTTTTTATTAAAATTAATAAATTATCCACCCATATATATAATAACCAAATCAGCTAATATATTCTCTCCTTTATGCGAGGCAAAATGCGGTTGGAAAGGAGGAGGGGATGCCTGAGCAAACTTGCAGTGGAATTACCGAGTTTGTTGTTGTTGACGACGAGCTGATGATTCTGGATTTGATGGGCATGGTTTTTGCGCGAACGAGTTCTCAGAGAGCATGTTGTTGCTCTTGAATTAGCGTGTTTTAATTGTAATCAGGGTTATTTCCGGTGGGCAAAAAAGGCGGAGCTTGAGGCCGCCCCAGCCGAGGCCGGTGGAAACAAATAGCGGTATGTTATCTAAGTAACTAAGGCCTCGGACATGAGTTCTTTGCTTGGTGCAAGTGATCAGAGGGAAATTAAACGGCAGGCATATTTGGCCGCCATGTGTGTGTCCGCATAGAATTAAGTCATATTCACTGAGCAAGGCCTTATCTTTACTTAAGCTGATATCAGGGCTGTGCGAAAGTAGTATTTTAATTACCGGGTTATTATCACTTTGTGGAGTGTTAATTTGGCATTGCTCCAAGTCAGGATGCCCGCGCTTCCAGTCGTCTATTCCGGCGAGAAGTAACGAGAAGTTTTTGCTCCGATGCAAACAAGTTCGGTTAATTAACCACTGAACTTGCTTGCTTAATAAGCGCATAATAGTGGCTTTACCTTCGAGATAATCGTGATTGCCGATGACACCATAAACGGGGCCACACTGAGAAAGAGGTTGGAGAAGTTGAGCAAAACGCGAGATGAGATCTTTCCCGGCACGATGATAGCTGACGGTCGGAGCCCTTTTTAGTGTCAGTTCATTTTTATAGTAATGCCTAAGTCCTGTGGGGCTGACTTGTATGTAATCGCCGGTGAGGACGCTAAACTCTGGCTTTAGCGAAAGGGCAAGATCGATAATGGCTTCTATGTAGGAGTCTTTTGTCCAAGGCCCATAGTGAAAGTCTGTAAGTTGAACGAAGCGAAAATTATTCAGATCGACAGGAAACGCACTGCTACAAATATCTAAGTGAGCGATATTAACAGGCTTTCGTTTCTCAATATGTAAAGAGGTCTTGAACATATGATTACAGATAGCAACAGTTTCGAACTACAGGCAAGGTGTTTATAGAAAAATTTAGTTAAACCTGAAGCATTCTAAAGAAAAGCCCTGATTAGTAGACACAGTTTGTTTTTAAGGGGTTTATTAACAAGTAAGGGGGATCAGGTGTTTGAAGTGATTAACAGGCTTAACGATTCATTAGATGAGTTGGAGAAGTCCATTCAAGTAGCGAAGAAGGCATTGCTTTCCAGAAAAGAAGTTCCCTTGGATTTAGTCCGGCGCGTAGAAAGTTATGAAAGCATCATCGGAAAACAGCGGTTGCTGTCCGAAGAGCTGCTAACTTTGGTTATCAATGCCAAGTGGGATGATGTTGCCAGGCATGTAAAGCTGATTAATGGCTTATCAGCGATGATTCATGAAGATGCCAATTCGCTCTTAAGTAATTTAGAAATTGAGGTTGTCCCCGGGCCGATTCCGCGCAACATAGATACCTCGCTTAACTAGATTAAAAATAGATTTCATTCTGCCGGTAACGGCACGCGTCCTGTCGAAGTTGAGATGTGAGCAAAACCAAAAGGAAACTAAATCCCGCGTGGAGGGAGAAAACAAGTATCCCCCTCCTTGTCGGAATCACTCACTCCATACTCTTGCAGGTAATCAAAAATTTGATCTTTCTGCTCAGTGGAGAGAGTCATCAGAGAACAACCATCGCTCAAATACTCCACGATGTCGTGGAGGGTAATCAGCGGATAGACATTCAAACCATAATCCTCTTTTACCTCTTGCACCGCCGAGAGCTCGCCTTTGCCGCGCTCGCAGCGGTCAACCAAGACTATCAGCCCTTCAATGGAGGCATCTGCGCGGAGCTTGAGTAAAGGAACTGTCTCCTTTACTGTGGGGCCGACGGTGATCACGTCATCAATCATGATCACTTTGTTGCCATCTTGAAGCTGTTTGCCCATCAGACTGCCACCTTCTCCGTGATCCTTGGATTCCTCTCGGTTAAAAGGAACTTCCATATCACACCGATGGTCACGGCTCAGGGCAATGGCTGTGCTTGTAGCTAACGGTATGTCTTTGTACGCGGGGCCAAAGATGGCATCGCAGTGATGCAAGCCAAGTGTGACAATATGCTCGGCATAAAAAGAACCAAGCGCCGATAACGCATATCCGCTGCTAAACTTACCGGTGTTTACAAAATACGGGGATTTGCGGCCGGACTTCAGGGTAAACTCTCCAAAGAGCAGTGCCTTGGAAATCAGCATTAGGTCGATTAACTTCTCTTGATAGTTTCTCATAACAACTCCTCTGATTAGGCTAAGGCCTCCGAAGTCGGATGGAACTATGGTTGGAACAAAAACCATTCTCACATCTCGTGATAATGGTTTATCACGAAAAGAATTTGTTCCGCTCGGGGGGAAAGTTAAAGAACGGGTCGCCGAAAATGGCCTTGATGAATTTCAATAGTATTTAAATGCTGCTGAGTAAAGGGGGGTAGTGAAATAGTGTTTTATAGAAGGTTGGTGGCGCTTGCGCGTGATCATGGTGGCATCACGGGTTAGTATTCACTACGCGTGCAGGCGAGTGGAGCTTGTGGAATGCGTGTCTTTTTTTAAACAACGAAGTTTACCAGCCGCTTGGGCACGTAAACCTCTTTTTTTATATTTTTGCCTTCGAGATAGCTTTGCACTTTGGCATTTTCTTTGGCTAGTGCGAGGATGTCTTCTTTGCTGGCATTGGTGCTGACTTCTATAGTGTCGCGAAGTTTGCCGCCCACTTGAAGAGCAATGGTTATTGTATCCAGCTGGCAAAGCGCTTCGTCGTATTTTGGCCACTGAGCATAAGCCAGCGTTTGCTTGTGCCCAAGCTTTTCCCAGAGCTCTTCGCAAAGGTGCGGAGCAAAGGGCGCTAACAATAAAACCAAAGACTCTGCAACGTGCTTAGCAATGCTAGGCTGCTCTTGAGCGAAGTTTAAAAGGCTCATCAGCGACGCAATGGCTGTGTGATAGCGCATTGCTTCCAGATCTTCTGTCACTTTTTTAATTGTTCTGTGTAGCTGCTTTTCTAGTTCGTCAGGGGTCGCGGTGCGCGCATCGACAATTTTTACCGACAAGTTCCCTTCGGGACCAATGATCAACGTCCAAACGCGACTTAAGAAACGGTAAACGCCGCCAACCGACTGTGTGTTCCAAGGCTTAACTTGCTCCAGCGGCCCCATGAACATTTCATACATGCGAAGTGTGTCCGCGCCCTGTTCTTTGATGATAAGATCCGGATTTACGACATTGCCGCGAGACTTGGACATTTTCTGCATGTCTTCGCCAAGAATCATTCCTTGGTTTACTAATTTTTGAAATGGTTCTCTGGTGGAAACTAGCCCTAAGTCATAGAGCATATGATGCCAGAAGCGCGCATAGAGTAAATGCAGCACAGCGTGTTCAACGCCGCCGACATAGAGGTCAACAGGCATCCAATACTTTTCTTTTTCTGCATCCCACGCCTTATTGTTATTTAGCGCATCAACAAAGCGCAGATAATACCAACAACTCCCAGCCCATTGCGGCATGGTGTTGGTTTCGCGTTGCGCCGGTTTTCCGGTGGCCGGATCTGTGGTGTTCACCCAGTCAGTGGCTCTAGCTAATGGCGGCTCGCCGTTTTCAGTTGGTTGATAATTTTCTACAGCAGGAAGCTCCAGCGGCAGCTCTGATTCATTAATGAGTTTGGGCCCATCCTCTGTGAGAATGATAGGAAAGGGCTCTCCCCAATAGCGCTGGCGGCTAAATATCCAATCACGTAGCTTGTATTTTACCGAACGTGTTCCTAGCTTTTGCTCTTCAACCCACTTGGTCATTTTCTCTTTAGCTTCCGGGACTGGAAGGCCATTTAAGAAACAGGAATTAACCAGTAAACCATCGCCTTCATAGGCGACTTCTGAAATATCTCCCCCCGAGACTACCTCGATAATTGGCAGTTTATATTTTTTGGCAAAATCATAGTCACGCTGGTCATGAGCAGGCACAGCCATAATTGCACCCGTGCCGTATGAGATGAGTACATAGTCTGCTACATAAATGGGAATAGGCCGACCATTGGCCGGATTAATGGCGTAGGCGCCAGTAAAAACGCCAGTTTTCTTGGTCGCTTCTTCTTGGCGCAGTCTATCACTTTTGTTTTTTGCCGTGTTTACATAAGCGATCACCTCGTCTTTTTTGTCGGCGCTGGTTATTTGCTCCACCAAAGGATGCTCAGGTGCAAGCACACAATAGGTCGCGCCAAACAAAGTATCCGGTCTTGTCGTATAAACTTCAAAGGTTAAATCAGCATTGTCTTTGATAGAAAACTTAAGCTGCGCTCCTTCGCTGCGGCCAATCCAGTTTCGCTGCATGTCTTTAATGCCTTCAGGCCAGTCCAGCGTATCGAGGGTGGAAAGCAGGCTCTCTGCATATTCAGTGATGCGCAGCACCCACTGTCGCATCGGTTTTCTGATAACGTCGTGGCCGCCACGCTCGCTTTTGCCATCTATCACTTCTTCGTTAGCCAGCACTGTGCCCAAAGCCGGGCACCAGTTTACAGGAATTTCGTCTTCGTAAGCTAAGCCTTTTTTGTAAAGTTGCATAAAAATCCACTGCGTCCATTTATAATAATCAGCGTTGCAGGTGGATACTTCACGATCCCAATCATAAGAGAAGCCCAGTGACTGAAGCTGTTCGCGGAAGCGGTCGATGTTTTGCTTGGTTTTTACTGCTGGGTGAGTTCCTGTTTCTAAGGCGTATTGTTCAGCGGGAAGACCAAAAGCGTCAAAGCCCATGGGATGAAGCACATTAAAGCCTTGCATTCTTTTATAGCGCGACATGATGTCTGTGGCTGTATATCCCTCGGGGTGGCCGACATGAAGTCCTTCGCCCGATGGGTAGGGGAACATATCAAGGGCATAAAATTTTGGCTTAGAATGGTTTACTTCGCATTTGAAGGTTTTGTTTTCCACCCAGTATCTTTGCCACTTCTTTTCAACGGCATTATGATTATAGCGATTGCTTGGCTTCTGCTCTTCCATGTTCCTCCTAAATTAGAAATCGATAGGGATGAAAGTAGCACAATTAATTATAATTGCTAAGAGGGGAAAAGCCGCAGCAAAATACTAGTGAAATAACCTGCTTTATATCAAGGCGTAGTTGCCGATTGCCTGAGAAGGCTAGAATAAGTAAGGTGGCCTTATTGTTAATCGCTAATCTGAATATTTTGGAACTGAAATGATAAAACACTTAAAACTTTTAACAATTGTGGTCTGTCTGCTCATGAGCAGCTGTGGCTATCGTTTCCAAGGCGGCACTTCAGTGCTGCCTGATGACATTAAGACCGTTTATATCCCTTTGGTTGAGAATGAGACAGCTGAGCCTGGTGTGGCGATAGCTTTTACCGAAATTCTCAAAAACAGATTTGATCGTTACGGCATTGTTAAGGTCGTGGAGAGAAAAGAACTAGCCGATTCTATTTTTAAGGTCAAGGTCGTTGATGTAAAAAGCGTACCCAAGGGCACCAGCAGTAACACAGATATCGAAGTGGAAATGCAGCTAACTATGGTGGTTAACGCCGAGCTTACTCGCAAGAACGGGCAAATATTATGGAAGCAAAATAACTTTGCAGCTAGCGATGACTTCGGCAGCACCACAGACACCGTTGTTACCACAAGCGCCAGTTTCTCCTCCGGCGGCATTGGCGCCGGGCAATTAGATAATATGGGCTCGCGCGAGGTTGCGCGTGGGCAGTCAGCTGAGACGATGAATTCACTGATGGAGGAAATGGGGAGGCAGCTTTACATTTCCTCTGTCGCTGCCGACTTTTAAATTTGGGGTGATTTTGGGCGGATACTTCGTTGGACTGCGCGGCTTCGCTGCTCATTTACAATTAGTAAACTCCGCTGCTCGTCGCTTGTCCTCCTAGTCTCCGCCTCAAACTCGCCCCAAATTTAACCTGTTTAGGCTCGCCAACGCAGCTGCCTCGAACTCTACTCAAACTTGCCCGTCCTTATATAAACATGCTTGGCGGCGATTTTCCCTCGTAGCGGCGATCGGCGCATCGTGCCACCATTTGGAACAGGACGTTTCCAGTAACATTTAAGCTAGGAAACTAGTCCTTGAAATAAAGGGGTTATCTGGTATATCGTCAAAGTCTAGCGTTTGCTCCGAGATCTAGCGGGCGGCATAAAAAATATAATAAAGCTCAGTTTATGGATTTACAAGACATTGTTTCATTTTGTAAAAGGCGTGGTTTTATTTATCCGTCATCAGAGATTTATGGCGGCCTTCCGGGGGTCTATGACTACGGCCCCTATGGCATTGAGCTAAAAAACAATGTCGCCGCTGCCTGGTGGAAGCACGTCGTCCATAACAACCCCGACGTGGTGGGTATAGATAGCGGGATTTTTATGCACCCTAT
This sequence comes from Deltaproteobacteria bacterium, assembly GCA_020852715.1. GTDB lineage: Bacteria > Bdellovibrionota_C > UBA2361 > SZUA-149 > JADZAE01 > JADZAE01. The sequence continues at coordinate 7,279 of JADZAE010000041.1, forward strand.
GACTTGGAAGGCATCGGGGCATTTGGATAACTTCGACGATGCGCAGATGGACTGCAAGAAGTGCAAAGCCAGAATCCGCGCCGATATCATGCTGGAAAAGTATGGCGTCAATGCCGATAAGTTTACAGTCGATGAGATTAATCAAACCGTTCAGAAACTTAGAGAGGATAAGGTTCAGATTAAATGCCCCGAGTGCGGAAGCACTGAGCTTACCGAAGCTAGGCGCTTTAATCTGATGGTTAAGAGCAATCTTGGCTCGCCGACAGAAGCCATTACTGATGAAAACGTAGTTTATGCTCGCGCCGAAACTTGCCAAGGTATTTACCTCAATTACAAGAATATTCTTAACTCCACGCGCCAAAAGGTCCCGTTTGGTATAGCGCAAATCGGTAAGGCGTTTAGAAATGAGATAGTAGTTAAGCAGTTTATTTTCAGAACACGCGAGTTTGAGCAAATGGAGATGCAGTATTTTGTGCATCCGGATGACGCCGGCAAAGTGTTTGAGCGCTGGCGCCAGGCGCGTTGGGATTGGTATGTGGAGTTTGGCATAGATCCTAGCCATATGCGCTGGTATGAGCACCAGAAGCTAGCGCATTACGCAAGCGCCGCTTTTGATATCGAATATGATTTTCAGGCGCTCGGTGGGTTTAGAGAGGTAGAGGGGTTACACATGCGCGGCGATTGGGATTTATCGCAGCATCAGAAGTTTTCTAAAGAAAAGCTTGAATACTTCGACCCTGTCCGTAATATCAATTTTATTCCTAATGTCGTGGAAACCTCAGCGGGACTTAACCGCGGTAGCTTGGTTTTTATGCATGAAGCCTTAAAAGAAGAACAGCTGCCTAACGACAGTAAGCGCACGGTGCTGAAAATCGACCCGCGGCTAGCCCCGGTCAAAATCGCCGTGTTCCCACTTTTGGCTAATAAGCCGGCGCTGATCGAATTAGCCGAAAAGGTATTTAGAAGCCTCAACAAAAAACACCACTGTGAGTTTGACGACAACGGCAACATCGGAAAACGTTATCGCCGCCAAGATGAAATCGGCACGCCTTATTGCGTGACCGTGGATTTTTCATCTACCGGCGAGCAAGCCGAAAATGCCGGCACAGTGACCATTCGTAACCGCGACACCATGCAACAAGACCGCGTGGGGTTAGACCAGCTAGACCAGTGGTTTGCCGATAAATTGCCTGTGTTGTGAGGGGACTGTTGATCCTCCCAAAAACATTATTATGATATTACCCGTAGGGACGGCCTTTGGCCATCCCCAGGAACGAATTTACAAAAAAGGATGAAAGTAAAATTGTCGGCGTTGGCGATAGGGGAACATTTTTACGGTAATGTGGCCACATTGCGTGGCCGGATATCAAAACACCTGCAATGTTTTAAAGGCAAGGGCTGAAATGAATGCCGAGGCGGGGATAGTGACGATCCAGGCCCAAACTATGCGGGCGGCAACGCCCCAGCGCACGGCGGAGAGGCGACTGGTGGAGCCGACGCCGGCTATGGCACCGGTGATGATATGTGTAGTGGACACGGGGATGCCGAGGTGAGTAGCAAAAAATAAACTGGTGGCGCCGGCTGTTTCTGCGCAAAACCCCCCGACAGGTTTTAGTTTAGTGATGCTCATGCCCATGGTTTTGATTATCTTCCAGCCGCCAAAGGCAGTACCAATGGCCATAGCCGTATGACAGGCGATGATGATCCAGGCAGTGGAGAAGTCAGTAAGGCTTAGCTCAGTGCCTTTATCGAAAGCCCCCGCTGCTACAAGCAAGGCGACGATAATGCCCATAGTTTTCTGTGCGTCGTTCCCGCCGTGGCCGAGCGAATAAAGGGCAGCAGATACAAGTTGCAGCTTTCTAAATAGACGGTCAACGCGATTTGGCCGCCAGCGGCGAAAAATGCGATAAACCATAATCATGATACTAGCGCCTAGGATCAAGCCAATTAGCGGTGCCAGCGGAATAAACTCTACAGTCTTTCCAACCTTTTCCCAGTTAATTACCTTGATGCCTTGATAGGCAAGCCCGGCGCCGACAAGACCGCCGATTAGAGCATGGGAGGAGCTGGTAGGAAGCCCCCAGTGCCAAGTTATTAAATCCCAGATGATTGCTCCTATCAGAGCGGCTAAGGCAACATAAACAAATGCGCCGTCGGCGGGATTAATAAACACAATTTTGGAAATAGTGTCGGCGACTTTAGCCGGAAAAACAAACATGGCGATAAAGTTAAAAAATGCTGCCCACCAAACGGCGACTTTAGGGGAGAGTACGCGGGTAGAAACCACGGTGGCGATAGAATTGGCGGCGTCATGAAAGCCGTTTATGGCATCAAAAATCAGCGCGATGATAATGCTTACGATGACGACTAACCAAAGTGCCTCCATTTCAAGATGCCTCTATGACTACGCCTTCGATAATATTGCCAACATCTTCGCACTCATCTGTGGCCTGCTCAAAATACTCGAGGATTTCTTTCCACTGAATAATCTTCTTGGGGTCAGATTCTTCTTTGAAAAGGCGCGCAAGCGCCGAGCGCAAAATGCTATCGGCATTGTTCTCGCATTCGTGAATGGCTACGCATTTGGCAATAATGGCTTTGGAGTTTTTTAAGTCCGGCAGCAGCACTAGTGCTTCATGGATGAGCGTGCTAGCGCGAATTAGCTCTTGGCTTAAGGCACCAACTTCGGGCGGAATGGTTTTTAGCTCATAGAGCGAAATTCTCATTATGCCATCTTCGATTTTATCGATAATTTCATCGAGGGTCACTATGAGGCTGTGTATGTCTGAGCGCTCAAAAGGAGTGATAAAGGTTTTATGAAGTGCCCTCATACAGCGATGAGTAATCACGTCGGCTTGGTGCTCTAGGGCACGAATATCATCGGAGACTTTCTGCAAATCTGCGCCCGGTTCAGTAAGGCGCATGAGTTCTTTGCAGGCTTTCTCCACGACTTGGATATGCTGTTCAAAAAAGGTAAAAAAGCTTGTTTCTTTGGGAATGAATTTTCCGAACATAGAAGCTCCTCTGATGAATATTCTGAGGTATTTTGTTTTGCGTAGTGGGTAGAACAAATTAGGGGTTAGGGTCAAAGGAAATTCCGAGCCTAACCGAATTCTCATCAAGCAATGGCATAAGTATCGCTATTTATGGGCCCGCGACCAATGATATCCGTGGTGCCCTGCACCGGGAATATATCGCCTTGGTGTAGGGTAACAGGGGTAAACCAGGGGTAATATCAGTAATGAATACAGGGGACTAAGGGGTTTTGAAGTAAATATCGCCTTTGGGCTGATTATGGGGTGCAGGTTATGCTTTGGGTTTGATTTGGCTATTTATACTTGGAGACAACTATGAATAACGAATTGCTTTATCGGGTTTTAGGAACAGTTGAATCTTTGGAAAGATCCTTGGAAAACAGTAGGCAATTTATTGCTAATTCCAAGTCTAGCTCACCACAAATAAGTAATGACATTCTAGAACATGAGCGCATTCTCGGGCATATGCGCCAAGTGGTTAATGACCTTCAGTTACAAGTGGCCCAAAAGAAAGATGAGGAAGTAATTCGCTCGCTACAAATATTCTATTCGCTGCATCACATGGTTAAACCGGAAATTCAAAGCACAGTACAGAGGCTCTGTACTACATCCGACTGGGCAGCTGAAGTTGATACAACAGTTGTTCATTAAGAAACTTATCTTAGAAAGCAGAACGAGGTAAATTATTTCTGCGCTTTCTAAACGCCGTGTAATCAGAACATATACTGCACTGACCATGCCCAATAATGCAGCATGGTATCGCCATATTCGCCCGAAATTCTTCCAGTCAGCAGGCCACGCTCTTGATCAACTCTCATATCGCCAGCACATAAGCAAAATCGAGTATGATATCTTTTGCCATCTGATATTGTGCACCCACGCCAAAACGCCATGCTCGTCCAACTGGCACTGTGATGGTGCGATCTACGCTATCGAACATAGAGCTATCATAGGCTATGCCGCCGGAAAAAAACCAATCAGGCAGGCTGCGGTTTTATAAACCGAGCGAAACATGCCATGTGTCTTAGGTATTCATGTCGGTAGTAGTGGTGAAATCGGTGCGACTTTCATCGATGGCTACATCGACTTTTCCAAAGCTACTCCAATCCTGCCAGCCGGCACTTCCCAATATGGCCCAGCAATCGTTTACCTCATGGTATGCACTAAACATAAGTTCCGTAGGAACGAACATTCCCATGTCTAATTCGCGGCTGCTACTTAGTAGCTGCGAGATCCCTTGGCCAAGAGGGTCATAGCTCGGCTTATCTTTAAAATCTAAATCGACATTATTAATAGTCGCCTGTTGCTGCATCATTCCATACATAGCATTTAAACCAACACCTACTGAAAGTAGTTCGGTTAGTTTATAAGCAATGCTCAACATTAAGCTCATGCCCAATAGAGCATTATCCTGGGAGTAGTAGCGACCAGACCACTCGTTAGCGAAATCTAAAGGTAACCCGAAATATAAAAATGAACCTAAGCCCACGGCCAGATCAGGCGAAATGTTTTGCACATAGAAGAAGCTTCCGCCGGGGAAAAATCCTACAGGGTTTCCGCTAGCATCGCCGGGCATAGTGGTGTTTGCATCGCGATCAAAATGCGCATCGCCATACATAGCTTGCGCCCCTAAAAGTATCTGCGAACGTTCTAAACTAGTCATGCCCGCAGGGTTAGTAAAAAGTGTAGAAGCGTCTTGAGCGCGAGCGGCTTCTCCGGCAGCGGCAAGGCCCACACCCGGCGTGCCCATCTCATATAACTCTAATCCGCCCGCTAAAGCAGTTAGCGGAGTTAAGCTTAACGCGAGAAGAATAATTGAGCTAGATTTAGGAAAAATATAAGAGAAAATGGCATGCATATTTTTCATAATTTAATCCATTAAGCTTAAGTTTGCTTTTATAACAAAATCTTTTTGGTCCGTGAGAATTTCGGAGCTGGAAATACCGTTCAAGCTTCAATTTAACAAGCTCAGTTTAGAACAAAAGCAATTGGAGTTTTTGTGTGCTAAAAAATTAATTAAAGAGCTGTTGTTTCATTTTTTTTCAAAAATGAATGATCAGTTAGGTTTATTTTAGCTGTTAGTGCAATAATAGAGTGCTTTTTCTTTAAGAACCATTGACGAGGGTCGCTCAGGTGCCCTCAATTGGTGCTCGCCACTCGTTTTCATCGGTATTGGAAAGTTGTTAGAGTATTAGCGCTTCTTGAACGCTCTTTCTATGTCGCGATTGGCTTCTTTAGCTTTTAAGTCTTGGCGTTTGTCGTAAAGCTTCTTTCCTTTACCTACGCCTATCTCAACTTTGCAGCGGCCTTTTTTGAAATACACTTTTAGCGGCACTAGGGTTAGGCCCTTTTGCTTTGTCTTGGCGCTGAACTTTTCGATTTCGCGTTTGTGTAATAGCAGCTTCCTGTCGCAAACTGTTTCGTGGGCATCTTGGCGTGAATGCGAGTAGGGACTAATGTGACAACCGACTAAATAGACCTCGCTGTGGAAGATTTTGATGTAAGTATCTTTGAGGTTGATGTTGCCTTCGCGAATAGATTTAACTTCGCTACCTTTAAGTACAATACCGGCTTCGAGACGCTCAAGTATCTCGTAGTCGTGGAAGGCTTTTTTGTTATTGCTAACAATTAAAATACCTTCGCTTTCAGTAGCTGCTTTAGCCATGCCCGGTAAGTTTCCTGTTGTGGGTAATTAGAATTTATCGCTATAACTGCGTATATTATCAACTCTATATATTACACTTGTTTACTATGTCAAAAAGCATTTCAGAAATAGGTCGGCACTTTATTGTCGGCATAGAGGGACTGGAGTTATCGGCAACCGAGAAAAAGATATTAGCTGAGCTTAAACCCGCCGGAGTTATTTTATTTAAAAAAAATATTTCCCCTGAGGCTAGCTGGAAGGAAAAGCTGTTGGCGCTGGAGGAAGATATTAAGCTTGCTACGAACGATAAGGATATTTGGATTTCTATTGACCATGAGGGCGGCAAGGTCCACCGCTTTCATGAAGGGCAAACGACACGCTTTCCAGAAGCGATGGAGTGGAAAAGCGAAGTCGAGCAGGTGGCCAAGACTCAAGGTCGAGAACTAAGAGAGCTTGGATTTAATCTTAGCTTTGCGCCGGTGCTCGATGTGTTTTCGTGCGAGCAAAATACAGTGATAGCGCGAAGAGCTTTTGCGTGTAATGCCGAGGAAGTTATCGCGCAGGCAAAAATTTATGCACAGGCCTTAGAAGGTACAGGGGTGCTGGCTTGCGGTAAACATTTTCCCGGCCACGGCGGCACAATGGCAGACTCCCATGATCAGCTTCCTGTCTTAGATAAAAGCAAAGCTCAAATGCTTAGCTGTGAGCTTGCGCCTTTTAAGGCAGCGGCTGAAATGGGCTTTGTAAAAATGCTTATGACAGCACATGTTTTTTATTCGCAACTGGATGCAAAAAATCCGGCGACTATGTCTAAGGCAATAATTAATGATTTGCTTCGCACCGAGCTAGGCTATCGCGGCGTTGTGGTAAGCGATGCTTTGGAGATGAAAGCGCTAGCGAATTTAACCGTAGAAAACGTTATTACGCAAACCTTAAACGCTGGTGTGGATATATTGCTAGTGGGCATGCCGAGCGGCGGCAGTGCTTTGGAAGTCGCTTATGGTATGGTTAAAACTATGCAAACAAAATTGGCCAGCGGCGAAATAAATCCGGCACAATTAGATTCGGCCGCCGAACGAATTCGGCAAACATTAATTTATAGCCGCATGCTGCGTTAGAAGAAATAGGGAACATGCAGCGTGCCCCTACGTTTCACAAATCATAAATATAATTGATATCGATTTCGATATCCGGATGTAGCGATTGTTTGGCCGGGCACATCATGCCGGCATTCTCTAACTGTTCTCTGATATCGGAGGTTAGTGCGCCAGGTAAATGAATAGTGATGGGGATGGCGCCAATGCGGCGGGGACGTTGTGACATGATCTTTTCACAGCTGAAGGTCATTTTGCTCACATCGATTTTGCGGTTTTCGGCATAAATGGCGATGACGGTAACAATGCAGCTGGCTAAACCTGCAGCCAATAAATCAGTTGGCGAGAATAATGTACCATCACCGTTATTATCCAGTGGGGCATCGGTTACAATTTTGCTGCCGGATTGCTGATGAGTTATTTCGACCTTTTTATTACCCAGGTGTGTACCAGTGATTGTGATGCCCATATTCCTCCCATAAATAAATATAGAGACTGCAAGTTAGGTTAACTTAATGGACCTTAGACAGACTTGACAATTGTTTTATTGTGTTCAATTGTGGTTTTCTGCTGTTTTTTACTTAGCAAATAAGGTCTTCTGGTATGCCAAATTTTGGGGAGTTTTATGGAAATAAGAAAAGCTGTGATTCCGGTTGCTGGATTAGGAACGCGATTGCTGCCGGCAACTAAGTCTATGCCCAAAGAAATGCTGGCTGTCGGGCGCAAGCCTGTTGTTCAGTATGTAGTCGAGGAGATGGAGGCATGTGGGTTAAAGGATATTCTTTTTGTTACCGGCCGGAGTAAGCGTACCATCGAAGATCATTTTGATTTTAATTCTGAGTTATACAGTAACCTGGTAGGAACCGGGAAAAGGGATTTACTAGAGAGCTTATCTTTCGAAAATATGGAAGCTACGTTTTTCTATGTGCGCCAGGCACAACCCAAGGGGCTGGGTCATGCTATCATGCAAGCGCGTGACTTTGTCGGTAATGAGGATTTTGTCGTGGCGCTGGGAGATTCTATTATCTGCGAGGATGGCAAACGATTATTGGAAACTATGCTTGAGGCAAAAAAAGAGCGTAATGCTGAAGCGGTGATTGCTGTTCAAGCAGTGCCCTGGGAGGAGGTTCATCATTACGGAATAGTTAAACCCTTGTCCGGTCAAAGTGGTGCAGTTGTGGATTTAGCGAGCATTATTGAAAAGCCCAGCAAGAATGAAGCGCCGAGCAATTTAGCCGTTGCCGCCCGTTATATATTTAGCCCGCTTATTTTTGATATGCTGGAAAGAACGCTGACCGATAAGCGCGGTGAACTGCAGGTTACTGATGCTATTGAGTCGTTGATTCGTCAAGGCAAACGAGTATGCGTAGTCGTTATGCAAGGGAAGCAAAAGCGTTATGATATTGGTAACTATCTCTCGTATTATAAGGCGTTTATTGACTTTGCTATGAGCGATCCTGATTACGGACAGGACTTAAGGCATTACGTAGAGAAGGCTTTACAAGGAGAATGAGCGTATGGTTGTGCGTGGTAGAATGACTACCGGGATCAAAGCTGTCCACCAAGAAGAAGATAATGCCAGCTTTAAGGAGTTTGCGGCATCGTCTTTGTATTGCCCGCAGTGTAAGCAGGCGATGCCGGTGCGAGCTAAAGTCTTACTGGTCTTAGCTGATGGAGATTTAATTGATTATTGTTGTAAAAAGTGCGGAACTTCTTTGGGCACGCGCAAAGGAGGAGGAAGTTAATGAAAGAATCAAAAATTATCAATTTGCCTAATATGGCGGTGAGAGGAGTTGGCGATAATCTAAAAATGGCTAACGCTAACTGGAATTTCGAGCATGGGGTGGCTGAGAATTTTGATCAACACGTAAGGCGTTCAGTTCCATTTTACGAAGAAGGGCATAAGCTTATTTCTCGGGTTAGTGATTATTTTATTTATAATGATTCAATTTGCTACGAGCTGGGCTGTTCGACGGGAGAACTTACTTTAGCTTTAGCTAAGCATAACGCCCATAAACCTGCCGCGCGTTTTGTGGCGATTGATTCCTCAAACGAAATGATTGCTCAGGCTGAGGCTAAATTGCAAAAAGAAGCAGAACCCCGCGCCCAGGTCGAATTTATACAGGATAATGTTTTAAGTTACTCTTTTGCTCCAGCTGATCTAATTGCTTCCTATTATACATTGCAGTTTGTGCGTCCCAGCGAAAAGCAAATATTGGTGGATAAGGTTTATCAAGCGCTAAAGTGGGGTGGGGGATTTTTGTTGTTTGAGAAAGTGCGTGCTTGTGATGCCCGCTTTCAGGATATGATGACCGGTTTATATACCGATTATAAGCTTGAGCAGGGTTATAGCGGCGAAGAGATTGTGGCTAAGGCGCGCAGTTTAAAAGGGGCTTTGGAGCCGTTTTCTACCAATGGTAATTTGGAGATTTTAAAGCGCGCCGGTTTTGTCGATATCATTTCCATATTTAAATATGTTTGTTTCGAGGGATTTTTAGCGATTAAATAGCGCCAAGCCGAGAGGCAAAGCTGACAAGCACCATGGGCGGGCAAAAAATAAGGCCCTTGTTGCACCCTTTCTTTCCTCACTTTTTTGCAAAAAGGGTGACTGTAAAGTTATAGTCGCAACAGAAGCCTATAAAATTAAACGATCAATTCTGGTTATTCAAATACTCCTGTTCTTCCCTATGTCTATCCCGCACTTTTTTAAGAATCGATTGTCTGGAGCTCAGGGTCTTAATCATAGCAAACTGCTTCGCAGCTTCACCTTTTAGCTTTGCTGCAGCCGGATCGCTTTTTAATAAAGCTGCCGGTTTTTGACAGAGGTCGGGATTGTTGAAGTAATCCTCATAGTAAGAAAGCAGCTCGGTAATCTGTGCATGACCGGAGACAATCTGGGTTTCGTCTTTATCATTTTCTAAGTGGTGAACAGCGACAAATTCGGTATCATGAACAGAAAAGAAGGTACTGCGATGCGGCATATTGCTGAGAAAAGTATCATAATCCAATACGCGCACATCTACTCCGACTAACTGATTAACATAAGCATTAAGCAAAGACTTACGGCGATGGGAAAAGTCCTTACTATTCATGAAAAAATACGCTTGACCCGCTTATTTTTCATAACCAATGCATGATTGGTTAGTGTGTAAGCAACGCCGGCAAAAGTTGTCCACCAATCTGCTTAATGACTGTCCATAACCATACCGCGTAAGCAGGTTTCCGTGCCCTGGGCAACGAGAAACACAATCGACGCCAAATAAGTCTGTCATTCACTCCGGTTCCTTATATAAGGAATCATCCAGAGAGGAGGCCAAACTACCATGCTTGCCGCTAATCTGGGCGCGTGTCGGCATAGTTAATATTTGGGCCAGTTTATATTTGAGGAAAATGACGGTCAGCGCATGAACAGCAGTCGTCCACTGAAAACTTCTCACATTGTTTCTCCCGCTACCGGGTTTTCCACGAACAGCAACCAAAGGAACATGAGAAAGGGGGGACAGAAACTGTCAGTGACATAATTCCGGCCTAGTTTTAGATACGAACCACATTGCCAGCTTAGTCATATGAATTCCTTAAGTTTAGGTGGATTTCTACGACTTCTGATTTGCATACCAGAGCTAAAAATCCTAATCCAAAAGGCGATGCGGAGATTTCTTCGGAACCTTTCCTTGTAAACATCATGGAAGAATAATTCACGTCTAAGGCTTCCGGCGAAAGCTATGGCGTCCTTGAGATTTTTGCCCAAAATTTTAAACTAAGGCGGATACCATTATTTTTTTACGTTGATTTCAGGAAATATCGAGAATTCCGAAATAGATTCAGAATAGACCAACTAAATTCCCTTAACGGACGGCGAGATACCGGACAAGGGGAGCAGAAGTGCGAAAAGCAACTACCTCGATGAGTTCTGATGATTCGTTTTCGGAAAACACGGCTGATTCCTCTGCCCCCAAACTTCTATTTTTGAAAATTTCTTGATGCTAGAAGAGTAGCACGTGAACTACTTGATATTTGATCACATCTTGCCAAGGAGAATTTATGAGACGGATTATTATCGCTGACAGCACACTTCGCGGATTAGAGCAAAATCCGGAATTAGCCATCAGTCGCCGTGCGCGCTTAGTTATCGCTCAAAGTCTTAAGCAGCTTAATGTTGATGTGCTGGAAATCGGCTATCCGGCGGCCAGTGTCGATGAATATCGAGCAGTGCAATACATCGCTACTTATTTATTCGACATCACTCTTTCTGTGCTTGCTCGGCCCAATAAGTTGGAAATCGATCGCGCTTGGGATGTAATACGGGCGACGGCAAAACCGCGCCTACTTTTGTTTATGGGCTCTCAGGCTACGCACAAATCCGGGACGACACGCTTAAGCAACGAAGAAATAATGCTTAATCTTGGACAAATGACGGCATATGCTGCGCATCTTTGTCCTGATGTCCAAGTATCTCTGGAACCGATAGAGCTTTGTGGTTTTGAAGCGATGTTGCGTTTTGCTCACATAGCTATCGATGCCGGAGCGAAAGTAATCAACATCCCTGATACCTATGGTTATGTGCAGCCGAGCGAATTTCGTCATTTGTTAATAAGACTCTCTAATGAGCTTATGGATAAGCTAAAAAATAACTGTGCAGTTTTGAGTGTGCAGTGCCATAATGACTTGGGAAATGCTTTAGCTAATACGCTCTCGGCACTGCGGGTCGGTGTCATGCAGGTAGAATGTTCAATTGCCGGTTTTGGTAGCGCGGCCGGACTATTATGATGCGGAAATGCAAATAAAACTTGAGCAACTGTATCCTTTAGCCCGTTTAATTACGCCAATACTAGGAATGATTACGCCTGATCACACGCCGATTGTTGGCACCAAGACTTTTAATTATAAAGGACGCTCTAAGCAGAGTATCTTAAACCGACCAAACATTCCCTATAGTGTTCTTACGCCGTCAATGCTTGGTATCCCGGCAGTTGAGCATGATTTAAGCGAAAATAACGGGCAAGCAGTAAGCTCAGATGTGAATGCAAGTTAGCTGAGGGAAGTCTCCAACTTGCGCAAACTCCTAAGTTTGCGTATCAGGTGGGTTAAATTATGAGGTTAGCTCAGTAGGGGACAAAGGCGTGGCGCCAAAAATAAAAAGGAAAATTAAAAATCAGGATAGAATCTTTTTGGCCCGAGAGATTACGGGCTGGCCAAGATTTATCTTGAGTTCAGGTATTATACTGGCGATTTTATTCGTGCTTAGCTGGATTTATACGTTTGGCTATTTTGAAAGCCGCAATACGCACATTTATAAAACGTGTTTTGCTCGCCAGCTTATCAAAGAGCTGGCTTGGGAAGGCGCAGCGCGCAGCTGTTTGCGCGATGTTGTGGCCTCGTCTAGTGCTAAGTATCGTGTGGATAGCAGACTTGTCTGGGCGGTGATTGCGGCAGAATCGAATTTTAACTATCGCGCTGTTTCACCGAGGGGGGCGATGGGGTTTATGCAAATTATGCCCTCGACAGCACGCGAACTTGGGGTTTCTGACCCTTTTGACCCACAAGAGAATATTCTTGCCGGCGCACGCTATTTGCGCCGCATGCTGGATAAGTTTAATGGTGATTATCGCATGGCTTTGGCGGCCTATAATGCCGGACCGGCAAAAGTGAAAAACGCTAAAGGCATTCCCGACATTAGCGAAACCAAGGCTTACGTGGATAAGATAATGAGAGAGCTGGAACAGAGCAAAGGGTAAGCATCTTACTCTCGACTTAGCACTCGCCCCGAGTCTTATACGCAAGTCCATCAAATGCGTTACTTTATAGCAGCTACACTACTGTCATGCGCACCCGGTGCTACCGCCGCATTTTCTTATGCCGGAGGCGCTAGCGCGGGGATAGCGTTCGATATAAAACTCAGCACTTGTCCCCAGGTATCGCAGCTTAAATACTATTCTTCACCGGGGTCGGTTGTCTCTTCGCTTGATGTCTCTTCGCTGGAGGAAATGGAGAATACTGATGACATTGAACTTTGTGCAACAGAGCTTGATGCCGGCGCCTTAGGAACGTCAAAATCGGGTATGCTTTTAGCGTCACCCGGCGCTGCTTGCACAAGATATTCCAGGGCATCGCTAAAACCGTCAGAATCAGTATCGCTGTTGTTATCCAGCGTTTGCATATCTTTTTCTACTTGATTGGATAGGCCATCGCGGTCAGTATCGATAGGCTCTGTGCCCTGAGGATTTAATTCGGTTTGGGGATCTGTGTATGATGGTTTATCATCCGCATCGAAAGGATCCGATCCGGCAAGTAGTTCTAAGCCATCAGAGAACTCATCTCCGTCTATGTCGGGGTTGTTTTTGTCTAGGTGCTTATTTGTTTCAAATAGGTCACCCAACCCATCTTCATCGCTATCTTCAGTATCATTAGAGACGACTTCGCTGGTGGACAATGAAATTGACTGCAACTTAGTGTTTGGAAGCTGGCGGTCATTTAATGGATCGCTTTTCGTTATAAGTTCTATTCCGTCAGCATAGCCATCGTAGTCGCTATCAGCTTTAGTCGGATCAGTGCCAATCTTTGATTCAAGGCTGTCCGATAGCCCATCGCTATCACTGTCCTTAGGCGAGGCAGAAGATGATCCCCCGGAGGCAGAACCGGCGGAAGCACTGGCGCCTAAATAAAAATCTTCCTGCATTTCTTCATTAGTGCAGGCTGTTAAAATCAAGAAAGTGCCAGCAAAAAATATTGTGATAATTAATAATGTTTTCATAAACTAAGTTTAAATTGGAATTTCCGCAGAATCTACCTGGAGTTGATGACCATGACAATGATATTTTGCTGAGCGCAGCCTAGTATCGTACGAGGTGCTTAAGGAGACTCAACAATCACAGATTTAGCTTGAAACTAGCTATTTTTTGGGCCAAGCTCCATAAATGGCTTGCGGGGATAAACAAAGATAGCCTACAACGGGGCCAGTAACTTTTCACAATATTAGTAAATAAAAGCCCGGGAGTTATTATATTGTTTAATCCCATGAATGGTTATGGGGAAAAGGGGCAATAACCTAGCGCGCAGTTATTTTAAATATTTTCTGCACGACTAATGGAGTTACATGAACTATTATATCTATTTAGAAATACTGTTAATATTTTTGCTAGGAGTTGTTTCTTCATTTTTCCTAGCGGTAGAGTTTTCGCTGATTACTGCCCGTACCGGCATTCTCGAAGATCGAGCTAACGAGGGACATTTTTTTGCCGGCTTAGCAAGTAAACTTGCAGCCCGGTCGGAAGCGATAATTGTTGCCTGTCAGTTGGGGACATTGCTCTGTTTATATTGTTCCGGAGTTCTTGGTGTACTTATCATATATAACGAATACGCTCAGAATAGTTTATGGTTGGGACTTAGCCTTTGCGTTGCTTCATTTTTAGTGTTTGCCTACGGTTGGATTTTTGGTCGATCAGTGGCGGCGAAATTTCCGGAGAAAACACTAATGTTTTTCTCTTTGCCCATGTATTTGTTTTATCTGACTTTTGTTCCTGTTGTTTATTTGATCATGTTTACCAGTCAGCTGGTGCTGAGAATATTCGGAATAACACCGGAAGTTGAACCCAGTAAAATCCATAGTTCAGAAGAAATCGCCGAATTGGTCACACAAAGCGCCGTTTCCGGTGAGCTTGATAAAAGCGAGCAAGAAATGTTGCATGGTGTTATTGGCTTGGCCGGCACTGTAGCGCGGGAAATAATGACTCCGCGCACAGACATAGTTGCTGTCCCGGTAACGGCGAGCTTAGGCGAAACAATGGCTTTGGCCATTGATTCCGGCTTTTCTCGACTGCCTGTTTATGAAGGCACGGTTGATAATATAATCGGTATGTTGATCGTCCGTGATTTGCTGCAATACCTTTCGGCATCTTGTGACGAACGCGCGAAAAATCAAGAAATATTTTCCATGAAGAATATCATGCGTGAGGCTTACTTCGTCCCGGACACTAAGCCTATCGATGATTTACTGAATGATTTTAAACGGACAAAAGTGCATTTAGCTATCGTGCTTGATGAGCATGGTGGCGTTGATGGTTTGGTCACTCTGGAAGACTTGCTGGAGGAGATAGTTGGCGATATTTTAGATGAGTCCGATGTTGTGGAACATCCTATTAGAGTCGTCAACGAGCAGGAAGTAGTGGTTAGTGGCGCTATTTTGGTTTGTGATATTAATGCCCGATTTCGGTTTTGTATCCCTGAAGGCGCTTACGACACCATTGCCGGATTTATACTTGCGACATTGGGGAGAATGCCTGTGGAGCATGAGACAATAGAAATTCACCGCGGCCAAATATATTTGGCGAAAAATAATGCATTGGAATTATTGGATAATAGATCTTCTGAAGCACAGGTAGAGGAATTTAGTGAGGGAACGGTTTGCGTGGAAGGGGCAGGACAAAGATTTTGTGTCGAAAAGATTGAGGCAAACCGTATCGAACAAGTCAGAATAAGCATCATCAAGGAAAATTTATCTGGCGAAAATGAGCAAGAAGCCGTATCTTCTTGACATATTTGACTTATTTTAAGCGAGAGATAGTTTATGACTGATGGCAATGAAAATAACCCAATCGATAATGTTTTGGTAAAGGATGATTCCCCAAATATAGAAACCGAGGGGAAAGATAATAAAAGACGCCCAGGGACAGGTGGCCGAGATTTACAAGTATCGGCACTAGTCCACTTGATGGGGTTGCCGACCAAAGACGATTACAAAGTACTGGAAAAGAAAGTAGACTTACTGAGTAACAAGCTTACTTCTTTGGCTGTGAAAGTCGATCGTGTGCTAACGGAGATTTCACAAAGTGAAATAATTGGAGCTATTGAGCGGGTTGATTTGCAGATCTCTGATTTGCGAGCCGTGATTAAAAAGTATTTACCAAAGACATCCAGCCATGAAGGGGATGCCACAATCAGCGAAACCGGAAGTTCTTCCAGTATCCCCAAGGTGAAATAAGACAGCTATAAGGTTACGATAAATGAGACATTCTACTCAGGAAATAAAAAAGCAGAAAGCTGCGTTAATTAAAACAGCTAAAACGCTTAAAGCAAAAAAGAAGCAAAAAACTATTGATCTTCGTCTCGGAGCAAAAAAAAATGCCGCGAAGAAATCGGCGACCGCTAAAAGCAAAACAGCACCGGCAAAAAGCAAGCAAACAAGGCAAGCTAAAGGTAAGCTCGCGAGCAAGGATTTAAAAGGTAAAATCCTTAAAACCGCCGTAAAAAAAGTTTCGTCAGCGGCTCAGCGTGCCGTGGGCAAGGGGCAGAAATTAGCTAGAAAAATAGAAAAGGTTACGCGCGCTACTCCGCCTTTAAGTAGAAGAGTTGCTTTAGTTAAGGCGGAGAAGATTAGGCAGGCAACTTTGGCTAAGCAACGCAAAGAGATGCAGCAGCGAATGGCTGAGGAAAAAACAGACGTTGCTTTGCCCGTATATTTAACCACGCCAACGAAAAAAATGTTAAAAGTCTTTCGTCATGCCAAGCGCAAACAAGACAAAGTGCTAGCGGCCAAAAAAGGATCAGCGCGGGGGTTTTTAGCTAAGGTTGATAAAAGTGCCAAACGTTATGTGGTAGATTTGCGCATTCATACTCCGGCTACTGATAGTTATTTGGCTACAGGCGGCATCGAACCAAATCAGGCACTGGTGAGACTGGCTAAGGCCAAGGGCGTTGATCTGTTAGCAGTTACTGACCTTTACAGCGCAGCGAGCGTTGATGAAGTAAAGCAAGCCGGGCAAGATATGAAAATAACAATTTTGCCCGGTGTGGAAATCGTTTGCGAAATGGCTTCTTGTTCGGATATACCTTTTGTTTGCTTATTTCCCGAATATTACGGTCGTGAAGAGATAGAAAGAGTGCTGCGACTATTGGATGTTCCCGGCGAGGCCGAGGGACATAGTAATTATCTATTGCGCCGCGATCTTCGTGATGTTTTGCGTATCGTTGAAGGCCAGGGCGGACTGATGATTCCTTCGCATGTTGATAAAACGCCAATTCGCCAGCTGGCAATTCCTTCTTTGGTCGAGGATTATGGTTTCCATCTTTTTGATTTGGTTTACGAAGATAATGTCAGCTATTTTAAGGAAAATTGGCCAAATGGTGGCTTTACTTTCTCGTCGTTTTCAAATGCTAATTCCTTGGCGCAGGTGGGGACACGATTAGCAAAACTACGTTTGAAGGACGCAACTTTTGCAGCACTAAAGGATATAACAAAAAGACGCGACGGCGAATAACCGCCTTGCCGGAATTATTGCGCTTCCGGGAGTTCTCCCATGACTATAATTTCCTCGGGGCTGGGATTGTCATCGACATCAGCCATCGGAAATTCTCCATTTGGCGGTAGGGCTTCATCGGGGTTTTCAAAAAACTGATTATAATATTCTTCGCTATCAACATACTCAGCGTTGTCTTCTCCTTCTTGGGTTTGTGCTTCAAAGATATTTTTATTGCTAAGGACTTCAACTCGGCCATCGGGATACTCAATGGTAACCCGATCGTTTGCAATATCAATAATGTTTCCAACATTGAAAGGAGATTGATCAACATCAAAGACGTCCTGTTCTTTCGTGTCTGTATTTTCGATTAGGGCAACTGTATCACCATTACTGTCCTGAGAAGAACCGACTAAACGAAGTTTCGGTAATCCGATAAACGAAAATGCTATGCCTAGTATAAGCAGCATAAGGGCCAGGTAATACCAAAGGCTCTTGCGTTTGTGTGATATGTTTACTGAACTGGCTACCATTAAGATACCGCTGTCATTGATCTAAGTCCCTGAGTTTACTATCGGAAGTTTTAGCTAAAAGTTTATACTTATAATCATGAATATTCTTTGAGACTTAGGCGTCGATTAGGCTAGCTTGGGTGGTTCAAAATTAGTATCCGTTCTCGATTTTTACTGAGTTTCTATATAAAAGCCCCCTGAGGGGGCAAGTTTTACGAAGCAAAACTGTGAGGGGACAGAGACTAAGCCTTCACAAGATTAGTCGTTTCCGATGAGAAAACGTCAATAAATTTAAAAATATTCATGTTTCTAATACCCCTGAAATTTTAATGAAAATTATCCCGTGAAGGCTTACAAAGATTATACCATATGGAAAAGTTATGAATGAAATTAGCGAAGTAGTTGCGAAAGCAAACGGAGATGGTTACTTAGTTTTCGTATTTAAGCGAAATTATAATTAATAGGTGAATTATGTTTAATATAGCAAAGCGCGTCTTCTTGTTCATTGCCGTAAATCTTCTCATTTTGGTTACTATTTCGATAGTTCTGAATCTGCTTGGTGTTCAACCCTATATTCAGGATAACGGCATTGATTACCAATCGCTTATGATGTTCTGTCTAGTTTGGGGAATGGGAGCCTCGTTTATTTCTCTTCTTATGTCGCGAGCCATGGCTAAGTGGTTTATGGGCGTGCGTGTTCTTGATCCGGAAAATGCCGGATCCTATCAGTGGTTAGTTAATATGGTAACGCAAATAGCTAAGGCGGCAGGAATGAATAAAATGCCACAAATCGGTATTTATGACTCGCCGGATATGAACGCTTTTGCTACCGGCCCAACTAAAAATATGTCTTTGGTCGCTTTCTCAACAGGAATTTTAAGTTCAATGAGCAAAGAAGAGATCGAAGGCGTTGCTGCTCATGAGATTTCGCACATTACCAATGGTGATATGGTAACAATGACTCTGATTCAAGGCGTCGTAAATGCTTTTGTCATGTTCTTTGCGCGCATTATAGCTTTTGCTGTCGGTCAATCGGTTAAAGATGAAATGCGCCATCTTGTTCAGATGATTACGATAATAGTTTTAGAGATTTGTTTTGGTTTATTGGGTATGATGGTTGTTGGTTCGTTCTCGCGTAAACGTGAATTCCGTGCAGATAAAGGCAGTGCCACCCTAGTAGGGCGGGGGAAAATGATTGCTGCTCTTAAAGCTTTAGAAAGCAGGCAAAGAGTTATTCCCGGCTTAGAAGAACCCGCATCTTTGGCCACGTTAAAAATCTCAGGGAAAAGTGGTAGCTGGATGAACTTGATGGCTACGCATCCGCAGTTGTCTGAGCGAATTAAAGCGCTGGAGAGCTTTTCCTAAGCGTGGGGTTTCCTTAGTATCCATCGCGGCAGAGGTTACGGGGCGCCTAGTGGTCACGCCTAATATATTGACGCTACGCGTGAAACCGCCATGACGACGCGAACGTTGCGGACGGCCAAAGGCCGTCCCTAGTGCGAAACAAATTGCCAGAAACAGCAACCGCAAAGGAGTCGGCCTGCATAATTGAACAAGTGCCTTTATGATATCGTAAGTAGGGATGACCTTTGGGCATCCGCCACCTCCATAACATCATGGTGACCTTCGGCTTTACCGCCTATCTCGGTAGTTTGGTAAAAATATTACTATACACACAAGACTTTTAGTGGTTATTTACGTAGGTTATTCAACCTGCGCTGACCCGCTATTGTCGTCGGTCCGGCATAAAGAGTGAAATGAATGAAAGCATTGCTACCCTTATATTCACTGAATATATTTATCGGATCGGCTTTGCTCTTTCTAATTGAGCCGCTGATTGCTCGTTATATTCTTCCTTGGTTTGGCTCTGTGCCTTCGGTATGGAATTCCTGCCTTTTCTTTTTTCAACTATGCCTGCTTGCCGGCTATGCTTATGCTCATTTTTTAAACCGTTATTTTTCGCCCAAAAAACAGATCAGCATTCATCTCTGTTTATTAACTGTTTCTTTACTCTTTATGCCGGTCATTCCGGGGCTGGAGTGGAAGCCGACAGATCCAAGCGCCCCTGAAAAGCAGATAGTATTTTTACTGGCAGCAACTATTGGCTTGCCATTTTTTTTGCTCAGCGCTACTTCGCCGCTACTGCAAGCTTGGGCTAGCCGCATTTATCAAGAGCGCTCGCCTTATCGACTCTATGCCTTATCTAATTTGGGTAGTTTGCTTGGGCTATTTAGTTATCCCTTTATTTTTGAGCCGCAACTAACCTTGCGGCTGCAGGCAATATCATGGTCTGTTGTTTATTGTGCATTTATTATCTTGTCTTTATTTTGCGCTTTGGGTTTTTCTAAGAGTGTCAAAGAGAGCCTATTAATATTACCCAAGAAACAAGAAGAAGCTTTGCCTGTTACGTCATGTCCGCGTCGGCATTATTTTCTTTGGTTGTGGCTCTCCGCTTGCAGTTCTGTCGTTCTACTGGCGACAACAAATCAAATATTTCAGGAAATATCAGTGGTGTCTTTATTTTGGCTTTTACCACTAGCCTTATATTTGATTAGTTTTATTATTTGTTTTGAATATGAAAAGTTTGCAGCCGGCCGCTTGTGGCTGCTGTTTTTTTGGCTCACCATGGGAGCGTTAATGTGGATGATGGGTCATGATGATAGTGATTCACTCAACATTGCGCTGCAAATCGGGATATTCTCTGCCGTGGTTTTTGCCTGTTCTGTGCTTTGTCATGCCCAATTGGTTCGTCTCAAACCTCCGGCAGGCCAATTGACGACTTTTTATTTGATGATTTCTTTAGGTGGTACCCTCGGCGGTGCTTTTGTGATTTTTATTGCCCCAATTATTTTTGTTGGTTTTTGGGAATTTCATTTGGGCGTGCTGCTTACATATTTTTGCTGTGCGTTACTCATTGTCGGTGGTAAAAATTATTTTCAACGCCTGTGGCTACGTTGCGGCATAGGGATATTATGGCTGCTAGGCTTGGCCGGGTTAATTTATGGTCTTAAGGCGCATATTAATGCGCGATATGACGACGCTATTGTCTCTGCGCGTAACTTTTATGGAGTGCTTACTGTTACTGAGAATAATCAGGGGACGAAATACGTATCGCGCACATTACGCCATGGCCCAACACAACATGGTTATCAATATCTTAGCCCGTATTGGCGTTCTATTCCGGCTGCTTATTATACTTCCCCGACAGGAATTAATATTGCTCATCGAAAGCTTTCGGCCATTTTTGAGCGAGGATTAAATATCGGAACAGTAGGTTTGGGGGCAGGAACTATTGCTGCGTTGGGTTTTGCTGAAGATAAAATTACTTTTTATGAAATCAATCCCTACATTTTAGAAATAGCTACAAATTATTTCACCTATCTGGAAGATAGTCTCTCCCAGTTGCGAGTGGTAATGGGCGATGCGCGGCTTTCTTTAGAAAATGAGCTTAAGAATAATCCGGGGGGCGACGGTTATGATTTGCTGATATTGGACGCCTTTAATGGTGACGCTATCCCTGTGCATTTATTGACTCAAGAAGCCTCGCGCATATATTGGCAACACCTAAGGCCTGATGGCATATTGGCTGTTCATATCTCTAATGCCCATGTGGATTTAACTTCTGTTGTTGCAGCTCTGGCCGCTGATGCCGGTAAGAAAATGATTCTAATTTCCACGGAGGAGGATTTAGACAAGGATACCTATGGCACTGATTGGCTTTTGATTACAAATAATGAATTATTTTTAAATGATATTGAAGTGCTGACGTCTGTTCAGCGAGGAATCTCACTGCCCAAGCTAAACTTATGGACGGATGAATATAGTAATATTTTGCAGATATTAAAACCTATGGTTTGGCCTAAGCTTGTGGCAAATTGATAAATTTGGGGGTTAACAGAAAGAAGTATTGGTCAGTGTTAGTAGCTGTTTTTATGTTACAGACCTTAACTGCTGTTTATGCTAACGCTCAAGGCAGCTTAACTGATAAAGTTTCCTATATTCAGTATGAAGTGACAGCTATCGAGCATAGAGATGGGGACAAGATAGAGGAATATAGTAAGCTCGTTGATAAAGCGACTAAGCTTGTTGAATAAAATCCCGGTAGTGCTGATGCTTATTTATGGAAAGGCATAGCTCTATCAGCTAAGGCAAAACATCAGGGAATAAGTGCTTTATCGAGCGTCAAGGAAGCAAAATCTTTATTGAAGAAATCGATAGTCATTGATCCTAAAAGTTCAGATGGGGCGGCATATCACGCATTAGCTATGCTTTATTTTAAAGTTCCGGCTTGGCCGATAGCTTTCGGTGATAATGAGGAGGCTAGTCCGAATTTTAAGAAGGCCCTTAAGATTTCTTCAAATATTGATACAAATTACCGCTACGGAAAATTTCTTGCAGAAGAAGATCAGTCTGAGGGGGCGAGGAAGTATTTACAAAAGGCCTATGACCTGCCCAATCGACCCAGCCATCGCGAAGATCCTCTTAGAAAAAGAAGAAATAATAGCCATACTAAATAAAATAAAGAACTAATGCCATACATCAAAATACATATACGGCAGAGCAGGTTTTGCCTTACTGTATGCGTTGGCTAGCTAAGCAAAGCGGGAGCTTCAAGAAAAAGGCTGAAAAGATTTTTAAACACGCCTGTATTAAAGAAAAGCACACCATAGCTCCGGCAGAGGTAATATTTTCAACCAGAACTTTTGAAGAGAGAAATAATCTTTATAAGCAAAAAGCAATAGAACTTGGAGCTCAAGCGATGGCGAAGGCCCTAAGTGAAGCAGGGATTCAGGCCAAGGAAATAGACTGCTTAATTACGACTTCCTGCACAGGGTATATG
Source organism: Deltaproteobacteria bacterium (assembly GCA_020852715.1). GTDB lineage: Bacteria > Bdellovibrionota_C > UBA2361 > SZUA-149 > JADZAE01 > JADZAE01. The sequence continues at coordinate 29,636 of JADZAE010000041.1, forward strand.
ATTCCCTCGCCTAATGCTTATGTCGCTAACAAGTTGGATTTAAGATCTGATGTGTGGCACTTGCCGGTGACCAGTGGCGGTTATGTCGTAAACATCGATCAGGGTAAGCCTAGCAATAAGTTATTTAATTTAATTTACAATATTCATTTTTATCATATTGCCCCGGCGCTGGGTAAGTTAGTTTTTCACCGCGGGGAATTTAATTCTTTTGTTTTGAACGCTCGCATGGCCGAAAAATATAGTGTTGGTCGCATTTTTCTGGCTGATGATGCCACTCATGTCACCCCACCTTTTGTTGGGCAAGGGTTAGCCAGCGGCATCAGAGATGCTCATAACCTCGCTTGGAAATTAAGCTATGTGCTGAAGGGATTTTTAGTGAATCTTTGTTATCCACCTATGAGCTGAAAAGAAGAGGGCATCAACGACGCATGATCAAGCTCGCTGTAAACCTAGGAAAATTGATGATGCCTAAATCGGAATTTCAGGCCAAGATTCAAAATGGTTCCATCAAGCATATTACTAAATTTCCTTTTAAAAAAAAACTAATAGAGATCCGTGGCTGTCGTATCCAGCCGGTTTACAAGCACGGTTTTATTCACAAAGGGCATAAAAGCGAACAAATATATAATTCAGCCGCGGGTATCCTTTAACGGCCAAACAAAGTTGCTTGATGATATCCTAGGTCAGGGGTTTTCTGTTATCTCCTTTGGTGGCCAAGCCGAGGACTACTTGCCAGCTAGCGAAATTAGCTATTGGAAACAGCGTGGGGCAAAAATTTTTACAATGGGGAAAAGATATCACCGATAACGAAAATAATTTTTCCCGTTGGATGGATATGTCCTCTTCTCATGTGATGATAGTGCGTCCAGACCGATTTATATACCGAACACAAGAAGCAAATTGACCCTTGACTTAGATATGGCTAGCCAAATAGGATAGGCGATCAACCTAATAATGCTAATGCCGATTTGGTTTCGCCTTGAATGACACACAGGGTTTGCAATTCCGCTCCGCTAAGGTGGTGACCGATTTGCTCAATTAAAAGAAGCTGAGCATTTAAATCATCGATTAATCTCGCCTTTAAAAAGTGCAAAGACAGATAATTATACTCGGTATAAATGGGATTAACAACGGCGGTGTCGTAATTGATGGTGTAATTGACCAGTATCTGTTGCAACAGATCGGCATGTTGAGCATCATTTCGGGCAATGTTTTGCACAGCGTTAAAAGTAGGTGTCTCTTCTTGGATGTAGTAGGGCTCAGCAATGGTAATATACTGGGCCAGCGAATGAGCTTTGACTTGATAGAGTTCAATGAGCTTATTTATGGCAATTGTTTCCATAGCTATAATTTAATATTGGCAATTACTAAATCGAAGTCAATCAAGAGCAGCGACAAAACAGCTAAAACTATCAAGCAAGCAGAGGAGAACTTAGAAACAGGTAGTTTTTCTACGGGATCACTTTCCTCAAGGACGGCGACTTTGATTGGTTTGATATAATAAACAAGTGAGATGACACTGTTTAAAACGGCTAACAAAATTAACAGCAGATAACTAATCCCCAACACTGAGTCCTTATACAGTATAGCTAGAGCTTGGTTCATAACCGCACTAAAAAGCAGAAACTTTCCGCTAAATCCCGCTGTTGGAGGTAGCCCGATTAAAGAGAGCAGAAAAATAAATAAACAAATGACTAGCGTAGGATTTGTTTTACCTAAGCCGCGCCAAGCAGATAAATGGGCATGTCCGTAGCGGGCAATCATTAAGCTACAAATCCAAAAAGCACCAATATTGGCAATACCATACACCAGGAAATAAAACATTAAACTTTTTATTGCCATCACATGGAGCACACTAAAGGCAAGCAACATATATCCGGCATGAGCAATTGCTGAGTAGCCCAATAGGCGCTTAAAGTCATTTTGTTTTAGTGCGCTAATGTTAGCCAGAGTCATCGTAACGCCGGCTAATAAAAATAACAGATAAACAAACAACTCGGATGAAACCTGCCCGTAAACTTTGCCTAAAATAAACATAAAAAGTGACGCCGGAAGGAGTAGGCGAAAGAGCGCAGCAAAAATTGCAGCTTTGGACACAACGGCTAAGAAGGCTGTTATTGGCGTGGGAGAACCCTGATAAACATCAGGACACCAAAAGTGAAATGGAGCTATCGCTAATTTGAATAAAATCGCTGCTGTGCTAAGCAATAACACGACAACCAATAAGGCACCGGAGTCATAGTTAGCTAATAGCTCCATACTTCGTTCAATATTTAGTGTTTTACTGAGCCCATAGATGTAACTAAAACCGTATACGGTCATGGCCGTAGTTAGCGCTCCATAAAGAAAATATTTCATCCCTGCTTCAGCCGAAGCACGATTAAACTTTTTTGCACTGGCAAGCACGTATGAGCAGATCGAAAGGGTTTCCAATGCAAAGATATAAATAAGGAGATTGTTAGCCATTACCAATATAGAAGCCCCTAGTGTGGCGCCAAGGATTAGTGAAACGATCTCGCCATGCTTGACCGGACCAAATTCATTTGTCGCCATAATCAGTAAAAAGATAACGGCAGAGGCTGAATAAAAGAATAAACGCATATAAAACGCGAAAGCATCGACGATCAAGATTTCAGAAAATGGATAAAGGACAGAATGACCGACCAGAAGTGCGGTAATAATACCCGCAGCCAAGACGTTTGTGATAACCCCGAAAGCCGCACAAACGAGGCGACTATTTTTTGTCGAAGTAAAGAAATCGGCAAACAAAACCACCATTATGCCGCAGGTGGCAACTATTTCCGGGGCCAAAGGCAGAAGATCTAAATAACTAATACTTTCGTTCATAAGTTTAACTAAATAATTTAACGAATGCAGCCGAGCTGTTTTTTACTAAGTCTAAAAGCAAACCGGGAAAACAGCCAAAAACTATGGAAGATAGTGCTAGGGGAACTAAAGCGCAGTATTCCCAGACTGTGCAGTCTCGATAAGAGTTATGTGCTTCCTTTGGATCACCCAAATAGACACGCTGCATAGTCAATAAAATATAGCTAGCCGTGAGTAGTAGGCCGATTAAAGCGATTCCGGTTAGCTCGGCGCTATAGCGATAAACACCAAGAAAAACCAATATTTCACCAATGAAGCCGATCAGCGCCGGTAGTCCTAGTGAAGAAAAGAAAGCAACTACGGCAAGAGCAAAATAGTTTGGCATTTGTCGGGCTATGCCACCAAAGCGATTGAGATCACGATGATGAGCACGCTCATAAAGAACGCCAACAATCATAAACATCATGGCTGAGGAAATACCATGAGCGAACATCTGGAACACAGCACCATTGACTCCTTCGTTACTAAGCACGGCAATTCCCAAGAGGGCATAACCCATGTGGCTAACCGAGCTGTAGGCCACCAACCGTTTGAAGTCAGTTTGGCCGAGGGCACAAAAGGCGCCATAAATTATATTGATGACACCTAGTAGCGCCATAAAATACATAACCCAGGAAAGGCTGGCCACTTCCGGAAGTAGTGGATAGTTAATGCGTAAAATACCATAGCCGCCCATCTTCAAAAGTACACCGGCCAGAATAACCGAGATTGCCGTCGGCGCTTCCACGTGGGCATCAGGTAACCAGGTGTGAAAAGGAAAGACAGGAATTTTAATGGCAAAACCAATAAATAAACAAAAAAACAGAACGATTTGCAACCAACCGACTGTAGGATGCTCATCAAATGGTCGGCGCATAATAAGCTCCGGAATATTAAAAGCATATTCATTGAGCCCCAGAGCGCTCATTTTGAAATAATAAGCAAGAATGACCACCAATATCAGCACTGAGCCCAGTAGGGTATAAATGAAGAACTTAATCGCAGCATAAGCGCGCCGTTCCCCGCCCCAAATACCAATGAGAAAATACATAGGCAGTAACATTACTTCCCAGAATACATAAAACAAAAAGAAGTCCAAAGACATGAACACGCCCATCATGCCTGTTACCAATAATAAATATAAAACAAAAAAAGCTTTTACCTGGAGCTTGATGGGAAAGGCGATAAAACATGCCAAGAAGCTAAGTAAGGCCGTTAAAAAAACCAAACTCACTGCTAGCCCATCTATCCCTAGGCGATAATAAATATGAAAAGATTTAATCCAGGGAAGTTCAATGAGAGTAGCTTTATTAAAGCCACCTAAAGCAGTGCCGGTGTTTGCCGCATGAGGATCGAAAATATAAACCAGATAAACACTTAAAGCTAAAACCAGTGCGCAAGTGATCGTAGCAGTAGCTCGAATGAGTTGTAAACGAGCAGCCGGTAAAAATAGAATAATCGCCACACCAAAGATAGGCAAAAAAACGATTAGGCTTAAAAGTAACTTTTCCATAGCTTACACAATAAAAAATAGAACTATTATTAAAGCGAGAACAGAGCACATACTAAAAACAAAATAAGCTTTTATCTTCCCTGTCTGTAAAGCGCTGGCGCGATTGCCGGCGCGAGTAACACTGCGGGCCAGTCCCAATACCAGGTAATAATCAACCACTATTCTATCGCACGCTTCGACTAAAGCTGTGGCCATCATTGTCAGTTTAGCCCAGAGATTGACAAAACCATCAATGACTTTGCGATCAAATTCCTGACATTCCTGCGCACAAGCATGTAGCGAGCGAACAAATAAAAAGTGATAAAGCTCGTCGAGATAATATTTATTAACCAGCAAACGATATAAGAAGGGGAAACGCTCGGCCACTTTTTGTGCAGAGAAGCGAGTTTGTCCTTTGCTGTTTTGATAATAAAAAAGATAAGCGACCAGGATACCTAAAAAAGCCAGTCCTGTAGAAAGCATCATCGCCAATTTGTGAGCGTCTATTATTTGGCCATGCTCAGAACTATGGGCAGCAGAATTTTGGTGTTTACCGGCAGTAGGCGTATGACTTAGTTCTAAGGTATTGGCTTCACTAGCTGTCATTTGCAAGACTTGTTCAAAACCGGATTTTTTTGGGGCATATTCCGGAAACCAATGACCGCCACCGGCAAAAAATACAGCGAGCACACTTAAAATAATCAGCGGTAATGTCATTGTCCAATTTGGATCTTTAGCATGGCTGTGTAAATGCTCGTCTTTGGGTTGGCCAAAGAATGTAAGAAAATACTGTCGACACATGTAAAAAGCAGTGAGAAAAACTGTAACCAACGCTGCAAAGCCTAAAAAATAATGCCCGGAACCTACAAGGTTATAATGCAAAACATCGGCGATGATGGCATCTTTGCTCCAAAAGCCGGAAAAGCCGGGAAAGCCGATCAGAGCTAAAGTGCAAAGCAGATAGCAAGTAGCTGTGATCGGGATCTTTTTATATAAGCCACCGAACTTCAATATCGATTGTTCATGATGAGCCGCATAGATAACAGCACCGGCGCTCAAGAACAATCCGGCCTTAAAAAAAGCGTGAGTAGTTAAATGAAATATCGATGACGTATAACCGCCAACACCTAAGGCCATAATCATGTAGCCCAGTTGGCTGACAGTGGAGTAGGCGAGGACCTTCTTAATATCTACCTGAACAATGGCGATAGTGGCAGCAAATACGGCCGTGAAAGCTCCAATGTAAGCAATAACTAAAAGAGTTTGCGCATCGAAAATAGGCAACATACGCGCACAAAGATAAACGCCGGCGGCTACCATAGTCGCAGCGTGAATTAGCGCGCTCACTGGTGTGGGGGCCTCCATCGCATCCGGCAGCCAGACATGTAGCGGAAACTGAGCGCTTTTCCCCATCGCCCCAAAGAACAATCCTAAACCGGCAACTGTCTGCCAGGTAGCGAGATCGGCAGAAAAGTGTACCGCGGCAAAAACATCAGCATATTGTAAAGAGCCGATCTGATCATAAAGGACTAAGAGGCCCAGAAACATACCGACATCGCCAACGCGAGTTGTGATAAACGCTTTAATTGCCGCGTTACTTGCCGACTTCTTTTCATACCAGTGACCAATGAGTAAGTAACTGGAAAGGCCGACTAACTCCCAAGAGATAAATAAATATAAAAGATTATTAGCCAGTACCAAACCGAGCATTGAGGTGGTAAAAAGAAGCAGCGAACAATAGTAGCGGCCATAGCGAATATCGTCATGCAAATAGCCGACTGAGAATAAATGTGCCAAAAAGCTAACCAGAGTAACTACTACCAGCATGATGGCAGTGAGATGGTCAATTAATATACCGCCGCTCAGACTATGCTTTGCCGATAAAGGAAGCCAGGAATAAGACAGATTAAGCATGACAGGATTATCACTGGCAAAAGAGCGCAAAAAGATTTCAGCAGAGCAAATAAAGGAAACAAATAAAGCCGTTATCGCCAGCCAGTCCCCATGGCGAGGAACTTTATGGTGAGAAAGCGAAAGTATAGCAAAAGCAATCAGCGGCGAAGCAAAAATGGTAATCGCTAACTGTAGCACTGTCATGGATTCCAACAATGGTAACATTAGCCCTCCAAGTTACTAGCTTGTTCCACATCAACGCTAGTAAAGTTGTAAAATAAGTTAAGGAAAATAGCTAAAGCGATAGCAGCTTCGCCTGCGGCCATAACCATAAGAACAATTGCCGCCATCGGTCCGGCTCCGCCGCCCACACCTCCGGAAAAGCGCCAAAAAGCCATAAAGTTAAGCACGGCAGCATTGAGCATCAGCTCAATGCCAATCAAAATGCCAATCGCATTTTTTCTAAGCAAACAAGAAGCCAAACCCATACTAAACAAAATTGCTGCGACGACTAAATAACTGTGCAGGCCGACCGGCGCTGTGGTCGTAAACCCTAACTCTGTAATCATGCGTTCAAAGTTCATAAATCACCTTTACTAGTCTGCTCGCCTTACTAAAAAAGCCGCGCCGATTAAGCCTAAAAGTAAAAAAACAGCAGCCAATTCAAAAATAATTACATAGCTTCCGGAAAGCATTCGGCCCAAAGTGTAAGCGGTATTAATCGCCACATAATTTTGATTGATTGCGGGGGAAGGGAAAACGCAAGCACAATAAACCATGACCGCAGTTAAGGCGATTAAGCAAACAGTGGCAAAAACAAAAAGCGGCCAAGAGCGCGGGGACTCCAATGGCTGCTTTTGCTTATTGGTTAGCAGTACACCAAAGATGAGCAAAACTAATATACCGCCAACATATACAATAATTTGCGTAACGGCGATAAAGTCTGAACCAAGAAGAACAAAATAACCGGCCAAACCAAAAAGCGTAAAGAATAAGCTAAAAGCGGCCCGGACTATGTTTGTAGAAAGGGCAGCGATGCCGCCGGAAATAAGAACTAGAAGCGTGATCAGCCAGAAGCTAATATTAGCTCCGCCATAAGTTTGATAAAGCATTAAGCTATCTTGTTCCATAACTTACCTTATTTCTGATCCTCAGTGCAGCCGGCAGGGGCGGCTGCTTGTTTTTCTTTAGCCTTTTTTGCTTCCAGCTCGGCTTGACGCAGGGCATATTCTTTCTTAAACTGCTCGATTTGTTCTGACGTTTTTGGGCTAGCCAGCTTAAAAACACACTGTTCGCGGGAGTTCTGTGCAAAATCGAATTCTCTACCTAGCGATAAACAGTCAGGACCACAGGCTTCGCAGCAGAGGTTGCAAAACAAACATTTACTATAATCGACATCGAACTGGGTAATCAGGCGATCTTTCCCCCGGCCAATTGCCGTGATGGCAATGCAATCGACAGGACATACACGCACGCACTGCATGCAGACCAAACATTGTTCTTCGATATATTGATGAATTCCGCGATGGTTTTCGGCTATAACCGGCCGGACTTCCGGATACTCCATTGTTGATTTGGACTTAAAGAAATAAACCATAGTCAGGCACATGCCCTTGAGCGTGGAAACGATTCCCGCGACAAAATCTGAGCAGTATTTAATAAAATCTTTTCCTAGTGCCATATTAATTCATTATTACAATTTGTATCGCCGCCCCCAGCGCCGCAATCATCGAAAGCGGCAACAAAACTTTTAAACATAAATGCATAACCTGATCGATTCTGATGCGCGGCAAAGTCCAGCGAATCCAGATCATAGTGAAAAACAAAATAAGTGCTTTACCCGCCAGATTAATAAACCCAATAAGTTCGGCGCCGGCAGTAGTAAGCACCACCGGTGCAGAGATAAATGCCTGGCAAGCAGACCAAAAACTTTCTTGACCAGCTGTATTAGTGTTCCAGAGTTCCACTAAAGAAGCGGGGGATATCCCTTCCGGTAAGGGAAGAGGTCCGTACCAGCCACCGAGAAACAAAATAGCAGTAAGCGCAGATACTAAATACATCGCGCCATATTCGGCCATAAAAAAGAAAGCAAAGCGCATACCACTATACTCGGTATGATAACCAGCCACCAATTCACTTTCTGCTTCCGGTAAATCAAAAGGCGCACGTTTAGCCGAAGCTAAACCGCCAATGAAGAAAATAAAAAAAGCAACAAAGCAGGCCGGTGAACGAAAGATCCCCCAGCCTAAGATATTCGGATCTTCGATGCCCATCATGGGCGTTTGCTGCCAGGCAACGATTTGTTGAAAATTCAAAGAACCGGCAAAGAGCACGATTACGACAAGCGCTAAGCCCATAGGAATTTCATAAGAGAGCATTTGTGCTGCCAGCCTCATACCACCATATAGTGACCACTTGCTGTTCGGCGCCCAGCCGGCCATTAATACGCCCACCACCTCTAGCGCTTCAAAGGCTAGTATATAATAGATGGCCACAGCCATATCGGAAACAACCAGGCGGGGGCTAAAAGGTAAAGCGGCATAAGGAATAAGAACACCACAAAAAACTAAAATTGGGGCTAAACGAAAAAGCCATTTAGCTGCTCCCGCTGGGATAAGATCTTCTTTTCCTAAAAGCTTAATGCCATCGGCGATTGGTTGCAAAACGCCAAACCAACCGACGCGGTTTGGACCGAGGCGTCCCTGCATATAACCGGCTACTCTTCTCTCGGCATAAGTGCCGATCACAGACATCAATGCCACCCAAACAAATACAACGATGCCGGCTCCGGTAAAAAGAATTGTTGCCAGTAACCAGGTGGAACTCGGCGCTATCCAAACGTTGACGCCGTTAGGTCCAAACAAACTTTGGATAAAATCATTCATTATCTATCAATCTCTCCCAATACGATGTCTAGTGAGCCGACAATAGCTACAACGTCGGCGACCAATACACCGCGGCAAATTTTGTTTACTATACTCAAGTTGCAAAATGACGGCGCGCGCATTTTAATGCGTAGTGCTTTTGGTTGAAAATCAGAAATAATAAAAAAACCTAGCTCACCACGCGGATTTTCGCAGGGCAGATATACATTCCCTGCCGGTAACTTGAGGACAGCAGGAAGCTTAGCCCGTATTTCTCCTTCGGGGAGAGAATCTAAAGCCTGCTCAATAATTTTCAAGCTCTCTTGGATTTCGCACATGCGGACCCAATATCTATCCCAGCAATCACAAACTTGGCCTTTTGTGCCTTGGCCGGTAGGGATATTAAAATCAAACTTTTCATAAGAGCTATAGGGCTGAGCTTTACGAATATCAAAAGCAACACCGCTAGCACGCAAACAAGGCCCGGTTAAGCCATAGCTGATGGCATTTTCGGCGCTGATTACACCAATATTTGCGGAGCGCTTAATAAAAATCTGATTCTCGGTTAACAGCGCATTATACTCAGGCCAAGTGCGGCGCATTGTTTTAATAAAAGCTCTGATGTCGGCAGCAATTTTGGCATCGATGTCTTTGGCCACTCCGCCAATCCGTGGATAGTGATAGAGTAAGCGCGCGCCGCTTAATTCTTCAAAGATCGACAAAATCAGCTCGCGTTCACGAAAGCCATAGAGAAACGGAGTAAAAGCACCCAGATCTAAACCATAGGTGCCAAAAGCGACCAAGTGTGAAGCGATGCGATTTAGTTCAGCAACTATGACGCGAATATATTGAGCACGTGGGAATATTTCTATCTGCATGAGCTTTTCTACGCCGAGCACATAAGCTAAAGCATTATTCATGGAAGCAATGTAATCAAGCCTATCGGTGTAGGGCACTACTTGGCGATAGGTGACAGATTCAGCAATCTTTTCAAAGCAGCGATGTAAAAACCCAACTTGTGGAAAAGCTTGAGCCACCAGCTCGCCATCGGTTTGAATAACCAGGCGCAGCACGCCGTGAGTAGATGGGTGCTGTGGCCCCATGTTAACCAAAATTTCTTCTGTGTGCAGGTTCCCCTGCGCCGAAAGATCATTAACCTGACTGATAAATTTTTCAGTGTTTAGTGCCATGATACTCTGCGGGTTGTTGATAATCTTTTCTTAACGGATAACCATCCCAGTCATGGGGGAGCAAAATACGTCTTAGCTCCGGATGCTCAAGGAAATTAAACCCCATCATGTCATAGCACTCGCGCTCCAGCCAATCGGCTGTAGCATATCTGGAGGAAAGCGAAGGAAGTGTCGGGTTTGCTCTATTTAGCGAAACTGTCAAAATCAAACCGTGGGCATGTTGATAGGAATAAAAATGATAAACGCAGCTAAATTCTTTACCGGTATCAACCGCGGAAATGAGTCTTAAAAAGTTGAAGGCCAAGGCGCTATCGTTTTTAATATAGTCAACCACGGCTATAAGATCATCGACCTTAACTTGAATCTGCTTATCACCGCTCTCGGTGGCCAAAGTTAAGCGCTCAGGGAAGCGCTTGTTTAATTTATCCCAGAGTTGAGTAAATTCCATCAGCCATTGCCTCCAACGCCGAATCTATTCTCTAAAGGCGAATCATGCGCTATCTTTGCTTGCAGTTTGAATAAAGCATCAATCAAAGCTTCCGGTCGCGGTGGGCAGCCGGGAACATAAATATCAACAGGAATAAATTTATCTATTCCCTTCACCACATGGTAACCGAATTTACAGTAGGGGCCACCGCCAATAGTGCAGGCTCCCATAGCCATAACATATTTAGGGTCAGGCATTTGCTCATAAAGTTTTTTTACTCGCGGCATCATCTTATACGTAACGGTGCCGGCGACTATCATTAAATCAGCTTGGCGCGGGGTAGCGCGAAAAGCACCGGCGCCAAAACGATCAAGATCGAACTTATCTGCCCCTACTGCCATCATCTCAATTGCGCAACAGGCGAGACCAAAAGTCAGCGGCCAAATAGAGTTAGCCCGCGACCAGTTGATAGCGGCATCAAATGGACAAATAAGCACAGAGGAAGATAGCTCTTGTTCTCTAATTATTTTCAAATACTGCAGATAACGCGTCAAATCGCGGGGGTTAGAAATGGATTGAGCAAGCAATTCTTCAGCTGTCTTATTTTCGTTACTGCTCATCATGCGCACTCTTTTTGTTCAACAGCCAATCTAAATTTCCCCAGAACCACTCATAGATAAGACCAACTGTCAGCAAAATAAAAAAGATTATCATTGCCGTTAATACGACTACTCCCTGACCGTTGGCGACATAGTCTTTAAAGACCAAAGCAAAGGGAATTAACAGCACTACTTCCACATCGAATAATAAGTAAACAAGACCCACATGATAAAAGCGGCTGTTGTAGCGTACCCATGAGGAGCCGATGCTCGGTTCACCACATTCATAAATAGAGTTTTTAGCCACAGTTGGTTTTGCTCGGCGCACGAGGGCGCCAATAAGTAGAGAGCCGCAGATAAAAGCGGTGCCGATCAGAAGCAAAATTAAAACTGGAGCAAAATCTATAAACATTACTAGATGCCGATAAATACAGAAGAATTCACTGATAGGCTGTCATAACGGCTAGGGGTAGCCCTGTCAAGAAATAAGCCGTATCTCGGGAGGATTCGGTATCGGTCAAGAAAAGTTAAAGATAGCTGGATACTGTTATTTAAACCTAATCAGGCCGGCGCGGCTGAAATCTCACGATAACAGCCGCGCTGACAAATCTCTACTCCATGGGATGGGTCATACCTACGATTTTAGCAGCAGCGCATGCAACTCGCTCATTGTGATCCGCCAGCAAAACATGCAAATGATGCTTGATCGTCGGATGTGTCCATGCTGGTTGAAGCGAGTCAAGTGAGGCCGCACGCACATACCACGGGCGATGAACTTCCATCGCTAAAGTAATGAGACGCTCCACGAGATACCAAGGGTTGGCAGTTGAATCTATCCAGCGTTGAAGAATGGTAATACCGGATTGTCGTGTTGAAAAGTCTTCGTTGCTGACAGTTTCCAGGACTTTGAGTTGTACTGCAGGATCAAGGGCATAGTCCCTAAGTATTACAAGAGCTCCATTTCTGACTTCGGGCTCTTCCCTTTTACTAAGAGCAAGAGCGGCAGTAATTAGTAAATCTTGTTTCACCGAGCCAAGTTGACGTCTGGCATGCTGGGCGACTTCGTCGTTCTTTGATGCAGAGGCAATTACCAAGGACTGAACTAACTCATCGGGGAGAGAAGAAGGTTTCCATTCACTCTCCAAGGACATAAGTGAGAACATATACAACGATAAGTTATCGCTGTAAGCAATAAGCCTCAACCTTTCCACTACACCAGAATTATGCCGGGGGACACTACTGTCAAGGATTTTGGGATCAAGTTGCGCCACATTAAACACCTCCTTCTAACCTTTCAAACAGTATCCACCAGACAATCTCTCGCGAGTTCACGGAAGCTTCTCTGGCAGACGCTTATCTTCCGCTTCTAGTCATATAACCTTAAAAAGAATCACCGACGAGAAAACTAGCAGGGGGTTAGAATTCTGGCAATCAATATTTAAAACGGGATGGGACATATTGGGAGAGGGTAGGTTTTGGTTAGCCCAATGCCTGCAATATATTTTACTTAGATGACAGCCCCAAGCTCAAGCAACATACGATGTCTTACTGAAAACGTTTAGTCGCACACCTGTCGAGATCTGTTCGGGTCTAACCTGAGTCAGTAGTTCAGTTTGTTTAAAGCCTTTATCTTTAAGCACCAGTACCAGCTTTTCCTCTTGCTCAAGTAGAAAATCTGCTATTTCCTGGTTCTCGACTGTAAAGCGAACCATGATTTCGCTTTTACTATGCGCCACATCGATGTCGACTATGCCTAAGTGGGGAAGCGGAATGGAAATCTGAACGCGCTGCATGGGCTCCTTTGAAGAGGAAGCCTCTTCTTCCTCACCCTTACCCTTTTTCTTCACCCGATCCTCAGGCGGCAGCGAGATTTGTGCCTGGGCAAAAAGTCCATGGAAAATAAAAGGGAAAAGTATCATTGCTGGATCGCCAAGCGCCTGCATCACCGGATTCAACTGCGCAAGCGTTTCCTGGGCGCCGGCCAGCGTTTCTAGGCGCGAAGTTAATTGCGTCAATTCCGCAAGTGTTTTGGGATCAATTGTTCTTGCCGAGGAAAGATAGCTGTTTAAAGCGGTAAGTATCTGCTGAGTAGTAGCGCTTTGTTGGGCCGGATTTTGCTCAAACGCAGCAAACTGTTCCAGTAGCCGTGCGCGCACAGCAATATCTTTGGTTTTAGTTGGCGTTTGTTCAGTTAGGTCCTTCCTCGCTGTATCAATGAGCTGCAGCAGCGTTTTTGCCGCTTGCTCCGGCGGTAGATTTTGCTCAAGGAATTTGGCTAATTGTTGGCTGAGAATTTCAATTGTTTTATGCGTATTTGTTGGCGTGAATTCAGCAATAACTTTTTTAAACTCCTGCACTACTTGTTTGATCTGCTGGGCATTAATTGGCGAGTTGGCACTCATTAACTTTTCACTGAGCTGATTGCTGGAAATATGCTCAAGTAGTTCATTTAACAGTGGAGCAATTTGTTCGCGCAAAAAAGTTTTCACCTCAGCGGGCATGGTAGGGGAGGAAAGGATCTCTTTTAGGTCGATGTTTTTGTTGGTCGCCGTATCCAAAAAAGAATAAAGCGTTTGAATGACGAACTTTTTAACCTGTTGCTCTAAATTCTGAAAGATAGCTTGCCTCTCCAATAACTGGGGGCGAGATAAATCCAGTATCTTAAAAATAAGTTGATCATTCTCAAAAAGGACTCTTGCCGTCAGCTTGTCGCCGCTTAATAAAAATTCAGGTAGTTGCGCCGGTATTAGTTGACCATTATAAAAAAGCATTCCTTGACCATTGCCCTGGTTTTGTCTGACGATAAGCTTGATGATGTCGCCGACATTAATTGTGGGGACATTGCCCGTTGGGGTAGCGGCCGCTGTGCTATCAAGCCGGATAGTGTTCAAGAGCGTGGATAGAGTATTTGGAGTTAATGGAGCCATAAACGGGTTTGTAATGTATTCTTCCTATTTCTGCCACCTTTCTTTGGCTACCCGGCAGCCTTGAGTCTTATACACAAGTCGTAAAAGGGTGGCTTGGTGATACATTTCTGCAACACTCTCGGCGATGCCGCCACGGGGGTAGATAATTTTGCAAACGCTTGTGGAGTGCGATCCATCTTTGAAAGCGAAGCGGATAAAGTGGGTCGCCTGCGCTCAATAGTTACACGGCATTTGGCGGCTTAGCCGCATACCGCAGCTGCCATTTCCAGCCGCGGCGCGTCTGATCTTCCGGCCTGCAGCCTCCAGATCATGCCGCGCGCTCCATAGCGCACGCGGCATTTTCATAAGCCTATGGCGCTTACGTGTGCTGCTCTAAAGTAACGCATTTGATGGAGTTGTGTATAAGACTCAGCCAGCAGCGTAAGCCTTCACGGATTATTACTAATAGCGTTCCGGATGTATTACAAATATGAACATTTACAATTATTTACTGACGTTTCCTAATCGGAAACGACTAATCTTGTGAAGGCTTAGTCTTCGTCCCCCCATAGTTTTGCTTCGCAAAACTTGCCCCCTCTGGGGGCTTTTGAATAGAAACTCAGTAAAGGTTGTGAACGGGTACGCCGGCAGCCTGGTGGCGCCCGGCGGGGACAGAGAAAGCAAAGCGGCGTTGTTTCTGATTGACAGTAAAAAGATCTATTTTGTAAGGAGTTATGCGGGAAAGGAATTAATGAACAGGGGAGTATTATGATCTCTTTTATAAAGCGTATCGGATCTTTTTTTAACGGCATAGCAGCTGCGTTGGGTTGGCTTTTTATTATTTTTAATGTGCTTTTACTGATGGCAGTTTTATCAATAATTGGAGGCGGCAGTGTTGAACTGGACGATCTAACCTCCAAACTAAAAAGCGACAAGGTGGTTGCCGTATTGAATTTAGAAGGCGAAATCGGCAGCATGATTAATGTAAGCGAGTTTCGCGAAGAGCTGGATAAGCAAGTCAATAATTCCAAGGTAAAGGGAATTGTGGTGCGCATTGATTCACCCGGAGGCACAGTGGGTGGATCAGAAGATCTTTATTATGCGATAAAAAGTGCCAAAGAGAAAAAACCGGTCATTTGTTCATTAGGCGATGTCGCCGCATCGGGGGGTTTATATGTGGCCTCTGCTTGTGACAAAGTGGTGACCAACAAAGGCACTTTAACCGGTTCCATCGGTGTAATCATGATGATGCCTAACTTTTCTTCCATCATGTCTAAGTATGACCTAGAAATGACGGTGATTAAGAGTGGTGAGTTTAAAGATAGCGGTTCACCCTTTAGGAAACTTTCGGACAGCGACAGAGAATTATTGCAAACTTTAGTAGGGGAAAGTCACAATCAGTTTGTTCAAGCGGTCGCTCAGGGGCGAGGCCTGAAAGAAGAGGATGTGCGAAAATTTGCCGATGGACGCATCATATTAGGAGAAGATGCTGTTGCTTTAGGCTTAGCCGATGAAATTGGTGATGTGAGCAAAGCGGCAAAACTTGTCTTAGCCAAGCTATCTCTTGAAGGGGAGCCGGAGGTGGTCTACCCGGAGAAGAAAAAGGGCTTTGAAAAACTGGTTGATAATTTGGTGAAAAGCAAGCTATTTAGTATATTTACAAGCTCTTATAATGGGGCTCAGTTACGATATCAGTGGATTTATTAGCATTTGTGCTCATGCTATGAATACTGAGCTGATTCTGGAATAGTTATACGCGATGGGGAGACAATGGATGATTCAATAGCAAAATTGCTAGTGATCGAGGACGAAGAAGCCGTACGCACCGGAATTACTGAAATTTTAATGGCCGAGAAATACGAAGTCGTTGCCTGCGAGGATGGCGTATGTGGGCTAGAGAAATTCAAGACCGAAAACGCTGACCTGGTTATTCTTGATGTAATGATGCCTAAAATGGATGGTTTTGAAGTGTTACGGCAAATCAGAGCAGTGAAATCCATGACTCCTGTTTTAATGCTCACCGCTAAAGCAGCTGAAGTAGACAAAGTTGTTGGCTTGGAAATTGGTGCCGATGACTATCTGACAAAGCCCTTTAGTATGAGAGAGTTTTTAGCACGCGTAAAAGCACTACTTCGTCGTTCAGCTGTTAAGGCTGCAAATGGTGATGCCCAGCTAGCTGAATTAGCTACTTTGACCATTGGTAGCGTAGTGATAGATTTTAAGTCATACCGTGCCCATAAGGGAGAAATGGAAATAGATCTTTCGGCGAAAGAATACGATCTTCTTAAATGCTTGGCCAGCCGGCCGGATATCCCGGTGAGCCGGAATCAGCTTCTTGACGAGGTTTGGGGCTATAATAGTTATCCAACGACAAGAACTGTTGATAATTTCATTGCGCGCCTCAGACGAAAAGTGGAAGACGAGCCGGAAAACCCCCGTCATATTCTTACTGTCCATGGCGTCGGATACAAATTCGTGCAATAAATAATAAGCCTTCTGCAACGGTCCGAATATCGTTAATCATATCCTCAACTGTCAACTATGTCTTGGCCAATTCTAGTGTTACACTTTAGGGGCACACCGCGCTGAGTCTTATACACAAGTTGCTCACTAAGAATGTCGTGTTTTGATTTTGGTACGAGATGGCTAGACGCAGCAAAAGTCATGTCCCCTGTGGAGCACAACCCATGTTGCGAAGCGACTGGGTCGCTTGAAGATCGCGTGAACCAAGCATTTCTCGGCATTAGCCGCCACTTTTAAGGTCATTGGGAAACCGACACGCCGGCGATCCAGTTGTTCGCTGACGCTCACAACATGAGTCTCTCTCTATAATACGTCGCGCAAATTTAGGAGTTCGTGGAGCTAACGCTAGAACCCAATAAATAGCGTTTCGGAGACTTGTGTATAAGACTCAGGCACCACGGGTGCCCCTACAATTTCCGCGGACGTTTGGATTTTGGCGCATGCGGCGGCATTGCAAAGAATGTCGCTGCACAAAATTTAAATATTTTAAGGGAAGGGAAAAGGTAGGGAAAGGGGAAGAACCCCGCGCGGGATGCGCGCAGGGTTTTATTACGACTTAGATGTCAAAGTGGTAGATGGCATCAGCGCCGACACGCCAATCAGTAAAACCATCTCCGCGACCACGATCCAATGGGAATTCGTAGCCAACACCGAAATCAATCTCATCCATACGATAACGAGCACCAACAGCCATGGATAGAGTATGAGTTCCGCCCGCATGTACCGATCCAACGTTAATTAGATCATTACCCTCATCCGCAAGGTCAAGGCGTGTTCCATCCTCATACACGTGGACATAATTTAACTCCACAAATGGATAAAAGTTATCCATTTTGTAGCTGACGTGACCACTTAAATCCCAGAAAGAACTATCTTCGCTATCTACGCGCTGACGTAATCCGGAATAAAGGATGTAATTAATATTATCCTTTTGACCACCAAAGCTGAGGAAAGGATTTACATTCCCTGAACCTTCGCCTTCCAGCACATCATCATCACCAATCGGCAGAGCATAGCGCAAACCAACAGTAATGATATCACTGGCACACTCAAGAGCAGTATATTTGAAGCCAAGATCAACATTCGACATACCGGTTTCATCATCCAACCCGGAAGATGAATCAGGATTAATCGAAATCAAACCGAACTTTGTAACGATGAATGACAAATCATCAGTTAACTTAGCACGAGCATGAACTTGATAGGCCTGAGCTGAACCACCTTCAGTGACAAAAGAGTCAGAAAAAGCATTGTTAACGAAGATAGTCCGCACTTCAGTTGTCTGACGAGGGTCTTCAAACTGAGTAGGGTGACTCCATGGCGAAACCATGCTTGCCAGATCATCCTCAGCATTAGCTAAAGGACAGCCCAGAGCCATGACAGCCGCAGCAAATAACATTTTAGTTTTTAAATGATGCATAACATTCCTCCTATATAAAAAATCGGTGCCCCTCGCGGAGCCATATCATAAAGATATTTTTACCTTGCCCTAGAATAACGGCAATATTCTCGCATAGAAAACCTAGCTATACAAGAGTATAGCACTTAAAACATTTACGACAGTTTTTAACAAGAGGGAATTTTGCTTTAAGTAAAATGTCTTTTCAAATAATACGAACCATTCACTATTTTCACAGAGCTGGTGTACAAGATAGGCAAAGGGCAGGTTTTATCCCATTCCCAGGAAAGAAATTTAACCTAACTATTCACTCATTTTCTTCAAAAATGAATGACGTTGGGTTTAATTTTGCTTAGCTCGTAATTCAGCCTGTTCTTGTTTTCTCGGCTTCATTATGAGCATTTTCGGGAAGGAATCGGGATTTCGCCCTTGTCACCATTCCTATTTCGCGGAGCCAGATTGAAAACTTTTTAAGGTTTCCCGAAGTTGAGCAACCACTCCACCCAAACTAACGA
>JADZAE010000042.1 GCA_020852715.1 Deltaproteobacteria bacterium
CAGCTCCGTTAAATTACAGTTCTCCAAATTTGGTATTATCGCATCTCTTCCCACACATACTTAAAATCACACATCAAACAAAAGTACAATACCTTTTTTCGATCAACTTTTTTGAAAAACGCTATAGCTCCGACAGTAACCATGTCTCCGACATCACAATTTGCCGGCACTGATCGGGCAGCAAAAGTTTATACGGTATCCGTAAGAAATAACGATATGAATTGCGGCACTACTGATTTTGCACTGTCGCCGAGCGCACCAGCCGGATTTTCGGCTGCATTGGGAGCAACTTCTTTGGCCATTGTGGCAGGAAGCACGGCATCTACAGCCCTAACGCTAACGCCGCTATCCGGCACAGCGCAAGGCAGCTACACTTTCTCAGTCATGGCGAATTTCACCGGCCATGAAAGCGCCAATGCTTCCGGCAGCTATATCCTCGACCTCACAGCCCCGTCAGTAGTGGCGAACCTCAGCGCGACACTAAACAGAAAAGGAGTCACCACACTCAGTTGGGGCTCTAGCACGGATAGCGGTGAATCCGGACTAAATAATTATCGCATCTATCGAAATGGCACGTTACTTGGTAGCACTACGGCGACAACATTCTCCCGCTCCGGATTAAGCGTCGGAGTTACCTACTCGTTCCAAATTACAGCAGTGGATAAAGCGCTCAATGAGTCCGAGCCATGCAACACCGCGCAAGTAACCGTCGCCGGCAGCGGTGGCAAGCGGAAATGGACGCATGACAAGAACAAGCGGGCGTTGATGGCGCTGACGCGTGAGTCCAACGTGATGGTGCACACCTTGCGGGCGGCTAAAGGCCCTCCCTACGCGCCCCACATTTACAAGAAGAACGATCGAGGTAACATTCCGCGCCGACGATTACGACAACGTTATTTTAATATCTTAGGCTCGTCATGCAAAAAACAAACTATTTACAGCCGAGCAGCTGGCGATCAAATTGCGTGATCAGGGCTTTGCCTTTTTTATCTTTGGCTTTTATATGCTGGACGACTTTATGATTGATTCGTCCGGCATTGAGGCGCTGATGCTCTTTTGGTTTTAGGGTGAATGTTTTGCGCTCAAGTATGTCGCCTCCGCTTTGGCCGTAGAAGATAATTGTGCCACTGCGCGTTTTCCGTGCGCTGGGATTGGCGATATAAGCATAGCGCATTTCCTTAGCACAGTTTTCTTGTTGCGCAAAAATATAGCCGCAGATTTCGTTGCCTGTGCCGCAGCGCGGGACATGGTTGACGCCCAGTTTGGCATTAGTAAAGGCACTATCAATTTGGTAATCCAGGCCCGGCTCAACTTGGTTTGTAGCGGTGCCATTTAGCTCTGCTTTATAAATGAAGTTTTTATCACGCGGCATAATTTCCACAACATAACTATCCCCGGCTTTAATATATGGAGTAATCTCGACTTTAGTTAACTTATTTTTGTAAAGATTAAGTGGCTGTTTTGCGGCTGATTGATAGTTATAAACGCGCTCAGCATTAGCCTTATAGATATTAAGGTCAAATCGGCCATTTTTGTTTTTGGGGCCAATAATAATCACTTCAGCTTTAATATCAAAGCCGGCAAGATCGGCATTGACGATCGCATAACCGGGGCCTTTTAATTTATCTTTAGCCAGCTCCGGTGGACCGGCTTTAATAGGATTACTTACTTTGACCGCCACATCTTCATCAAATTTATCCAAAGCCATCGCCTCAGGAAGAATAACAACGGCCGATAGCAATAAACAAAACAGCAGCTTAACGGTTTTTGAACCTAAGCGAGTGTTAATTAACATAAGCCAGCCCTTAAAATATGACGGTTAAATTTAGCAATGGATAATTTCATTATTCGGCGGCGTCAAGCCAATTCTTGAGAGCATTTTTCCCCGCTCTAAGCCACACAAGGTCATTTTGTCTATATGGGGGAAACCCAAAAAGTGAGGCATAATGCTACTTTTAAAAACGTCAATTGGAAAGCGGCATTTCTAATTGCCCTTTGTCGATTACCAGAAGGTCATTATCGGCGGAGCGATGATTAAATCCATACTCATATTCCAGCGAGATACTTTGCTCGCTAATTCCTTTGATGCGAAAAGTTTGCCATTTTTGCGCCTCAGGTTTTTTCTCAAACATACCGCCTAAAGGGAGACTGAAGTCGGTGCGCCATGGCGGATTGGAGCGCGTAGAAAGTCCATACTTGCCGTTAGTAACAATGCGCACTTTATCGCCTTCTTTGATCAGGGTTTTGATTTGCGCTTTGAGTTCGACGGCAATTTCCAGTTGGTGGCGGTTTGTTTGTTGAACAGTACGTGTTTCAGCAGCAGCAATTAAAGGCAACAATAAGCAGGCAAAAATAAGTCTTAAAAGCAACATGGCGTCCACCCAAATACTACTCAGGCGAATTTCCTTTACAATGTAATATATCGGTATGAAGTTCAGGATTATTGAGTGTTTTGTCAGAAACTTTTTTAAAATTTACAAAAGGCAAAGTCCGGTAGGCGCGCCGGTAGCTACCCTCGTGATAACGAATTACTGTCGCGTTAAACATAAAAGCACTAAGGAAAACTATTAGACCCAAACTAAGTCGCCGCCAAAAACGATATTCCGGACCGAGAACCATGATCAAAGAAAGACATAGGCCAAGCGGCAAGAAGTAACGACCTTGAATAATATAGCCCTTTTGCGCAAGGAAATGGTATTCCAACCCGATCAGCAGCGAGACATGGGCAAAAAAAGCCAAAAAGAAAACTATGTAAATACTCCCCTCACGATGAGCATGGGTGCGTAGGAAAGCTATTGTGGTTATGACCAAAACAACCAGCATCGAACAGGTAAGCCAATAAGGCATGGAGTAGTCTGTCCAACCTAACAAGCTCCAGTAGCCGGAAAAGAACACTAGTTTACGCTCCCACAAGCTTAAAAGATAAGTAGCTAAGTCCTCATTGCGCCCCGGTGTGGGAGCAGCAATGGCAATCACATTATCGCGATAAAACAGTAAATAACTAGTTATGGCGGCTAACAAGCAGCCTAATACTGAGGCACAAAAACTATGTAGACATTGGCGTCTGTCTTTTTTGTCGATTAGCGCCAGTATTGCCGGACAGGAAATAACAATAGGCAGCAACAAAAATGCCGGACTCTTTAAAAGTAAGGAGGCAACTAGGCCCAGTGCCAAGAACAGCGCATAACGATAATTTAAAATCGTTTTGTAGGATAAGAGAAGAACACAGTTTGCCAGCGGGATGAAAAGAGCGTCGGGATTAATGCTTGAGGAAACAAACAACAGCACCGGATTAAAAATTAAAAATATATATATCGGCAAACGATAATAAGTAAGCGCCGTTGAGCGCAGCAGTGCATAAAAAAGTGTCCAAGCAAGAGCGCTAAGCAAAGAAACAATGAGGCGATCAACATAATGGGCCTGATAAGGAGTTAACACAGTGGCTGCTCGCGCTTTGGCGCTCAAATAATTAAGGGTAAGATAAAACGGATAGGGGTAACTATAGGCCGATGTTAGCCACGACGTAATGATCGGCAAAGTGCTTTCGCTGTTCTCACTCGGCCAACTTAAACTTTTCAATATCCTTAATTGCAGCGGGAGCAGTGAATTTTCCGCATGAAAAGGAATAGCGTGAAGAAAGGAAATATCCACCAGGGGATTTAAATCGGCTTGCCGCACAGGCACGCACATCTGGTTCGAACTTGCAGCGACGCCCGTCGAGGCAGTTTTAACATGATGCACAAATTCATCCGGCGCCTGGAAAGGCGGTTTGATAAAGGCCCACAATGAAAGCAGCAGAAAAGTTCCGATAAAAACTAACGGTAGCTCAATGTAACCGCGTGAAGATCTGATCATGGCGCCTTTTTTAAGCCAAATTCAGCCAGAGGCAAATTCAGCTTTTCTTTCTTTTTTAGCGGATAAGCGACGTAAGGCCTGCTTTTATAGGCTAAGCGCCAGTTGCCATCGTAATATCTTTCGACCGTTGCCTCAAGCAAGTAAACATGAAAAGCAAAAAGCATAAACATAGTAACATAACGAAGCCAGCGCCGGTCATGTAGTAGCAGCACGGCAACTCCCAGCACCGCCGGCAGGAAATATCTGCCCTGCAGTAAAAAGCCGACTATCTTTACATAATAAATCTCCATTAGGTAAAGCACTGCCAGGTGGGCAATGAAAGCATAGAAAAGAACTATCGCTAGCTGGCGTGAATTATCTTTACTCTTATCTTTCAAAAACATGACTAGATTTAAAAGCACCACCAGATACGCAAAAGCTACCGCCCAGTGCGGCAAACCATAATCTGTCCAACCTAAGCTACCCCAAAAGCCGACAGCAATGGAACCTGTGCGCGCCCACTGCATAGCTAAATAACCAAGTATGCCGACATCGGCAGCATGAAATGTTTTTTCACTGTCTAGAGCACCCGGAGCATAGGCATAGTATAAGGCATAACTAAGCATCACCGGCATGAAGGTCAGTAGTAAAGTTTTAGGCAAAAGTGCTTTAAACGTTTCTACGCGCCGACTGCTATGCCAACAGATCCCCGCCGCCATAGCGGGGACAATGACGACCATAAAAAGCCCCGGCCTTTTAACTAACGCCGTTAGAGTAAGTGCAAAACAGGCAAGAAGCATATAGCGATTTTGCAAGAGCGCCATATAGACACTGATCATGGCAATGGCCGCAGCCGGCAGCAGGATAGAATCGGGATTAATACTACCGCTCATAAAAGACACCACTGGATTAAAAACACAAAAAACCCAGAGAAAATATTTACTCTCTGCAAATGGCGAGCGGCCTAAAAGAAACAAAAAAAACACCCAAAGCAAGGCCGCAAAAAAGGCAGCCACCAGACGATAAGTATAATGACTATCATAAGGGCTGAGCTTGAAATGATCTGTTATCCCCTGCCCGCCATAATAAACCAGCGCATATAACGGATAAGGATAAGTGTATGCCGTGCTCTCAATGGGCATCAGTCCATCGTGACTAGGATATGGCCAAACGGCGTTTTTAAGCATGCGCAATCTATCCCAGCCGATTTTTACGTTTGCTCCAAAAGGAATGAAATGCAAATCAAGCGCGACAAGCAAAGGGTTGATATCTGCTTTTTTAACAGGAAATTCAAAAGCCGGAGTAATCAGGCCTTGTGAAATGCTCAGTGCTTTGGCGTAATGAGAAAACTCATCTGATGTTTGAAAAGGAGGCTTGATCACTGTCCAGAGCGAAAGCACGGCCCAACAGACAATGAAGGCGATTGGATATTCAAAGAAGCGCTTTAGCAGCATCCCCTGGGCACCTAATAAAAACAGCGTTTGTCCAAACTCACTAGCGACAGTTAGTTCAGATCATAAAGAATGGTACGCCCATCCCGACTTGAACGGGAAACCCCCAGCTTAGAAGGCTGGTGCTCTATCCTGTTGAGCTATGGGCGCCTACCTCAACTGCGCACAATGCGCAGTGCGCCAATAAATTATAAATTTCGAGCATTTGCAAACATTAATCCATCGCCTTGGTGCCCTGCACCAGCGCCCCCACTCCCCGCTCCAGTGCAGGGCACCAAACTACCACCCGATACCTTTTTCGAAAGACGGCTATCTAGCTGAATTATCAGGAGTATTTGGAGCATTTAATAAAAGCACACAAAAAATGAAGCAAATAGGCCTACCCGACCAATAATAGAGCGAGATGTTTCTCGGGTTAATCAATTTGGTTGGGGCAAGAAAGCAATGACGATCACAAATAATTTCATCTTATCAAACGAAAACGAAGAGACGCAGGTCTATGATGTTCAAGGTCTAATCTACGAGGGCAAAGAAGTTATCAGCTCGCAGGCGAACAGCATCATTTATAAAGCTGTGCTACCGAACTATGAAAACCTCGCTCTTGATGTATCCATGCCGCAAGCCGTGGCCATCAAGCTTTTCTTATACGATAACAAATATCCATACACAAATATCAAGCTCTCACTGCGCGAATCCGGAGCTTTGCAGAGAATCAAACATGCAAATGTCATCCGTTTTTATGACATTACGCAAGAAGAAGATTTTGCTTTTCTTGCTTTAGAATTCATAGACGGTATCGACCTGGGCACGTATTTACGCCAGCTGGGAAGGCCAATGCCCGTAAAACAATCGATATATTATTTACGCCAGGCACTCCTAGGACTGGAAGCTGTGCATAATGCCGGCGTCATCCACCGCGATATCAAACCGGAAAATATTATGCTTACCAAAAATGGGGCGATTAAAATCATTGATTTTACAACGGCGCTTATTCCCGGTGATATGTATCCGATGGTTAAAAATAATGAGGCTATCGGTACTTTTGATTACATCGCTCCTGAATGCTTAGAAGGACGAGCCAACACCAAGGAAAGCGACATTTACGCGCTGGGCATCACATTCTATCAGATGCTCACCAACCGTATGCCGTTTAACGCCAAGAGCTTTAACGATCAGCTTAAAGAGAAATTCGCCGGTCACTACACCCCGGTAAATAAAATCGTTAAAAAAGCACCGCAAGTGCTCACAGCAATGATTGACCGCGCTATCTGCCCTGATCCCGCCGGCCGTTATCATAATGCCAGAGAGTTTCTACAAGACATCAGGCAATATGAAAGAACGATTGATGTTTATTCTTCCCGTTATGAACAGCAAAGCGATGACATGCTGGCATCACAGATAGAGCTGATGCAGACACAACCGAAGATTAAAAATGACTCGATCAAAACATATAACGTTGAGGAAATGACTAAACTTGCGCAGCAGAAAATGTTTGGCCGCTTCACGCAAATTTGTTTAATGGTCTCGGCTGCTGCAACTTTACTGATATTGATCTGGGGTTATCACAGCTAAGAGGGGGGGAACTAGATAGTGCCTGTAGCTGCTTTGTTCAGAGCGGCTGAATTTTTTCTTTAGGAAAATAGATATCCTCACACCACCCATCTTGGTTACACTTTCTCCCCTCGGTGCACTCCATGTTCGTCCAGCACTGTCCAGGTAAAAGCTTTTTCTCATCGTCATTGCCAAAGCAGGAACAAAAAAATAACGGCAAAATCAGTAAGGATAAAATTATTACTAGTTTCATAAAATACCTTTATAGGTAAGCTAAATCTGCGCTTGAACTAGATACGTATTTAACTGCTTGGAAGCAAGGGTTTTGTTGAGATTTGTAGTTAATTAGACGGTTATTTTGAAATTTGCTCGTTAAAGGCAAATCCTTGCGGCTTTAAAAGCATAACCCTGTTAAGCAATTATCGCTTTTCTTCCGATAAGCAATGTGAGGCAGAATAATCTGAGCGTGCAAAAAGATTAAAATAAGTTAATGGCTATAAAAAACGTAATCGGTATTGATTTGGGCACAGTGAACTCTGGCGGCGCCATCATGCGAGACGGAAAACCCGTTGTCCTGGTTGATGATAATGGTCATGACACCTTTCCATCTATTTTTGCTATTAATTCCAATGATCAAATTCTGGTCGGCTTTGAAGCCGAAGAACAAGCCGACATCAACCGCTTAAACACTATTTTCGCTGTTAAGCGTCTGATCGGGCGCAAGTATGATAGTCCCGATGTGCAAGAAGCAATTAAAAACCTTCCTTATAAAATAATTTCCGCTAAAAACGGTGATGCCTGGGTAGAAGTAAATGGGTTAAAAATGAGTCCGGAAGAAGTCTCCGGCCATATTTTAAAATATCTAAAAGACATGGCTGAAAGGCGCCTAGGTGAACCGGTAACTCATGCCGTAATTTCTGTGCCCGCGCACTTTAACGATTCGCAGCGCCAAGCAACCCGAGATGCCGGCGCGATTGCCGGCCTGACCGTATTAAACATCATCAACGAGCCGACGGCTGCTGCCCTTGCCTATGGCATAGATTTAAAAGACAGCAACAAAGATGAACGCATCATCGCCGTGTTCGATCTTGGCGGCGGAACATTTGATATTACCGTTTTGGGGCTACGTCAGGGATTATTTGACGTTAAATCTACCGGCGGCGATACTTTCCTTGGCGGCGAAGATTTTGACTTAGCCATGGTTGCCTTTTTGCTTGAGCAATTTCAAAAACAAACAAGCATCGATTTAAAAAGTAACCGCATGGCCTTGCAGCGCATTAAAACAGCGGCCAGAAACGCGCGCCACGAACTCTCTTTTCAAACCTCAGTAGAATTAAAAGTTCCCTTTTTAGCAGCCGGTAAAGGCTCGTCGGGAACAGAAGATTTAACAGTGCCGCTGCACCGCCGCGACATGGAAAAGCTTTTTGGAGAATTAGTCGCCAGACTAGATCCACCTTGTTTAAAGGCGCTACTCGACGCGGGGCTAAAAGCCGATGATCTTGATGATGTAGTGCTCGTTGGCGGCATGACTCGTATGCCCATCATTCGTAAACAATGCCGCAAAATTTTTGCCCGCCAGCCAATCGATACTGTCAATCCGGACACCGCTGTGCAAGTAGGCGCCGCCATTCAAGGCGCATTGATGCAAGGTATTTTGGCCGGCCTTAACTTAGCAGACGTCACGCCGCTGACCTTAGGTGTAGAAGTACAAGGTGGAATGTGTGTGCCGATCATCCCGCGCAACACCAAAGTTCCGGCAAAGATCACCAAGATCTTTTCCACCTCCGGCCCCCAACAAAAAGAAATTGACATTCATGTCGTGCAAGGCGAAAGCCATTTTGCCTATGACAACAAGTCGCTCGGATTTTTTAAGCTAACAGAAATTCCATCAGCACCGCGCGGCAAACCGCATATCGCGATCACGCTTAATGTTGATACTGATGGTATCGTACATGTCAACGCCCAGGATCAAGAAAGCGGCGAGCGAAAGAGCTTGCAGATTTTTGCCTCCTCGGGACTCTCCGACGAAAACCTAAACGCACTGGTCAGAGAAAATCGCACGTTAGAAAACGAAAAGAAGCGCCGCGACGAAAAGATGGATCAACGAGAAGCCGAACTCGCTACTCGCGCCATCAAAGAGCAAGAAGCCGCCGACAGACGCAATTTAGAAACATTCGTACAGAATATGGAATCCCAAGCGCTCAAAGAATTAAAAGACCAGCTGCGCACGCTCATTTTCCAAACCCAATTCAGCCTCGACAAAAAAGGCAAACGTTTCAAGGGCGAAAAACGCGAAGCCTTAGATCAATGCTTACAATACGCCCGCCAAACCATGGACAACGTAAAAGACGAAGAAGAAATCAAACAAACCATCAAAGAAGTGCAATCACACTTAGTGCACTATCAAAATTACCTCGAATCGCTGCTCTAAGGCCAAAAACTCCCATCTTTTGGATATTTGCGGCTATTTATAGTCTATATACCATTTGCAAAAAGTGAATTAACTATTGAGCTGAAAAGCCTTCGGCTTTCTATCCTTGTCCTAAGCAAATGGATAAGCCTTCACTCGGTAGAAAATTTAATTAAATAACGCTATTATAAAAATATTTAATTAGTCACTGCCGTTTCCTTATCGGAAACGGCTAAATGTGTGAAGGCTTATTCTTCGCCCCCATGATTTTGCTTCGCAAAATCCGCCCCGATGGGGCTTAGTTTCATTTTGCCCATAAATAGGCCATCCATGGCTTATTTATGGGCATTTACGGAAGCGAATCGGGGTTTCGCTTCCGCGAAAACCATTCTTGCTTTTCTTTATACCGCACGCACAACTTAATTACTCAGTAATATACCGTTCAAGGTCTTTGTTTCAACTTACTTCTTGTGTACGGCATAATATGCCCCTGGAAATCCTCTGCATTCAATAATTAAGTGCAACACCCGAGCTTAAAGACCTCGTCAGGTGTTAAGAAATTCAAACACTTACGAGGTCGATGGTTCAGAGTTAGTTCTACCTTCCTAATAGTCTTGATA
>JADZAE010000043.1 GCA_020852715.1 Deltaproteobacteria bacterium
AGAGAAAGTGCAAATTCTATCATGGCTCGGAGAATATAAATCTCCATTTAGAAGCCGCATATACGCACGCATCCTCACCTTCCCACCAGTATTTAGTCTTTGACATCCACGGCGGGTCCATATACGCCGCAAACATTTTGTGCGTCATAGGCGCCAGCGCGTGAAACTTGTCAATAAACAACTGAATAATATTTTGTTGTCCCGCTGACGTTTTTACGTCTTGTGTAAAAGACTTAAGACCGGCAGTGGCCAGCAAGGTTGATACTCCTAGGGGGGTCTGTGGAGTTGTTTGTTAGCGCCAGATGGTTTCGGAGGTGGATAGGTCTACCCAGTGATCAATTCCGCGCCATCCTTCAGACTGCCCGTATAATCCAAAATCCACTAAAGATGTTTCCACTTCCAGCAAGTGACTCATATAAATAGCGTAGGTCAATTCGCGGGTTGGGCAGACGATAGCGGCAATACGTTTGACGCCGCTGTCTCTTTGGGCGTTAAGATTTAACGAAAGTGTCTTTTCGTGTTCTTCCATGATTATTGAGCCGAACTGCTGGGTTCCTCCACTGTTGGCTTCTTTTTGTTTATTCACGTCCTGGAATACTCCCATGCTGTAACCGATTAGGTCACAGCTGATATGCACGTCCATGGCGACTTGGCGTTTAACATTTTTTGGGGGTAGTCTTTTGACGACAACTTCTAGTCCGGCGCGCTGCACGGCGTCAAGAAATGCTAATTGTCGGGCATCATCTTCGTGAGGGATTAATGTATAATAGCGTGCTATCTCCGGCTCAAGGCCGTTAGTTAGGCTGGAGACGAGCTTTGTCAGGTCTATTCTTTTGTCGATGCGGCGGGTGGCTCGATCTAGTCCTACACCATCAATAAACAAACCAAGTTTTCTTTTTTGTTTACGTTTGATTACGCCACTTTTTAGCTTTTCAAACTCGTCTCTACTCATATTCACCTACAAAAATTAATTAACTTCCAAGGCTAAAGACGGCGTTTAAAATATGTCGCTGTCTTTCTTGAGGCTGTTATGACCTTTGGGGAGGGGGAGGATGCAATGAAATAGTAAAAAAATCAACCAAGCGCTATATCATGCCAATGTCGGTTTAAAAATATGAGCTTAAGCTATTGGTCTAATTGCAAATATTCTCGTTGTGATTTTGTATAGTTTATAGTTTCGGTTGAAATCCGTAGCGACCGGGATTTTCTGAAATAGTGGCAACAGCAACGACCTTTGCAACAAATTCGGTATTTTCAGTGCTCAGAACTCCCAGGCGTGAGAGTTCAAAATAACTATGGGCATTGTTGGCTTTAAGCACAGATTTGATGCGGGCCGGGCCGGCATTGTAAGCGGCTAAGGCCAGGTACCAGTCGCCAAATTTATCGTGTAGCTCTTTTAAATAACGGGCGGCGGCTGAGGTTGAGGATTCGACATTGTAGCGATCATCGTGAAATAGCCCTACGCGAAGGCCAAATTTCTCGGCGGTAGCTGGCATGAATTGCCATAACCCGGCAGCACCGCATGGGCTTTTTGCTTCCGGTCTAAAGCCACTTTCTACGGTTGCTAAACTCAAAAAAATTCTCGGTATTCCGTGTGAGCGAAGAATGTCTTCTACCTGACCTCCAAACTCATCTTGTCTTTTCCATGAAGCCAGCAAAAAACTTTTTCCCGTGGTTTTATAATAACTGATGAAATACCTCACTTCTTCGTTATCGATTAGCGGTAAATCCGGATAAACTTTGATGGCGCCGGGTTTAGTGTCGGCTATCTGGGGCTTGGTAACAGAGCAGCCGACTAAAGTTATGGCAATCA
The DNA here is from genome assembly GCA_020852715.1 of Deltaproteobacteria bacterium. Classification (GTDB taxonomy): domain Bacteria; phylum Bdellovibrionota_C; class UBA2361; order SZUA-149; family JADZAE01; genus JADZAE01. The sequence continues at coordinate 1,814 of JADZAE010000043.1, forward strand.
ATATTCCCAATAGGCAGTGGAGAATAATAGAGCTTAATGCTCTTCGATTGGGGGATAGCGTTACTTGTAGTTCAACAAACATGAAATAAAATACCCTTGTTGCAAAGGCCAAATAATTCTAAAGGTTCGGTCGTGAACCTACCCCAGTGTGGGGTTGCTGCCAATAGATAATCAAGGGGGAGATTTATGAAGAAACTAACTAAGAAATTATTTATGCTAGCATTAGCTATAATTGTATCTGGTTGTTCCTCTGTCGGGCAGCTAAATGTGCTGAGTAATAATAATGATGATTTTTTACCGACGGGATCGCTGATTATTAGTAGGCAATTACCGGTTAGTAATCAGACGTTCTCGGCGGCTAAGTCAGATTCTTTTTATGGGCGTTTTGCTCCGCTGATGGGTTTTATTCCTCCTTCTTCGGAATTGCTTCCTGCTCTTAACCAAACTTGGTTAGAAATTGCCATCGCTGAACAAAAGCTCAGTTTGTATCAAGGTAACGAACAGATATTTTCAACTGACTATCAGGGGATTGTTAACCTGCTACAAGGAAATTATGCCATGCAGATTAAGCAGTCTAATCCTTTATGGTATGCCGGCGATGAGTATTTTCTGCGTCGCGAGTTGATGGTTCCTGCTGTTTCTGATCCTTTGCGCTTACGTCGTGGAGCGTTAGGAAGGAACGCTATCTATGTAACTTCAAGTTTTATCATTCATGATGCTCCGATTTATTCCAGCGAAGTTGGCGGTATTCGTATTTCATCAAATGATATGGCGAAGATTTTTCCGTATTTGGATTTGGGAACGTTGATAATTATCAAGTAAAGTCATTTTTTTGTAAATTGTAGATTATTCCAATGCTGTGCCTAAGAGCAGCCAGCGTTGCTCGCCTATGCCTCCGCCCAGCAGTCTGCTCCAAGAGCGACTTTTAAAAAGGAAATGAATGTTGCCGTCATCGGAGCAGGCTTCGGCAGGAGGATTTTGATCGGTAAAGCTTTTATTGATAGCGGCCAGAGTCATTTGGTCAAATGATTTACTGCCGGACGAGCCGATGAAATTTAGCGCAACCATTGTGCCTTTTTTGTTCATGACTGCTTCGATAGTAGTAAAATCAGAAAGCTTATGAATTTCGAGTGCGGGAATTTTTTGCCAGTTCTCCCGACGAATTGCTGCAAAGACCTGTAAGGCAACACGCTGGACAAAAACGGCATGTTGTTCAGCTTTGGTGTTAAGAAGCGTAATGTCGCCATCAGGAATGTCGGGTAAATAATCAATCGCTGGTGTCCCCCCGGCGAATAAATCGGCTTTTGGCGCCTTAGCAAAAGGAACAAGTTTATAAATTTTCGCAGTGGGAATGGTTTTAGCTGAGGCATTGTATTTGTCTTGCGCTGATGTTTTTAACTCCTCGCTGCGGGAAGAGTTACTTAGCGAGGTTTGTAATGTCGCCGGGTCCAAAAATAGAGACGGTGCTTGCTTCACCTGTTTGCTATCCGTGCCCTTAGCAACCTGTGCTTGCGTCGGAGGAAATGGGCTAGGCTGTTTGTCAGCTTGTTTTTTGCTGAGCTGCTCCGAAGCCGTAACGGCATTATGAGTGGAGGCTAGCTTAGTATCTTTTGTAACTTGTTCGGAGATATTAGTCGGCGGCAAAACAAGCTGTTTTTTTTCGATAGTTTTAACTTCGATTTTAATTGGGCTACTTTTTTTGCTTTCGATTATTTTGTAAGAGGCGGCAGTCGTAAAAAAAACTAGGTGGACAACCAGAGAAAGTATTAGCGCAGAGATAATTTCTGTTTTATCGTTAGTGGAGTAGAGTAAAGTTGTCATTGAGCATAAAATTTTAATGTTTAACCCTGCGATATTCCCTTAGTTAGTACTAATTCTACCAGTAAAATTTTCACCTATTAATTTAAAAGCAATAAAACCAGGGAGTTAAGTGCCGATAGTGATGGTAATAAAAGCCGGAAATTTTCATTGGTTATAGGAAATAATGTAAAGATATTGAGATTTTGTGACGACATCTACTGTGCAAAGTATGTCAGAAGGTTACGTAGTTGATGAGATTCGTCTGCAAATTTCTTGTTATCCTATTTCTATTGGCGACAGTCCTATATCATGCCCCTTTGTCTTATGCCGGTGATGATCGAGATAGTGGCAACGATATCGCTGTTGTTACACGCGAGCCGGAGAATAATGTTTATATTACCCACAGCGGAGTCATCATAGCTGAGCCGTGGGTTCTGCCCTTGGGGGAAAACCGGAAAATTACTTTTCTAACCGGTGAATTTGATAACACGCAAAATGATAACAAAGATGATCTCGCCTGTATCGATATTGACTCTAATAATGATGCTTATAGTTTTGTTAGCAGTAGCCCGGGAGACAATGACAGCGTTTTATGGACGCAAGCTTTAAGCACTTCGGCTCATCGTTATTATTATTTTTTAAGTGGGGATTTTGACGGCGACGGGATTAGCGATCTGAGCACTTTTTATCGTGACTTTTCGGGAGCTAATCCGGAATCCGATGTGCGGGCAAAAATTACTTACGGTCCCGATGGTGTTCGCCAGACAAGTGATGAAGAGGATTGGGAGTTAGACCAAGAGCTTAACGCTGCTTTTGTTAAAGGACGCTTCATCGGCACAGGGCCGAGTAACGATGCGATCGATGATATTGCTGCTGTTCGTCCTGTCAGCCAAGATTATCAAGCAAGATTTTATGCCGGAGGTAGTGGGTCTCTCGGCGCTTCAGCTTGGGACATCGCTTCTCCTTCTGTAACGAGCAGTCCAACTGCTTTTGGTGCCGGCGATTTTAATGGCGACGGCAAAGAAGACTTAGCTCTTACTTTTTATGATACAGATAGCGAAACCTATAGCGCAACGGTCACTTTTGGTAATACCGGAGCGACGTCGACTAGCTGGAATTTAGGCAGTGAGGTCTATGATAATATTCTCTTTAATGATTTTGACAAAGATAGCATTTGGGATATTGCCGCAATTAAGGATAATAATGCCGGCACAAGAACAGCAACAATATTTTTTGGTGAGCCTGACGGCAACACTAATCGAACTTCCCTCTGGTCCTTGCGCGGAACAGGTGAAGTCACCGCCTATCTTACCGGTAATTTTGGTCGCTATAAAACCACTGTAAGCGGTAAGGTATTTCAACAGGGTGGAGTAGTTGGGTTAGGAGGTGCGACCTTAACTTTGACTGACAAGAACACAGCTGTGGACTATCAAGTAGTGACTTCTGATGCTAATGGTGACTACTCTTTTACCGACGTGGTCAACAGCACCTATACGATTTCGATCAGTAAATCCGGGCATGGTTTCATTCCTACTTCCACCGATGTTACTGTTTTTAACGCGCCCTTAAGCGGGATTAGTTTCACTTCTAGTAACGATCCGATCACTTATAGCATTAGCGGTCGTGTTTATACTGCGGCCAATCCAAGCATTCGGCTAAGGGGAATGGTGATTACTGCTACCGGTGGTAATGCTACCTCCGGGGTTTATGATGTGCGCACGACAACTGACAGCAATGGTTATTATTCCATGCAGGTGACAGTGGGAAGTTTTGATGTGCTACCTTCTAATCCACATGATACCGGCTTTGATTTCTTGCCTATTGCTCGTTCTGTCATCATCAATTCTAGCAATGCTACAAGCCAAGATTTTACTGATACGGGAGATGATGAGTGTCCTTATGATCCGGCAAAGACTTATGCCGGTGCCTGTGGTTGCGGCGTTCCTGATGTGGACGCGGACAATGATGGCAATTATGATTGTGTTGATGCTTGTCCCGATAATCCAGATAAGACAGTTCCGGGTCTCTGCGGCTGTGATCGCGAAGAATCTGATTTAAATAAAAATGGTGTCTGCGACGCTGAAGAGCCTAATTACTATATCGAAGGCCAAGTGCTTACTTACAATAGCGCCGGTTCATTGGTGGGGGTCGGAGGCGTGATTGTACATAGCGCTGTTGGTCGGGCTGTCTCGCGGACATTAAGCGATGTCGAGCGTGATTTCCCCAATGAGACAAACCCACAAAGTAAGGTTGGAACTTATAGAATTTCGGGAATACCTAAAGGGGCTTACACTCTCTGGATGAGAACGACCGAGGATAATCAAGGTTACAAAACGATGCGTTTCTTTGATTTGACCGCCAATGAAGGACGCACACATTGTCCTGATCGCGAGTTCTATAAACGCGATGCCGGTGGCAACATAGTGAAGGACCATAAAGGAATCCCTATTCTGATTGATGATGATGAAAGAAAATGGGAGGGCGACAATTTAGGGGTAGATGGTCGTAAGGGAAATGGGAACCTCTGTCGTTTTGACCCACTGGTCATAGACCGTAATTTAAGAGCCATAGACTTTAAGGTAAGAGATTGCGTTCCCGGTTGGGTCTTTGATTCCGATGGTTATTGTATCGTGCCACAAAACCTTTTTGCTCCAACGGAATTAACTGCCTCCAAAGGAACCAGTTATGATTATGTGCAGGTTGATTGGAATGCTTCCAGTGGTGCACGAGAGTATGAACTTTACAGGACAGAAGCAACTAGCCTGATGGCACAGGCTAATAAGAAATTGCCAAAAGATCAGCAGGGCAAAAGTGCGGGCATGTCCATCTCGCGCTTCCTGAGCACTGTTGTGTTCAAGAGTGAAATCCTGGTCGCCCGCACTACGGAAACATCATTTCTCGATAAGAGTGCTGTTCCTGGTGTGCAGTATGTTTATTCTGTCAAAGCGATCAATAGTATGACTAAGTCGAAATTTAGTGAGCCGGATTTAGGTTGGCGAAGATCAAAGGATTCTAGCGGCAATGCACCGAGCGATACTTTGTTGCCGGATTGTAATGTTTCCTCCGATTACGATAGAGACGGTGATGGATATAGCAATAAAGAAGAAATCGAGTTGGGCACCAATCCTTGTGACCGCGGTAGTTATATTATCCGCTTAGAAAGCCCTGTTTACACAAAATATAATACGTATTTGAACCAAAGCAATTATTTGGAATTGGTGTCCATTGGCACGAAGACAGCAAAAGTCAAGGTGACGGTATATAATATTTTCGGTAAGCCGATTGGTAATTCTCAGACTTTTAATATTAAGCCGGGCTCACAAATTGACGTGAATATCCATGCCTGGGTTAACAAAATAGACACTTACGGTTTAGTGAAGATTGAGTTTAATGACGATGTGAGCGGCGTCAATCTGGCCGGACGTTTGAGCGTTTACAGAGAAAAACCGGGACAAGAATATATTCAATCGTATGAGAGACAGTATTCATTTGTTTTTACCAGAGAGCTAAGAAATCCTATCAAAGGTGCCAGTTATGGTTTGGCTAATACGATTGATCCGCAGGGCACAGGAAATTTAATTCAGAACTGGATAGAAATTATCAACCTGGAAAATAAAACCAAAGGATTTAATATCCGATATTATAACGAACGCGGATCTGTCATTTATGATAGGGAAACGGCGGTTGGCGCGGATGGTCGAGTTTTAGGACCAGTGAAAATCGGGAAAAAAGGCGAGCAGGATATTCAAGGTGGACATGAATTTGGGCAAGGCTCTTATCTGATTGAGATTATTCCGAAAGATGGCGCAACAAAATATTTTGCCACAATTACTCGTTACGGTGAGGTCAGTGCGGCTAATCCGATCAGTGATTACAATTTTGCTATTCCTTTAGGTGCTAGAGCCGGTAGCGGAGATCGCCAATTCTTACCGATTGCTAATCAGTCGGGATCTTGCTGGTCGCAGTCTAACTGGATTAATCTAGTGAACACAAAGCAGAAGATGGTGAGAGCCATTGTTAAGTTTCGCGATGCCGGCGGACAAATTTTGGCCAGCACCAATATTAAGTTGAATCCACACGCGCAGGAAAATCTAAATGCGGCAGCTCTGTTGCCTAATGGCGAATATGGTATCGTAGATATAACACCTAACGAAGAAGGGGCCCTGATCGCCAACGGAATCTACTACTATCACGACTGCGAAGAAAATGAGTTACAAACTGCTTATGGTATCCCGAGTATGACTGCCGGTAGTGAGCAACAATACGGCACATATAATAGGTATCTAGGCATGCAAAATATGCTGACAGTGATGAACCTTAATCGAGCAACCACTCAGGTAACGTTCAATGTGCAAAGCGGAGTACAGCGATCGACCGGTGCGCACAAATACTCGTTTGCTCCGTATTCATCTAACCAGTTTAACATTAATGATAACCAGTACCGGACCTTGCCTGACACTTACGGTACGCTAACTTTGAATTCTCGATATAAGCTACGTGTCGGAGCTTTCAATACTCGTATTCGTGAGATGGAAGGCAAAGTCGATTTTGCCATGCCGACAGCTGTGCGCTAATTTGCTAGCAGAAAATTTGACTAGTTGGGCGCATACTCAGTGGCAGCAACGGTATTTTAGGCGTTGGTGACGCTGGCGCGGTGCATCAAATGCGATACTATAGAGCAGCTCGCGTAAGCGCCATTGGCTTATGAAAATGCCGCGTGCGCTATGGAACGCGCGGCATGATCTGGAGGCTGCGGGCCGGAAGATCTGACGCGCCGAGGCTGGAAATGCCAGCTGCAATGGCATTGCATATTATGTCGAAATGTTTTGCTGATAATTCGCAACGCTCCTGTTTCCCGCATGGGGACTCCCATTAGGCCGAAAATATATTTGAAAAAATGCTTTCTAATTCGTAGGGGCGACTGGCGCTGAGTTTTATACACAAGTTGCCCACTAAGAATGTTACCTTCTAACGTTGTTACAAAATGGCATGACGCGACAAAAGTCGTGGCTCCTGTGGAACGCGACCCAGTTGTTCGCTGACGCTCACAACATAGGTCCGCGTTCCACAAAGCCTCATTGTAATTTGAAAATTTGTGGAGCTAACGCTAGAGCCTTTTAAAAACCACCCTTTTACGAGTTATGTATAAGACTCAGGACCGGCGGTCGCCCGTGAATCGCAATCCACGTTCCTATCTATACCGTACACAAAAACAAAGACCTTGAACGGTGCTTCACTAGGTAACAAATCCAGGACTTAAGGTCAGTTTACCTTCTCGTCTCTCACGCTATAGACGCGCGTGGAGAAATAAGAAGCGTTATCGACCTGTTCGACAAAGACCACGCGAAAAGGAACATAATGCGATGGTTTCAGTTCTTGTCCACCGGCCGCTTTATTTTGCAGTGCGTTGATAACGTCAAGCTTTAAACTATTAAGCTTTGCCGGTCCGCCGGTAGTTGTGCTTAAATTATTAAATAAAGGCACGATTATTTTTGCTAGCAACCTGTTATTCTTGTCATAGACAGCCGACTCGATCTGCACATCGTTAAAGGTGATGTTCGTGGCATTATAGACTTTACCGGAGACAACAACTATCTGTTTACCATCATCGAGAGTAATATAATCGGAAACCACATTCACCAGCTCTAACTCTACCGGTGGAATTTTTGGTGTTGAGCTTATCTGTAATATCTTATCAAGTAATGCCGGGATCTCTTTCATGTTGACGCCGCTATACCAAAGAGCAATAAAGAAAAGCAGGGGTAGGGAGAGAATCAGGGCAACTTTCAAGTATGAACCCTTCTTTTGTCCGCGCGTAATGCGCGACTGTTGGTGCGATTGTCGATAACCAATCTCAAATCTCTTAAACCATGAGGGCCTGTTTTGCTTGCTGGCGAAATCAGCAATCGGCGGATTTTGCTCAGCTAAAGTTATGGAGTCAACTTTCTTGACAATAAACGATTTGTTTTCAGGAAAGCTTTCGTTTTGTAGCGGAGGAAAGTCTTTGTTGATGTCCTGTTCTATTGTTGGCCAGGAAGCTACGCGCATAGCATTATCTTCAATGAATGTCGTTTTTTTTGCCTGAAACAAGGGAAGCTGTGCTGCGCCCTTCTGCGATGAGCTGGAGAAATTATCTTCTGAGGAGCGGGGAGCTTCATTCTCAATATGTGATACTCGCTCTTGCCATCTCGAACCAACAGCTACTTTGGCTGATGTTTCGCTTAGTGTCGCTGTTGTAACTTCTTTATGAATAGCCGAATGTTCAGCTGCGGAGGATGGTGCCACTGCCGGCGACGTAGTCTTGATTATTTTGTTTCTGATTTTTAGCTCAAAATAATTATTACAGACAGCACAGTGGAATTGCGGATCGTCTACGCCCTGCAAAAGAGAGTTCTTAACAGAAAATTCGGTTTTACACGCTGGGCATGTGATAATCATGCTTTTCTCCTTGTCGCTACAAGCTGCCCGGATTTAGAATTTGCCACAACATCTTGCGGCTTCTCAGCTAACCGTTTAAACTTTAAAACGGCTCCCTTTGTTTGGGTGCGCAGTTACGATCTTTCAACCTCGGGCCATGGTATATTGATTTTTCTACTTCTTTTTGCAACTATGCGCGGGACTTTTCTTTTAAGGCAGCGATATCTGTAACATTTTGTAGTCATTAAACTTTATGGGAGCTTGATGAGGGTAGGTATATATTTAGGTAGGCATGCTTCGTCGGCTTCGGGGATGGCCGTCTATTGCCGTGCCCTAATCCAAAACATGCCGGAGATTTTGAATCGCAGTGGTGACGATGAGTTGGTGATTTACGGGGATCGCTCTATTCTTGATGATGAATTATTAAAAGAATTTGAAAATTCTCCCTGCTTAACGGCAATTCTTCCTTATGGTCCCGGGAGCAGAGGTCAAAAATATTTCGCGCGTTTTCCAAATGGGCGCAAATTGCGGATCTTAGTGCGGGTTCTTCCGCGATTATGGAGACATCAAGCGGCAATGCTTTTTGATCAAGTTTGTATGCCGCTCTATGCCTGCTGGGATGATTTAGATGTAATCCATAGCACTACTAACTATGGATTGATGCTGGCACGGAGTTTACAGGTGATCACAGTTCACGACTTGTTTCAAGCTTTTCCCCAGTATTTATCGGGAGAGAAACAAGCTGCTCACGATGACAGGATTATCCCCAAGCTTTATCAGCGACTTTTTGCCTGGCAGTTTGCCGGCGCAAATAAAGTTATTACCGACACTAAGCTTGTCGCTGAGGAAATTGGAAAACGCTACTGCTTTGATCGAGGCAAACTGGCTACTATCCCTTTGGGGCTCGATAGCTACCTAGAGAGTTATCTTCAGCTGACCGAGGAAAAGAGAAAGGAGCTAGCGCAGATCTGGGCAAAGGCAAAAAATTTAACATCAGGTTATGTTTTGATTTTTGCCTCTAATGATCCACGCAAAAATACAGAGCGAATGATCAAAGCTTGGCTGAGCTTGCCGGAGAGACAAAGATCCTTACCGTTGGTGATTGTTGGTGGGCGGGGAAGTATTATGGCCAAAATCAAAGAACTCTTTGCTGCTGCGGCCAAAGAAGCAGCTAAAAAGGGCGAGGCGGGTGAGATGATTAAGGCCGAGTTGCCCGCACCGATTTTCCTCAATAATGTACCGCGAGAAGAAATGGCTTTATTGCTTGTTAATGGAGCTATCCTGCTTAATGTCACGGCGGCTGAGGGATTTGGTTTGCCGGCATATGAGGCAGTGGCTTTGGGTTGTAAGGTGATTACTGAGCGCCTGGAGAGTCTTAATGACTTGCCGCAACAGGAGTTGTTTTATGCTGAGCCCTCAAGCGAGGAAAGTATTTCTCAAGCGTTAAAGAGCGCCATAAGCGAAGTAGTTAAACGCGGTGCCAACCGATCTTCGCTCTCGGGGGAGGTTGTTCGTAGTATGAAAAAGACAGCAGAGGATACTTATCAGATTTATCGGCAGGTTAGTTTTGCCAGACGGCCGAAAACTTTAGGGTAGATAATATGAAAAGTCATGATCAAAGTGCCCAGGGAGCTGCCGTCCATATCCTTTTCGGGAGAAAGCCGGTTTTGGAAATTTTGAAGCATCAGCCAAAAAGGCTTCAGGAGCTATATATTCAAAAAGGGGCAAAACTACCAGGTGAGCTGACAGTGGCGTTGGCTGAGTTGATCGCTAGCCGTAAGTGCTTAACTCGGGAGTTAGAAGAGCGTGATTTAACGGAGCGCTTTCAAACTGACAGGCATCAAGGAATCGTTGCCGTTTTAAAACCGCCTTCATCTTATAGTCTTGAAGAGCTGTTAGTAAAAAGCAAAAAGAGAAACGGGTTATTGGTGATAACTGATCAAGTAATTGATCCGCAGAACCTGGGCTCGATTATGCGTTGTGCCGAAGCCGCGGGGGCAGATGGTCTATTAATGACCAGTGACCATAGCGCAAAAGTAAGCGCTAGTGTTCTTCGTGCCAGTGCCGGAGCCAGCGAGCTTTTGCCATTAGTCGTATTGAAAAACTTACAACGCTCAATCAAGGAGATTAAAGAGGCGGGATTTTGGGTAGTCGGACTTGATGCCGGTGAGGGGGCACAAAACCTTTATGAGCTAGAAATACCGCAGCCGGTTGCTGTTATTTTAGGATCTGAAGGTAAAGGGCTGAGGCAGCTAACGCAAAGGGAATGTGATCTGTTGGTTGCTATCCCTATGCGTGGTTTGATAGAGTCGCTAAATGTTGGTCAGGCGGCAGCTGTTTGTTTATTTGAATTATTGCGCCGTGCGCAAAAAATCAACTGAGGGGAGTTATGAAGGGGCAAGAAAGAGTATTTTCTGGAGTGCAGCCATCAGGTGCGCAAGTTCATATCGGCAATTACGCCGGCGCTTTAAAGCATTTCGTCACCTTGGCCAAACACTACGAAACGATATTTTGCATTGTCGATTTGCACGCGCTTACTTCGGTGGATGAGAGTAAGGAATTAAATAAATATATTGAGTCTTTAGCTGCGGCCTATTTGGCTATTGGGCTTGATCCAAAAAAAACCATAATCTTCCGCCAATCAGACGTTCCGGAAGTTTGCGAGCTGGCCTGGTATTTGGCTTGTGAATTTCCTCTGGGTTTGCTGGAAAGAGCGCACAAAGTAAAAGACTCGCGCACCAAGAATGTTTCTATTAATTCCGGCGTAATGTTTTATCCGATTTTAATGGCAGCCGACATATTGTTGTATCGGGCGCATAAAGTACCTGTTGGCGCCGATCAGAAACAACATTTGGAAATGGCGCGCGATGTGGCGGAAAGATTTAATTTTCGCCGTGGGGATATTTTCCCTGTCCCGGAGCCGCTAATCGATGAAAATTCCGCTGTGATTACCGGCCTTGATGGTCGGAAGATGTCCAAAAGCTATGATAATTATATTGGTCTTTTTGAAGACAGTAAAAGCGTGCGCAAAAAGGTGATGCGCATTGTTACTGATTCTAAAGGGGTTGAAGATATAAAAGATCCCGATAGCTGTAATATCTTTCAATTGTATAAGCATTTTAGTTCGACCGATGAGCAACAGGAACTACGCCAGCGTTACCTGGCCGGGGGCATGGGTTACGGAGTGGCGAAAGAAGAGGTATTTAAAGTTATCGAGAGAGAAATCAACCCGCTGCGCCAAGTGTATAATGATTTGATCAAACGACCTAATGATCTACGAGATGTATTAGCTGATGGTGCTAAAAGAGCTCGGGTGATTGCGCAAGCAACCATAGCCGATGTGCGAGATGCCGTTGGGGTTGGAGCTAAGTTGTAACCGTAAGACTTTTGCTATAGCGCCAAAGCTTAACCTGGCCGCGGTATTGGCTGATGTTTCAAAAGCAGTAAGAAGATTAACCTTCAAGTTAAAGCGGGGAGCCTATACCATTACCATAGAACCGAGAAGTCAAGAAATAAATTAACGTAATTCTTGCATTCGGCATATCGACTTCCCGCTTCACATTAAAGCACAATCCGATGAACTAAAGTCGGATGGTTGGGCGTAGTGTAAGGCCGATCAGGGTAATATGGCTTTTGCCTGTAACATTGCTGGATGCTTACTTCCAGCAGGTTGCTCTCCTTCCATTTAAGGGAAAGTTTTGAACGTTCTCCGGTTTCGCCTTTTAAAAGATACGACCAAAAAGGCGAGCGTTGGGGAACGTGGTATAATTCTTTCCTTGATGGAAGCGACTTACTTTTTCTACTCGGTTTATCTGCAATCACCAGATCGCCCACCTCCTGTGCTGACCGAAGTTCGCCTTGCTTAAAGATTTTATTGCAGGGTTTGCAGCGCGTATCACTCACTTTCCACATTAAGTCCATTAGCCCATTTTTCATAGAATACTCTGGGAAAGAGACGGGCCACGATCACGGAAATTCCATTTGCTTTAACTATTTGATAATAGCCAACAAAGGGACGGTCCATGCGATCATCGTGAGATTCAAATTTGATAGTGAACATCACGAATGATTCTTTGTGTCCTAACCACTGGTGGGTGACGAAAGTGATTTTGGTGTCAACGCGGGCGTCCAATGGCGGGATTCCGCTTTCGACAGGATCTACAAAAAACATGATTTTCCTTTCCGGAGCTGGTAAATTAGCTCCTAACTATGAATTTGTTGCAGGGCTGTTTATACAGTCCTGGGTTTTTATTAAGCGGGTGATATGTCTTGACATGTGTTTCAGTTTACGACAGCACATTGCCTGTGTCTTAGACGCTAGTCCATCAAATGCAATACTTAATGCAACACGCGTAAGCGCTATCGGCGTAGGAAAATGCCGTGGACACTATGGAACGCGCGGCATGCTCTGGAGGCTGAAGGCCGGAAGATCTGACGCGCCTACGCGGGGAATGCCAGCTGCGGTATGCGGCTAAGCCGCCAAATGCCGCGCGCTTATTAGGCGTAGGCGACCCAGTTGTTCGCTGGTGCTCACAACATGTGTCGCGTTCCACAAGCGTCGTAGAAATTGTTTACCTCCGTGGCGGCTCCGCCGAAGGAGAATTGTTCGCGCAAGGAGAGGCTACATGTTTTCAGCAAGCCAGCGGCTTCGCTTCCCCGCTGTCATGAGCACCCAGTGTCGCTGCGGTAATTTATGCGCCGGTGGTGCTGACGCGTGCTGCTCTAGAGTGACGCATTTGAAGGACTCGTATAAGTAAGCCTTCACGAGATAATTTTCATTAAAATTTCAAGGGTATTAGAAACAAGAATATTTTTATATTTATTGACGTTTCCTCATCGGAAACGACTAATCTTGTGAAGGC
>JADZAE010000044.1 GCA_020852715.1 Deltaproteobacteria bacterium
AAGCCGAATTGAATCGATGCCAAAAGCCCATCCAAAAGCCTCGGGATAACCCGGAGGCGCTAATCATCGGAGGCGATATGAACAACAAAAAACAAGAAGAGCTATGGCAAGAAAGGCTTAACCGCTATGAGCAGAGCGGATTGAGTAAGAGCGAGTACTGCCGACGCAATAATTTAAATATCCATCAGTTAGTGTACTGGAAAAAACGGCTGAAGCAGCTTTTCGGAGGAAGCTTTGTGTAGATATCAGGTAGCAGCCGACCTGAACCTCCCCCGATTTACCGGACAGTAATAATGGAGTAAGTAAAACTGTCAGGAAATAAAAAGGGAGAGCAGAAATGCCCTAAGCCCCACCGACCACAACTGCCACCCCAAATAAGCTCTCAGGGAGCGTGTTATGTTATGTAATATCAATGTGATAGTGGTAAAAGGAACGAATACTGGGGTAAAGTTGATAAAAGTTATGCAATATAGTAGAAGGCAGCGTCCATTTAAGTAGGTAACAAGATACTTAAAATAAGTTGATTTAGCTAATTAGTTGAACAGTCTGTAACCTTTCCGGAGACATATAATGCTTGAGGAGATTCTATGCGCTTAGTTTCAATTATTGTTCCTTTGTACAATGAAGAAGACAATGTCCAGTATTTGTATGATGAGCTTTGTTCGGTTGCGGCGAAGCTTGAGGATAATGTCGAGTTTATCTTCGTTAATGACGGCTCGCGGGATAAAACTTTGGAGCGTATGCGCGAAATCACAGCCACTGACAATCGGGTAACAATTGTCGAGTTTCGGCGTAATTTTGGGCAAACTGCAGCTATGGCGGCGGGCTTCGATTATGCTTCAGGTGATATTGTCGCTTTACTTGATGGGGACTTACAAAATGATCCGGCCGAGTTGCCGCGCATGATCGCCAAATTGGATGAGGGCTATGACATGGTAGCCGGATGGCGTAAAAATCGGCAGGACGCGTTTATTTCCAGGAAAATCCCTTCAATGCTGGCAAACAGATTAATTTCAAGAATTACTAATGTAAGATTGCATGATTATGGCTGCAGCCTTAAAGTTATGCGTGGCGAGGTTGCCAAAAATATCAATCTCTACGGGGAAATGCATCGCTTTATTCCGGCTCTGGCTGAAGAGATGGGTATTAAACTGGCGGAGATGCCCGTTAACCATAGGCCTCGTTTATACGGAACATCTAAATACGGCATCTCGCGAACATTTCGCGTGATCTTAGATTTATTAACAGTGAAATTTTTCCTGGGTTATTCTAAGCGTCCTATTCACCTTTTTGGCTTTCTGGGGTTAATTTCGGGCTTTATTGGCACTCTGCTGATGGTCATGATGGTTTTGCAGAGATTTATCTATGCCCTGCCCATGGGTAACCGCCCGTTGCTGGCGCTTGCCGTAATGATGATAATGATCGGCTTGCAGTTTTTGTGTTTTGGGCTTTTGGCGGAAGTATCGGTAAGAACTTACCACGAGTCTCAGGACAAGAAGATTTATTCTGTGCGCAACGTTTTTCGGGGCGGATTGAACACCGAAGATAGGCCGAAAAAAGTAGTTGGTTGTTAGAACCGAGTTTGGGGGAAAGTAGTGAAACCTCAAGAAGCTCCAATCAGTGTATTGCTTGACGCTAGAAAAATCGGCGATGGTGGGATCGGAGTATATATTGAAAATCTTGTTAATGGACTTTTATCTTTACCGACCCGGCAACGTTCCCGCTTTTCGCTGGCTTTATTAACAACGCCTTTAGATAGTGCAAAATTAACAGAGTCAACGCGTGCTGATCTGTTACGTCTTATAGAGTCATGGGCAGATGAGCTAACCATTATTCCAGAGCCGGCAGGCAAATATTCGATTGAGGAATACTTATTGCTGGCCTCCCGGCAAAGAAATCAGCTCTACGGCACAGATATCTTTCATAGCCCTCATTATACTTTGCCCTATTTTTTAAAGATTCCGGCGATTGTTACGATACACGATATTATCCACGTCACCCATCCGGACAGTAAGCTGCACGCATTAGTTGGTCGGCGCTTAATTGGTTCAGCACTTAAACGAGCTCAGCACGTGATTACAGTAAGTAAGGCTAGCCGTGATCGTATAATGGAGAATTTTCCTCAGACTACTGTGCCGATGACTGTTATTCCAAATGGTTTGCGTAGTGGCATTGAACAGCGAACTGAGGCGGACGTAGAAAATTTCTGTGCAGAAAACTTTTTTATTCGGCCTTATTGTTTATTTGTTGGCAGTGATAGACCGCACAAAGGATTTGCTATGCTCTGTCAGGCTTGGTCGTTATTACAGAACTATTGCCGGCGAGAAGAGAAGCAAATGCCGATTTTAGTAGCTGTTGGTAGTCGCTTTTCCAGCCAAACAAGAGCGGTTGTGTATGAGCATGGGTTGGGGCAAGTGGTGAGGTTTGTTGAGGATATTTCCAATAGCACTTTGTCTCTCTTGTATAGTGGCGCTGATGCTTTGCTTATTCCTTCTCTGGAGGAAGGGTTTGGCATGATGGCTGTGGAAGCTATGGCCTGTCGCACGCGTGTCGTCGCTACGCCAGTTCCCA
Organism: Deltaproteobacteria bacterium; assembly: GCA_020852715.1. GTDB lineage: Bacteria > Bdellovibrionota_C > UBA2361 > SZUA-149 > JADZAE01 > JADZAE01. The sequence continues at coordinate 2,572 of JADZAE010000044.1, forward strand.
GTGTAAAGGAAATATGTGGCCGTAGTGGTTATTACAGTGATGATTACAGTGCCGGTAGCTTTTATTTAGCGCTAAAACGTTGTCTTGAGGACAAACGCTGGGAAAGAAAAGCGATTGATGGATTGTGTCGGGTGAAAAAGTTCTCGACGCAAGAAGCCGCAGATAAAACTTTAAAAGTCTATTTAAAGATTGTGCGTGAAAGAAGGGAAGGGATTAGTATCCCGTTAGTTTCGCAATTAGAAGGCTCAATTATTGCTGCTAAACAGGAAAACCTAGATAAGCAATCAGCTAACAATACTGATGAGGTTTTGGAGGTTTTTAATCGAGAATGAAAAGAGTTGCTATAATTCATGATTGGCTTCTGGGGATGCGTGGTGGTGAGCGTTGTTTAGAGGTGTTGCTAGATATGTTTCCGGAGGCGGAAATTTATACTTTGTTCCACCGACCGGAGAAGCTTACAGACAAGCTCAATAGCTATAAGGTTCATTCATCGCTTTTAAATCGCTTGCCATCAGTGTTTAAGTATTATCGTTTTTTATTACCTCTATATCCACTGGCTTCCTATTCAATGGCGAAAATGCTGAAGCGCAATCACGACCTCGAACCCTATGATTTGGTAATTAGTGTAAGTCATTGCGCTGCCAAAAATGTTGCAGTTCCACAAGGAGTTAAGCATATTTGCTACTGCTTAACTCCTATGCGTTATATTTGGGATCAATTTGATGCTTACTTTAGCGGACGGCGTTTAGAAAAAGTGGCGAGCCTTGCCGCAAAGTTTTTACGTTCTTGGGATGTTGCCGGTGCGCAAGGAGTCGATAAGTTTATTGCGATTAGCCAATTCGTGCGCGGAAGAGTAGAGCGGCTTTATGAGCGTCCGGCCAATGTTGTCTTTCCACCGGTGCGCACTGATTGGTTGAACTTGGCCAAGAAAGAAAAGAAGGGCGGGCAATTTCTCGCTGTAAATGCATTAGTGCCCTATAAAAATATCGATAAAATCGTCGCCGCCTTTAATGAGCTTTGCGAGCCACTGGCGATTGTTGGCACCGGGCCTGAGGAGGAACGCTTAAAAAAAATGGCCAAGCCCAATATTTATTTTTTGGGCTCCGTTAGTGATGAGGAACTGGCGGGTCTTTACAAAAGTTCAAGAGCATTAGTATTTGCCGCAGAGGAAGATTTCGGTATGACTCCGGTGGAAATGCAAGCAGTGGGTAACCCGGTTATTGCCCTGGGTAAAGGTGGTGCTTTAGAGACAGTAAGTGTTGATGCCCAGCAGCCAACAGGTCTTTTCTTTGCAGATTTAAATACTCAGAGTATCGTTGCTGCCCTACGGCAGTTTATGGAGCAGGAAGGCAAATTTACTGCTGATAATTGTTCTCGACAAGCGAGCAAATTTTATCCGGAAGTATTTAAAAAGAATTTTATGGTCGAACTGGAAACAGAGCTGTATGGTGATGATGTAGCCCGCTCGACTAAAGAGGTAGCCAATACCTAGGGTTATTTATGTTAAAAAAACATGCACAAGTTTTCGAGATACTTTTTACAGTAAGTGATATTTTAATTGTCTCGCTTGCTTGGCTGGGTAGCTATGCGCTGCGTTTCTACTCAGGTCTTGTTCCGGTGACAAAGGGTATTCCGCCATTTAGTGATTATTTTAAGATGTTGGTTTTTGTCGCGCTTATTTGGGGATTTGTTTTTCGTATTTTTAATTTATATCGGCCAATGCGTTCGCAGACACGCTTTGCTGAAGCGTTAATCATTATCCGGGCCAATGCCTTTAGCGTAGTGCTTTTCTTAGCCGCAATCTATTTATTTCGTGAAAAGAATGTGGAATTCTCGCGTTTGGTGTTTGCTCTCTTTCTGTTTTTAAGCAGTTTTCTCTTGCTTGTTAGTCGTTCTTTGTTGCGGAGCTTGCTGGGTCTTATTCGCTCTAAGGGCTTTAACATGCGTTATGCCATTATTGTTGGATCGGAGAATTTAGCTCAGCAGGTAGCGATGCGTTTATATAATCACTCAGAATATGGCATTGATCTGGTTGGTTGTTTATCGCGCACATTTCCTTTTGGCGCGCGGCCGCAGCATGTTTCGCTAAGCAATCCGCGAAGCAATTTAGCGATAGAAAGTGCTGTTCATACTGAGCCGGTTTATGATCTGAACATTATTGGTTCTTATCAAGAACTTCCGGTTTTACTAGCGCAAGGGGGCATTGACCAAGTTATCGTGGCCTTGCCGCTTTCGGACTATGAATTATTGCCGACGATCATGGAGTCTATCGGGGATAGCCTGGTCGATGTGCGCATTGTGCCTGATTATCATGAATTTATTAAGCTTGGGGCGCAGGTAGAAGAGTTAGATGGACTGCCCGTTATGAGTGTCGTTTCTACACCTTTGATGGGTTTTAATGTGTTTGTGAAGCGGATGATGGACCTGATTTTAGGCATTTTCTTTTTTATTGTTTCGCTACCTGTTTTTATTGTTGTTACCGGTTTAGTTAAGCTTACCTCTCGTGGGCCGGTATTTTACACGCAGGAAAGAATGGGGTTAGATGGAAGGTGCTTTCGGATAATTAAATTCCGCACTATGTACATTAATGCCGAATCTCGAGGCGCAAAATTTGCGCGCAAAGGTGATCCTCGTGTTACCCCCCTGGGAAAAATATTGCGCCGCTTTAGCATTGATGAAATTCCACAATTAATTAATGTTTTGCTTGGTAATATGTCTTTAGTTGGTCCGCGACCCGAACGTCCGGTATTTATTGAGGAGTTTCGACGAAAGTTTCCGCGTTATATGCTTAGACATAAGGTGCAAGCCGGTCTCACCGGCTGGGCTCAAGTTAATGGTTGGCGTGGCAATACCTCAATTGAAAAGCGTGTCGAATGTGACTTGTATTACATTGAAAATTGGTCGCCGCTGTTTGACTTGAGAATAATACTTTTAACCTTCTTCAAATGCTTCTCTGACGAGAATGCTTATTGATTCTCAACAGTCGACTGTTGCTCGGGGGTTTGTTCGGGCATAGCAGGTTCTGAAGAATTCATATTTTCATCGGCTGTAATTTCGGGTGCAGATTCAAGAGCCTGTTGAATGTCTTCAGGTATACTTTCATCTTGTGATTCAACTTGCTTTAATAAATCTTCGGGGAGCTCTTCAGGAACAGCATTTACTTGCGCTGCGATATCTGGAGGTAACTCGACTTCCTCGGCATTGATTTGTGCGGCCAGTTCAGGAGGTAGTTCATCCAGCTCGATTGTCTCTATCCCTTGTTCTTCGGGTAAATATTCGCCGGTTGCTGATTGTGTTTCGTCAATGACCATCGGTTCGTCACTGCTCACAAAATTATCTGTTTCAACATCTATGTTCCCCGCAGATGCTGCAGCCGATCCCGAAGCTGGAGATAACTTGGCATTTTCTGCGCGCTTCATCATTGCCAAATAAAGGACGCAGACAATAAACACCGGAATAAGTAGGATCACAATTATGCTTTTATATGATCTATTGGCCATGTCTGCTCCCTTGATAAAAATATACTTTATTTGCTCGTAAAACCTTGGCAATTAAGCTCTGGATTTGTATACTAATTATGAGCCATTGGGAAAGGGAAAATAAAAGCGCGTTGCTGATAAAAATACTGCAGTTTTAGTAAACACAATCAATATTTTTTGTCCAAGAATTGGACTTTAGTCTTTGTTATACTGCATATAATGATAACAAATAACAGCTAATTCAGTTCAATAATGGCCTGTAAAATTTTCCAAAATATTCACATAACGCTTTTACTGGTGTTGGTTTTTGCCACTTCCTGCGTTCCGGCACCAAAGAATATTGATGCTAATGTTGTTTCCTCTCAAGAAGTAAAGGTTGCTACATATTTGCAAAATGGCCGTTTTTATTTGAATTCTGGCCGTTTCGATTTGGCCGAGGGTAATTTTCGTCGGGCTTTAATTTTTGCCCCTGATAATGCGGCGATCTATAACGATTTAGGATTATCCTTGCAGCGGCAAAAACGTTTAGCGGAAGCCCTGGAGAGTGTTCAAAAAGCAGTGGCTCTTGAGCCGGAATTAGCTATTTATCAAATAAACTTAGCGGCGCTTTATTATGACAATCAACAATATTCAAAAGGCATTGATTTATTAACCGCTCTACTTTTTCCTGAACATCTAGCAACGGAAAATTCCGCTGAATTTATAAAGAAACAGCTTTCACCTTTTCAGCTTACGCTTATTTATCGGACGTTGGCTACATTGTATTATGCACAAGGTGATTTAGAGTCAGCTATTTGTTACTCTGAAAAGGCAGCATTCAGCACAAGTAGTGATCTGGAAGCGGGAATCCATATTCGCTTGTTATTAACTAATGAATATTTAGGGATGGCTTATCGATTTACCCAAAGACACATTGAAAATGCTAAATCCATCTCGCCGCGAATTATGCTCGATTACGGCATTGAATTCGTAGCCAAAGAGCAGATGAAGTTGGCATTCGAAGCCAGTCGCCGTGTGCTAAGTGATAATTCTTCACCAGAGTATGAACGCCGGACGGCTTATTTTATTTTACTTTCGGCTAAGGAGCTTGCCGAGCAGGAAAGGGCAGCCTTAATAGATGAGTTGCTTATGCTTAGTGCGCAAGTTTGCGAGGATGCAAATTTACAACATGCCGATTATTGGCCGTGGGTATTTTCAACAATGATTAAGCAAACAGTAGACGAGGTTTGTTATGCAAATTGATACAGAGTTAGACCAGCGGGATATAGTTATCAGCCAAGCGGAAGATGGGCAAAGTGATCACTACGACTTTGATGCTCCCCAGTCTGCTGGACGCGTTCCACCACATGCTATTGATGCTGAGCAGGCGGCTTTGGGAGCTGTGTTGCTCGATAACGAGGCAATCTATAGCGTGATGGATTTATTGCAGCCCAACGATTTTTATAAACATGCCCATCAACTTATTTATGCTACGATGCTTAAGATTTCTGAGAGCGGGCAGGCAATTGATTTGCTGACTTTATCTAACGAGCTGAAGTGCGGAAAACAGCTGGATGCTGCCGGTGGAGTTGAGTATCTGTCACTTTTAGTTGATAACGTTCCAACTGCTGCTAATACCCAATATTATGCACGCGTTGTCAAAGAAATGAGTTTACGGAGAAAGCTTATTCATGAAGCCAGCGAAATTGTTACCGAAGCTTTTTCTACTCGTGGGGATATTGAGACATTTGTGGATTCTGTCGAGCAGCGGATATTTTCCGTGTCTGAGTCACGTACTCGCCAAGGATTTGTAAAACTCGAACACATTGTTCGCGATTCTATAAAGCAAGTTGAAAAGTTATATACAAAGCAAGAGCCGATTACGGGCGTACCGTCAGGTTTTATTGACTTTGATGAAATGACTTCCGGGTTGCAGCCATCGGATTTAATCATTATTGCCGGTCGACCCAGTATGGGAAAAACTTCGCTTGCTTTGTCAATAGTGCGCAATATTGCTGTTGAGGCCGGAAAAGCGGTTGCCGTTTTTTCTCTGGAAATGAGTAAGGAGCAATTAGTAACAAGATTACTAAGCTCTGAAGCGCGTGTTAGCAGTGCTAAGATGCGCAGTGGCAAGTTTGGGGAAGGAGATTTTATTAAGCTTGTTGATGCTGCCTCTAAGATATCCGGAGCCAGCATTTTTATAGATGATACTCCGGCTCTTTCTGTTTTAGAAATGCGGGCCAAGGCTAGGCGCTTACATCGCGAACGAGCGCTAAGCGCCATTGTTATAGATTATTTGCAGCTGATGCGGGCTCCGCAACGCGCCAGAGGCGAAAGCCGGGAACAAGAGATTGCTGAAATATCGCGCTCTTTGAAGGCTATTGCTAAAGAGCTTAGTATCCCTGTTATTGCGCTATCGCAGCTAAATAGAGCGGTGGAAACTCGTAATGATAAACGTCCTTTGATGGCTGACTTACGTGAGTCTGGCGCGATTGAGCAGGATGCAGATATTATTGGTTTTGTTTATCGCGATGAAGTTTATAATCCGGATACGCAGGATAAAGGTATTGCGGAATTAATCATTGGTAAACATAGGAATGGGCCAATTGGGACAGTGCAGTTAGCATTTCACTCCGACTACACTTCCTTTGAGAATCTTAGCAAAACAACCGATGAATATGATTATTTTCCTGATGGTGCATATCCTAGTCAGGAAGAAGACATTTTGCCTTAGTTTTATAGTGTGCACAAAAAGTAAGTTGTGGTGTGTATGACTAGGTCATACCATTGTGTGTACGCTATTGTGGGAATGGTTTAGGACTTGAGCGCTTCCTCTAGATCTTTGCGAACAGATCCAATGTAAAGTTGATCAGCTGCCAGGGCAATTTGGGTAAGTACGTTGGTGTTATCTTGGAGTGGAGCAATAATTGTCGGAATAATTATTAAGTCCCCTGGGGATCCCTTCTCATTTTTTAATCCGCGACCAGCTATTCGTAGCTTAGCTTGGTTAGCAATAGTTAGGGCTGGAATATTAAGTTTTATTGTTTGCCCGACGAGAGAAATTTCTACTTGTGCTCCGCGGATGGATTCACCTAGAGTTATTGGTAATTTCAGTTCGATATTCGCTCTATCAAAAGAAAGAAACTTGTGATCATCAACAAAAATTTGCGTCTGAACTTTCTGCCGGTTTTCTAATACAGTGCGCAAGATAGTGCCCGGTTGGGTATAGGGTGGAACTACTACTTTTATTTTTTTCTGCTTATTGCCCGAACCAATAACCAATTCTCGCGTTGTTCCGTTAAGCACTTCCAGGGCGGAAATGGTGAGTTTCTGGGTGCGGGGGATGTCTACTGCCGGCGCCTGTTCAGCTTCAGTTTTATCTTTATTGCCAGTACCAAGAAACCAGTTAAAAAACCGCTGGCCTATCGTGGGATGATCTTTATCGTTGGCTGGGTATATTTTGCCAAAGCGTTGCCATTTTGAATTATCGGACTCTGTATCCTCGTCGACCTTATCTCTAAGGCGCTTGAACATTTCAGCATTCTCGTCTTTATGCTCAGGCTGCGCAGCCGCTACTTTCATATTAACCATAATTCCGTGCTGAATATCATATTTAGAACGGAGATCCTTATCGGATAAGGTATCGTATGCTTCCACTATTTGCAGAAAGCGATCTTTAGCGTCTGGCGCGTTGGTTGAATCCGGATGATACCGTTGGGCCAGACCATGAAAGGCTTTTCTTATCTCCCTAGAAGAAGCGGTCACTTTAATGCCCAGTATTTCGTAATAATTCTTATGCATCATTTTAATATACCGCCTGCGGCAATATCGGGATTTCCCACATAATTAGCTAGCCCGTTGCATAGGCCAATAAATGGTTTTGCTCAACTGAAATTTCCTTATACAGGGCACCTATTGATTGAATATGGATATTGAGCTAATCTTCCGCTTCGGCGGGGCGTAGCGCAGCCTGGTAGCGCACATGTCTGGGGGGCATGTGGTCGCTGGTTCAAATCCAGTCGCCCCGACCAATTTTCCCTTGCCTAGTCTGATTATTAAACCTAGAAAACCACGAGAACGGTTGGTTATTGATGCTGATCAGGTTCTTGAAAATTTTACATGACAAATGTTTAGCTAAGAATGACAATTTGAGAGAGTTGCCGATTTGGCGAAGGTATAGCCGAGGGAACGGGTAGTTACTTGATGCAATGCAAAATAATTATTTTAATGTTGCTTGTTGTTATGTTGAGCGCCTGTTCTGTGAGCGGATATGGCTCTAATCGAGTTTATCGGCGAAATGCCATATATTACACCGTAAAAGATGGAGATACCTTAGGCAGCATTTCAAAAAAATTTCAAGTGACAGTTGAACAGGTTGCGTTACTTAATGGCATTATCGATAATAATAAGATTTATAAGGGGCAAAACCTGCTTATTCAGCAAGCTTATGAGTATGTAGCCAGTGCTGAGGATAAAGAAGAGGCTGCTGAGGAGGAACGTAAGGATTACCGTATCGTAAAACATGATAGACAAAAGCCGGATCAGCCTAGAAAACAAAGGTCAACTCAGCCGGTTTATTATAGTGATGGTAAACTCAAATGGCCGGTGCAAGGAGGAGGGAACTTGGTCTCCCGTTTTGGTCCACGTAGCGGTTCATTTCATGATGGCATAGATATAGTTGCGTTATCTGGAACTCCGGTGTTGGCCGCTCATGACGGCGAAGTCATTTATGCTGATGATGAGCTGGGGGGTTATGGTAACCTGCTGATCTTAAAAGGTCCGGGAAATATAAAGACGGTATATGCTCATAATCGCCGCTTTCGTGCTAAAAAGGGAGCTTTAGTAAAGCGTGGTTCTGTTATTGCTGAAGTTGGCGCGACAGGACGCGCTGAGGGTCCGCATTTACATTTTGAGGTTAGAACGCAGGATAAAACTAACCGTTATATTGCTGTTGATCCTTTACCTTTATTTCAAAAGAAATATGGCAAACCTAGGTATCGCGTGAATGATAATTTAACCCCAATTATAACTGCCGGTGACCGGCATAATGAGGGATAGTATAAAAATATGCCGATAAAAACCATGCTAATAACGGGCTTGTTTCGCTCTAAGTCTGTAATAATCTTATTTTTTTTTATTGCCTAAAAAAAACCTTGTGATAATTAATAATATTTATAACATCTTAGGAATATGTCGATAGTAATGACATGCTTCATAAGGTTGGAAATTTTGAATAGTTTCAAAACCTTTTGAATATTAGATCGAGAATGCGGTTGATACGACTGATAACCCTTAGGTGTTTAAGCGGGACAGTAGGTTTCGCAAAGCTTAGCAGTGTTAGCAATGCGAAGTTGAATAAATGATGGTTCGTAGTAAGAAGACGGAATCTTCTCTTTGCTGGAACTAATCATCTGCCCCTGTAGCTCAGATGGATAGAGCACAGGTTTCCTAAACCTGGGGTCGTAGGTTCGAATCCTATCGGGGGTACCAATTGTATTGAATTATTAATGTTAGTTAATAGATTAGGCTTTAAGTAAACATGAATAAGTCAGAACTAATCGAACAGCTTTCCCTGAAAACAGGGGTGGGCCTTATTCAAGCAGAAGACATTGTTAACTTGATTGTTGACAAGATGAAAAATGCTTTAGCCGGTGGCAAAAGAATCGAAATCCGTGGATTTGGTAGTTTCGTTGTTAAAAACTACGGTTCCTACTGGGGACGAAATCCGAAAACCGGAGAAAAGATTCAGGTGGGTTTGAAAAAACTGCCAGCGTTTAAGCTAGGAAAAGAGCTTCGCGAGAGACTAAATCCCTCGGCTAAATAATTTATTGTTGGTCCGGAATACCGCTGTGGGGAGAGATATGCCTGCCTATGGTGTTGTAGTGGATACGTAATGTAGCAGGTTCGTTATATGTCGTTAGAGTACCTTGAAGATTTAATATCAGCAATTGATTCAGGCCGTGAATATTTTGCCTGCCAGGGACAAAATACTCATCAGTGGTATATATCAACGTCCGTTGATGCCTTGCGTGAGAAAGCACAGCGTGCCGCTAATTTTAAGCGTTATGCTATCAAAATCTATCGCATGTCTAATGGATCCACCGGAACGGCAACAGTAGAAAGTTATTTAGTTGCCAAGAAAATAATTCCCACATCGACAAGCGCCGATCCTCACATGGAGTGGGTGCTTGTTGATACGCGCCAGGCGGCTGAAGTCGTCCGTGATATCAGTTTTGGTCCAAGTCCTTTTTTTGGATTGATCGAAGAGGAAGTATTGAGGCCGCAGAAACAAGAAATCAAATAAGCCTCTTTGCCACCCCGCAAAATCAGAATGTCTTCTATTAATATTACGAGTTATTAGTAGTTTAAGTCGCCTCTTAGAAAATCAATTAACTCGCGTCTTTCTTCCAGAGTAGGTACTGCATATTGGCGGTTACGTGGATGAACAAGCATCGATTCGGAGTTTTGGGTTATTCCCTGGCGTCTAGCACTCCATAGGATAAAGGTGTTATTTGTTTTTGTTGCCGCATTTCTTACCGCTTTCAAGGCTTCCAAAGTTACCCTAGCATTTCCAACTTCCATTATCGGTGAGCTATACTCGCGTCCATCGTTTGTCACTACGCCATCACGAGCTTGAAAATAGCGAGAATCAGTGTGCTGTTCAGTAAATAAGCCACGCGGAACATATTCTTCATTACCACTGCTGCAGCTGGGGCAAGCGTTCCTTCCAAAACCGACATGGACATCTGTAGGTAATTCCTTTAAAGCCAAGCTATAAAGTTTCTGGAAAGCACGGTTGCTTAAATTATCTTCCAGTCCTGGAATGAGCGAAACCACAGCGCCGCGGGCATTGGCATAACGAATAAAAGGAATAAGGCGACGAACGATTTTGCGATAACGGCCCTGTAATTCGGTGTCATATAAAATCCGATCACGAAAATCATCAGGAGAAATTTTTGTACCTAAAGCATCAATAGGAGTTTTACGCCACAGGCGCTGCGTGGCACCGTTTGTGAGATAAAAGTAGACAAATAAGCGCCGATCCCCATCAGTAAGTTTAGTTATATGGTCATAGAGTATCTCGGCGTCAAAGGAGAAAGTTCCATCTATTAAATAATTAATAGCAATATTTTTTAAACAAGATCTATGTAATATTGAAGCTATTGCTTGCGCTTGAGCTCTTGCTCCATCCTGATTGCAATGCAAACATGAGAGTCCACGGGGCGTAGTAATTTTCAAGTCAGTGCAGGTTTCAACGATTGTTGTATCATCGATTAGGGCGGCATCTTCGGCATTTGTGACAGTGGTGTATTGCGGTTCACTATTTAGAAAATAACGAACATCGGCCAGCGTAATATCTTTACCCTTAACCAACACGCCATAATCTTTTAAATACTCATAAAGACCCACTTCATCGCAGGCTGAATAGACGAGCATAACTATGACGAGAAAGGACATGCGTATAAATCTATTTATCATATGAAACTTGCACCTAATTAAACGAACACGACCTTAATTCGTAGTCAACTGAGCATAATTATAGTTTTATTTTGCCGCAAGATTATTCTACTAGCTTAAGTAATCGTCAGAAAGCAGAAAAATCTTAGCCTTTAAGTTAGATGATTAAAACTTGCGCTAAGATGCTATAATTTATATATTTTTGCCGAGGGAAGTAGATTGTAAAGATTATTATTTACTCGGCATCAACAGGCAGACTAGCTGAGGTGAGTTTTTATTATAAATCTTGGCAAATATTTTAGGAAAACTTTCGCTTATTGAGGGGATAAAGGGCTCTAAATTTGTCTTCCGCATTGCTCTGTTCTCTCGATAGCCGGAGCTTTATTAAACTTAAAGTAGCAATAGCTTAGCTAATGAAACTGATACTGGACTACACTCTTACTGTATTGCTTAGCGTTTTTGTTTTTATTCTAAGAAAACTTTCTTATCCATCATCCCTTAATGTGGCTCAATTTGTAATCAGTGCACTTTTGCGTATGTATCCACGTTTTGGCAAAGCGGCAGAGAGAAACCTAGAGTTGGTTTTCCCCGAAAAGGACAGAGCCGAGAGAGAAGATATTTATCGCCGCTCATTACGTGTTTTAGCTGATAATTTGGTGGGTTATGCCAAAATTCCTGATTTAAAAAAAGATCTTGCCTTACAGATATTTGATTATTCCGATGCGATAACAACTTTTAATAAATTACGTGCTGAGTATCCAGATGTTGGTTTATTAATTTGTACAGCGCATTATGGTAATTTTGAACTGCTTGTTCAGACAGAAGCATTGGTTAATCGCCCAACAGCGATCTTAGCTAGGGGGTTCTCTTTTCCTCGGCTTAATCGTTGGTGGAATAAACGACGTGAGCATTTTGGTAATCAAGTTTTTGATCGAAAAGGAGCTTATAAACAAATTGAGCGGCGCTTACACGAAGGGCAAGATGTCGCGATTCTCTTCGACCAGAATGTAAAAATAAATCATGCTGTTTTTGTTGACTTGTTTGGCATTCGCACTGCGACCACGAAGAGTGTGGCAATTGCAGCAATGCGTACTAAGGCGCCACTTGTTTTTACTGTTTCGTGTGTGACCTTCGAGAATCGTTATAAGGTTTTTGTAGAGCAGGTGTTTTATGATGATTTAGCCAATCTTGATAAAGAAGAGCAAATTGTTCAAATCACGCAGCGTCTTAATGATATCCTTGAAAGACTTATTCGGCAGCATCCGGATAACTGGTTTTGGATACATCGTCGTTTTAAAACGCGCGAGGGTGGTGCTGAGGAAAATATTTATACAGCCGCTTAGATGTCAATTAATTGCTGTGCTACTAAGGATGACATTGCGCAGGATAGAATCCTTGCTGCTCATTTCCAATATCGTTCCTCCGGCATTATTTTTGACTGATTTGTTTACCCCGCCCATGATCAACTGGCTAACTAAGGGAATAAACCTTAACTCCACAGCATACATCAGCGCAGTATTTCCGGATTTATCGCGTAGGTCGAGGTTAGTACCGTGATCAATTAGGCTTTGTAATTTTGTTTCACTGTTCGCTTTTACGCAATAATGCAATAGTGTTTATCCTTGCTCATCCTTAATATTAATATCGCTGAGTTTAGAAACCATAAACAAAAAGATTACGTCCGCTTCCGAGCTATTAACGGTTATTAGCCGATAAAGAGGACTATTTTGCCGATCATCTGTCATCAATGAAATTGGGATGGGACATTGGAAAAGTTTGGCAACTGAGGTTCTATCGAGCATCTCAACTGCATAATACAGAGGGATTTTGCCATTTTTATCAGTAATATTGGGATCAGCAGAGTATGAGCAGAGTAAGGCCACCATTTCTGATTACTTCTTTATTACCGCCGTGTGTAGTAGTGACTGTCCATTTTTATCGGCAATTGACAGGGGAGTTCCTTGATGCAGTGCATAGCGCAAATATAAGATATTTCCTTGTTTTACATATTCCATCACGCTGTTTGGATCCGTAGACAATGAAAACCCGCTAATTTTACGCGCTAGGTTATGACCGGACCTGGAGCTGCCAGCTAATGAACTATAAATACGTTATTGGACATTGTGACTGCTGCGTATGCCGTAAATGATTCCGATTATGAGCGCAGTGATCATAACAACCGTCAAAATAAAGAAACGTGATTTTTTTATACCAACGGTAATATTGTGCATAGTAACCTGTCGCCGCCAGCGAAGTTTTGGTTGTTCTACTACCGGTGGGGGGGTAGTCACCTTATTAAGATTGTTATCTATATAACCAATCAATTCTTCAAAGCTTTGAAAGCGGTCTTTTGCTTCTTTATGCGTAGCTGCTATTAGTAGTTCCTTAAACCAAGAAGGATGGTTCCTTGCTTCGCCAATGAGATCGGGAAGGGGATGTTTTAAATGCATCTCGGCTAGTCTCAACCAGCTTTTATCTGAGAAGGGAAGACGTCCTGTTGCCATTTCATAAGCCATGATACCAAAGCTGTAAATATCGGCGCGCGGGTCGGGTGGAAAGCCGTATATTGTTTCCGGTGCTATATAAAACGGAGTTCCCACTGCCTCACCGGTGCCAGTATATCCCTTATCCACATCGAGTGAGCGAGCCAATCCCAAGTCCGTTAACTTAACTACTTTTTTCTCAGTAATAATAACATTATCAGGTTTAATATCCCGGTGAACAACGCCTTCTGAATGTGCATGTTGAAGACCGGCGGCTGTTGCCCTAAGTATGTGGCAAATATCGGGGAAGGACAGGATTATTCCTTTAGGCGGATGAATTAAACTAGCTAGGCTAGATCCCTCCACATATTCCATTGAAATGAATGCTGATGTTGGCTGATCCCAACCAAAATCATATAGTCTTACTATATTTGGATGGGCTAGTTTGCGGGCAACAAGTACTTCATTCTTAAAACGGGCTAATATCGTTTGATCTGCAATTAGATACGGATAAAGAAGTTTTAATGCCACCGTATCGTCATCGAGCATTTTATCATTTACCTTGATAACCACGCCCATAGCTCCTTTGCCGACAATACGCACGAACTCGTAGCGATCAGCGATTATTGGATGCTCTATGAAATCAAAGAAACTTGTCTTTGTTTCTCTATTCATCGGTTCTGCTTGGCCTTTATATTGCGTGGCTGTCAATAACGGGCTGTGTCAAAAGTCGCACTGTTGCGTTGGTGCTGCGATTTAAAATAAGACTCTAGATAAAGCCCCCCTTGTGCTTTTCGGAAGTTTAGCTCAATATATAAAGAGTAAAGATAACAATAAATATATCAATAAGTTAGCTGCGAAACGAGACTAAGTCTTTAGACAAACTAAATGAAATAAAATCAACAATATTTTTAACCGAGGCGATTCCTACGGGTTTATTATCTTTATCGACAATTGGTACATGGCGATAGCCACCTTGAGACATCATGTTTAAAACAAATGCGATTGAGCATGTCATTTGAGTTGTTTGAGGATTTGCCGTCATTACTTTTACTAGTGGTGTGTTTTCATAATCAAGATTTTCTAAGACTACACGCAAAATGACATCACGTTCGGAAAATATTCCGCTTATTTCTCCTATGGGATTAACGACAATTACGCAGCCAATCTTATTGTCTTTAAGTAAGCGGATTGCTGACATTACGCTAGCTTGCTCCTCGAGAATAATTGGTGTCGGTGGATTAATCAAACCGATACTTTTTGATAAAAAGCGGCTATCTACTATGCCAAATTCCATATGTTCCTCATTGGTTAAATTTTACTCAAATTAAAACTAGCGCTACTCCAATCAAATTCAATACGGCAGGGATGTGTAACGACTTCATCGACGGCAAAGCGCTGCTGTCCGGCATAAATAAACACACCCGGATAGATAGCCTTACGTATTAAAATAACTTGCTGATCCTGCTGTTTGTTACTAGCGATTAATGCTTGTTTTTCCTCCTCATGATGCATCTTTTCTTCTTGTAGGCACTGATGTTTGGCTATCAATTCTCTGACTTTATCCTGATGCTTAAGAGATAATGTTTTTATCTGTTCAGTGTGAATAAGGAAATGTCCAAGATAACTATCAATTAAATCAATTGCTGTTTGAATCTCTTTTATATGCTGCTCTAATTGAATAAAGGTCGCAGAAGACTCCACATTGCCGGCAATATAAATATTTGTTGTGTTGCCTTTAGGACCGCCTAATTCGCCGGCATCAATATCACCGGCCACAAAAGCTTTACCGCCTAATAGTTGCTCTTTAACCGATAGTTTCCCCTGACTATGAAATTCACAATTTCTTGCCGACTTCATTATCGTGATACATTGACCGGCCTCTACGGATAGTCCCTCGGCTCGCTCCATGACAATATTCTTAGCGGCGCTAATTTGCATTTGTTTGCGGCCAAATATTTGATCTACGGCTCCGGAAGTCACAAACTGACTGATAACTATTTGATGAGTTTCTCCAAAAGATGCACCCTTGATTTGGATACTGCCGGCAGAGCTGATAATTTTTCCGCGAACCTCTCCGCCAACATTGATGTCGGCAACTGCACGTACGGTGAAATCCTTACGAACTTCACCGCCGATGCGAACACTGCCTAAAAAATCGACGTCACCGGTATGAAAATCAATATTTGCGTTGTAGGAGAGTTCTGTCTTGATATCTAACAAGCCGTTTTCATCAGAGAGATAACCACGAGCCTTGGACATAATTAAGCTATAGGAGGAATTATCGTTGATTATTTGAATATTGTCTCCAAACTTAAGGGGGCAAGGTTCTCCGGAAATGGATGGCAATTGATTGCCCAATACATCCATGCCCGATCTCCCCTCCTGGGGAGGGTAGAGGCGAGCAACGATATTGCCATTATCGATATTATCAAAATAGCGAATATACTTGTGATCAATTACTTCCAGTGGTTCTTTGCTGGATTTTCGATATGGTTTTACCATCAACAGAATGCTACCGTCACGCCCCTTTTTGGGTAAAACCCCCTTTGCTACACAACGTTTATAAAGCGTTGTTTGCGCTTGAAGATCGCTATATATGGCAGCAAGTTCTTTAGTTTCTATTAGTGGGCGAGGAATAAATTTAATTAATTCAGTTATTAATTGTTCAATCGAAAAAAGCTCACTGCCAAACTGAGAAATGAGTTCTGCATCGAGATAAGCTGCCGACTTATCCTCACTCACATGTAGAGAGTAATTGTAGCGAGTGTCCGAGAATTCATGTATTTTGTTATATTTGTGTGTCAAAAAAGTCTCCACAGATTGTAATGACAGCAGTTCATTATATGAAGAGCCGCACTTAAACAACCAAAAAATTAGAAAATTGCCTAAGCTAAGAGGCAATTTGGTCTTAATGCTAAAAACGGCAGTAGCCGTTTTATTAAGCCAAAAAACTCAGTCAAATTCTATAGGTGCCCTCAAAAAAAATCGCGTCCACCCGTTGGTGATTTTCAAATTCCAAGGTAAATAGGTACGATTGTTTATTTTTTGAGGCTTTCTATCGCCTTAACTGATTTTTTTAGGTTAATGCTAATTACAGCTGAGTAATTATAAATCTGCAATTAATTGCAACTAAAATTTCTAAAAAGCATCAAATGTTTATGAGCTAAGGCTGAGCAAAAGACTGCTAAAGCAAGTGAATGGCAGTCTGTTGCTGGGTTGTAGCTCGTATGGTTTGTTAGGTAGAAGAGTAATTTGTTGTTATTGATAGTACAGAGGGAATAACCCCAAATTTCACAAAAGAGTGTGTTGTTTGGTATTATAAAATTGCAACAAGTCGGTTTTATATGAGGTTTTGTTGAAGGCTATTAAAACCAGCTTTCATATTTAGGCAACAGGTTTTATCATAGGTTATAAAAGCTGCAACCCATCTTTTTTATAGAATTACCAGCTATTCAAATAAACACCAACTAGTCTTTTTATCATTGCAATCTCAGTTTTAGGTTTAGCCAGACAGTGGCTCCTGTGTTTTGTGAACTAAATGAACCAACTTCGCCGCCCATTAACTCAGCTAGGCGTTTAGATGTGCTTAGCTCCTCACTAACAGCTTGGGTGTCAATAACTCTATCGGCCGGCTCGCCGACACGAACTGGAAATTTTAGTTTATCTTTCTGCTGTGAGTAATCAATATCAGAAATTAATATCTGCAATTGCGCAAACTCAGATGTCGAGGGTTCTTGGACCACTGAAATATATAACATCTGGTAGGATGTTTGTTTTAACATGTAGGAGAGAATATTTGTAATAACCTGATGTATGCGCACAGCATCGCTCAGGAAGTCACTGGCTGCGTCATTAGAATAAGAAATAATCAATTTTCGTCCGGCTAAGGAGGCAGAAACTCCCATTATTTCCACTATTTCTTCAATTACCGAGCGCAGGTTAAAAGGTTTGTTTTCTAAGCTGATTTGCCCTGTTTCAATACGCGAGATATCACGCATTTCATTGGCGCAGCCAATCAACACTGTTAACAACTTTCGCATAGAGCTAAGGATAGTTTTTTGATCGGGGCTTAATTGTGTAACGAGCAGAGCATCGTTCATTTCAAGGACGTTATTAATGGGACGTTTAAGCTCTTCTGCTAAATCCCCTAAGAAAATACCCTTCTTATTGTTAGACGCTTCAGCATTAATACGCGCTGACCGTTCTTGCTCCACTAAAGACTGAATAGACTCGGTAGCACTATTCATTTTTTTAGCCAAATCGGCAAGTTCATCACTGCCGCCTAATTGTAGGCGCTCGCTTAGATATCCCTTCCTAATGCTATCAATAAAAACAAAAATAGTTTGCAGTCGCTTACGAAATTTAGCGGCCAGCGCCCAGGAGCTACCGAAAGCTGCAATAAATAGGCAGGCAAAAACGGTAGCTATGATGTAGTAAAGCTGGTTTAAAACAGCAAATGTTTCACTGGTATCTTGAATAATCATAATTGCCCAGCCCAGCCCAGGGAAATCAAGATAACCATTGGTGCTAGCATAGCCCACTAGGAGAGAGTTAAAAGCATCTCCGGACTGGACCAAGTAGCCTTTTTTCCCACGTAAAGCAGCATCTGCTGCTGACCACCGCTTATCTTTGTAGTTGATAGCGTAAAGAACTTGCATTTCTTTTGCGCGCGATTCTTCATTTAAAAGAAACCCAGGCCCGGAAAGAAGCTGACCTTTACTATTGATTAATACTGCATAATTTTTTCTATCTTGATTACTATCGTGCACACGAACACTACTGGTGACATTGTACAGCTCGCTCCAGTTTAGACGGGAAATTAATAACCCTGATTGATCTATATTGTTTTTGCTTTGCGAAAATATAGGGATGCTGAAATTTACGCTATAGTTCGCTGTTAAGCTATCATATGCTAATTCGCCGACAGATGCGGTCACTTTTAAATCATCACTACTGACTAGCGTTTGTGCGTATTCAGCAGGATTGCTTAAATGTTGATACCAAGTTTCATTAACGACACTACGTCCGACGGCAGTTGACTCACTGGCCGCAAGTATAACGCCATCATTATTGACAAAATAAAGAGCGGCATAAACGCCATAATCTCGTTTCCAAAGTCTAAGCTGTTCTGATACTTGGTCGTAGTTCTTACTGTTAATCAACTGGTTAAGAGCCTGGTTTTTGGCAAATCCTTCTAGGTCAGTTTTACGTGTATAAAGAAGCTGATCAACCTTTTGCGAGGCGTTGCTGGCAAATTCTGTGAATTTACCGCCCTGACTGACAATTAATGCACGCTCAATCTCGGATTTACCGAAAACCATTATAGCTAATAGAGGGAGAATGCTAATTAATAAAACTGTCCAAAATATTTTGGCACGAATAGTAAAAAACTTAATCATAGTAATTCCTGCTTATTGTAATGGATATCCACTCTGTTGGGGTTGATAACTATCGATGACTAATATTTTTACGCGAGAATCAACTTTGCTTAGAGGCATATAGGCAATCGCATTGGGTATTTCCTCCACTAACCTATTGATTGTTGAATCCGAGTCCATCTCCAGATAGTGAAAGCCTTCTTTTATCTGCTTCTGGTAATCAGCATCTTTGTTTACCGACAAAACCAAACGTAAAAAATCATTCTTTACTTCACTGTTGCCAGGCTGGTGTATCGCTACAATCTTCTGACCATCAGGCCAACGGCTCAGATTGCCTAAATAAATTCGCGCCAAATCTTTGCGTGAATACTCAGAACTAGGATTCTGTTTGTTTACAATTACAGCTAATGGCTCGGCCGAGGCATGACCAATAGTGAACGCGAACATGCTAATAATTGTAATTAAAATGATTCTCCGCATAAGTTATCCTTTCCATCATTTTTTTATCGGACAAGTAGGACCGGTATTATCTCTAGGCAGTGCCAGCATAATACTTTTATTAAAGTCAGCATTCGTAATAATTTCATCCTTTCCTCCTTCGGAGTTGTTGGCCGTTACAACAACGCGCCCCTCGGGAAGTTTACTTAGTTGCACATAACCTTTCTCGTTGGTTTGAGTAAGTACATATAAGGCTCTTTCTTGATAACTACCGACACAAATGTTAGCTTTGGCAGCAGGTTTGCCATTTTGGTATACTTGAACTTGCAAACTGCTTGCTAGGCAGTCAAAGGCCAAAGAAAAAGTCAGCAAACAGCAAGCTAATAATAAAGCTTTCATAGCACCTTAATTCACAATTGTTTTTGTGAATATAAGCAAATGTTTAAGAGCGGGCAATGTGTAATTAGATAGCTTCCTTCTGCCCTAGGAAAAAATTTACCGAAAGTTTGTTTTCAAAGCCGACAAGATAAGTTAAAGATTGCAAATTTAGCTCTGATGCCCTTAAATAAGCCATAAATAGCGAGTAATAGGGAATTTTAGTAATAAGTACGAATGCAGGATTTAAAGGGAGCGATATGAGATACGACTACTTTTGTGCGTCCAATGGACGCACCGTTGAGGTTAGTCATTCCATGACAGACCAACTGACCAACTGGGGGGATCTTTGTAAAATGGCAGGCATAGAAATCGATAATACACCGCTAGATAGCCCCGTTGAACGAATTATTTCGGGGGGGTCTTTTGCAATGATAAAAGGTGATCAAAAATGGCACAGTAGCCCTAGAACAGACTGTATGTGTAACAATGACAGTTGTACTCCTATTCCGGCTTGCGCATGTAGCGGCAAATGCCCGCATCGGTAAAGTGGTGTTTAGCCCAAAGAGTCGCCCGGTTTTCCGAACTTTATTTTTAGCAGCGGATATATTCTATTGTTATCGGGATAAAAGTAGCGATAGCCTGTGCTGTGATCAACTAGCGTATATATAAATTTTCCGGCTAAGCGAAACCAGGGTAAAGGTCGTTTTGCTGAGCTTTTCCCAAAATAAAGTTCCTTATAATACAACGGATCAGCCGTATAAAATGCGCTGGCATTGAATCCATTATCACTGGTAAGCGTGCGAAAATAGCCGGTTGATGCATTCCAATAACTTATATCATTTAAACCATCGCCACTAACATCACCGCGGACCATAAAATTTACCGATTTATCCGGAAGATAAAAAACATGCTCACTATCATCGCTGGAATACACCACATACAATGACATAGTGCTACGTCGATATACGGCTGGATCGCAAAGGCCATCGCCATCATAATCTTGAACAATTGGTCTATCTCCGGCGTATCCAAAATTAAAATTGCGAGTTGTCTTATCGTGTCGATAAATATACCAATGCCATTGTTTTTTTGTTAGCCGTATGACGGCCGGATTAGTTTTATTAGGTTGTTCCCACGCACAGTGGGCAAGTATATCTCCCCAATTACCAAAATACAGAGCGTTAATATTCCCGTCAGTTTGGGCAAAGCCAGAGCCGCGTAAAAACCAGCGGAGTCGCTTTCCCGCTATGCGAACAACGCCGACGTCAGAATAGCCTTCAGCCGGCTGATATGTAATTGGCGTATCTCCTTCTTTACCATAAAGAAAAGATGAGTTTTGTCCGGCAACAGGGTAGTCTTTTACTATCCACGTTCCAGAACTTTTTCGCCAAAGTAATGAATTGGAATTGCCATCGCCATCTGGATCAAACGAAGCAGCATGAAATATGTATGGTCTTGGACTACTCCCAGCATTAGTGGGAATAAATTTTCCAGCATATTCAGCTTTGTCGGAGACATTATCGTTGTCACTGTCGAAATTATATAAGTTGGAATAATCCCCATAATTGAAACTATTTGAGCAATCACTATCTTCCAGTGCGTTATTCAATCCATCTCTATCCGAATCACGTAGCTTAAGCCGATCGCAGTTAGTAAAACTAATCTGGTTAGAGGCTAAGCCATAAGATCGCTTGTAAGTGTAACAGTAGGCATTTATATACAAGAGTTTCTTACGATGTGTTCCCGGAAGTTCGATATCAAAAATACCCTTGGTTTTAGCCGAATTGATTAATTGGCGTTTAATGGTAGCGGTAATTTGCGAGGGATTGCCTTCGATGGAATAGCGAATACGCATTGCTACATTTCCAAGCTTATATTCGGGACAGAGATTGATATTTAGTTTCGTTGTAATGGTGTCGCTGACAACAGCCAGAGAGCTGTTAACCAATAAAAAGCTGCTGATGAGAGTAAAAATATTTAAAAGAAAACGGTTCACGGTAACATTCTAAATAATAATAACGCTGTTAATATATCGGCAATAAGGCTAGTATTGATAGCAATTTATGGTATGTTTATCAACCTTGTTGTAACTATTTAATTGTTGTTTGATGGCTAAGTTCTTCATCACTAAATATAGCTATGTAAATCAACAAAAGTGCTCTTAGTGAGAGTGATTTAGCTTTATTTAGTAAATAAAATTAGCCCTTGAAGGCTTATATGGCTAAAGCAAATAAACTTTATCAGGAAATTGTCTTACCGATTAGAAGTGCTCTGCAAATGGCTCGTCGACAATGCAAACTAGATTGTACGAAGGAGTTAAAATTAATTCTGGGAGTGTCCGGTGGAACCGATTCCATGGTTATGGCTCATGTGCTCTTAGGGCTGCGTGATCAGTTAAAACTTAATCTAATAATAGCCCATGTCAACCACGGTTTTCGGCAAGAAAGCGATCAGGAAGAGGCGTTTGTGAAGAACTTCTCGGAAAGTAATAAAGTTGCCTTCTTAGTCAATAAAGCTCCGAACTTGCCTGCCAAAGTAAACCTAGAAGCATGGGCAAGGCAACTTCGTTATACATGGTTTGATCAACTGTTAATCGATCAAGATGGGCATTTTGTAATAACTGCACACCATCGAGATGATCAAGCAGAAACACTACTTCAGCGGATTTTATCAGGGCGTGCGCAAACAAGGGTAGGAACGATTGAAGCATTTAGCCCCGATAAAAAATTACTAAGACCCCTCATTACAGTGTCTAAAACAGCGATTTATGAGTATTGCCGGGAGAACCTGTTGGCTTATGTTGAAGATGCTTCAAATAATGATTTAAGCTTACAGCGAAATTATTTACGGCATAATTTAATTCCTCAGATTACAGAGCGCATCAACCCATCGCTTAGTGAATCATTAGCAATATTTTCTCAGCGCATTGGCGAAGAGGAAGGCTATCTTTGGCAAATAGCTGCTCAGACCTGGCACAATGCCGATGACATAGTATTAATGCCCCCGCCGATAGCATGGCGATCTCTTTATCTAAAAGCAGTCTCGGTATTAGGAGATGAAGCGCAGGCGTTGAGCTATCGGTCGTTGCAAAAATGTTTAAGTGCTGTAGCGCAAAACCGTATCCCCCAGAAGGGCTGGGAGTTAGAAAACAAGGTTTTTTGTTCTTATCGTAAAGAAGATGGTTTTATTTTTAGTCGCCATCTCGAAAGCCCGGATAAGGCCATTAGTTGTAGAAAATTATCAGTGCCCGGTTCAGTGCAGTTAAATAATCATATTATTCGAGCAGAGTTAGTTGATGCTAAAATGCTCGCAGAGATTAAGGCAAAAGTTCTAAGTCGAGAGCTATCAGCTCGAGATGAAGCTGCTTATTTTGATGCGGATCTATTAAATTCCTTAGACTTGTGCGTTACCGTCCGTGGGGAAGGGGATAATATGTCAATATTTGCCCGAGGTCGGAGAAAGATAAAAAAGTTAATGCAAGAAAATAAAATTCCTCTAGCAGAAAGGGCGACATATCCGATAATACGCCAGGAACAAGAGATACTTTGGCTACCATTAATAGCTAGATCATCTTTAGCTCCTATATCCACGAAGACAAAAAGTATCCTAATAATCTCTTTTCAAAAGCTAACAAGCCTCGACTGATTTTTATAGGTTTAGTCATTGCCTTGGTCAGTTGACAGAGTCTGTTCTTGCCCCTCAGCTTGTAGCGCAATTGCTGTGCGAAATGTCTCAGGAGGACGGTAGGCGCTAGCCAGAGTAATCGTTATTTCTACAGCTTTTGGAAGAGGGGGACCCTTACTTGTCCATGATTCTTTCCATTTTTTCTTTTGCATAAAGCGAAAATTTAAAGCCACAACATCGGCCGCAATGGGTGTAATAATGCGGCGCTTTTTAAGGGTTTCGCTATGCGTAACCTCAGCCGGGGTTTCTTCACGAACCAAAACATAAGTTTTTAAATTTTTTATTTCTGGATTGTTATAAGAAGCCCTGCTATCCTCGGCCAGGCGATATGTTATCTGCACGCTACCATAATTAGCTGCTCCACCAAAAACGGCTTGAGTTCCACTAGTGGTGATAAATGTTATACTGCCCCCCCCTAATGCCTTAGCACCGACAAAGCTTTGATTAGTGGAATTATTACTGTTGCCTTTTTTCTTGCCAACAAAGACCAGTTTATCGGGAACGGCTCCATTGAGTTCTTTAATCATTTTGGAGAAAACCGAACGTGCTGTACGCAATGTTTCGCGTTGGCTCTCTATTGATCGACTGGAGCGTATAATGCCATTTAATGAACTGTATAAAGCAGTAGCTAACAAGGCAAGCAAAAGGCTAACGACTACCACCTCCACTAAAGTCATGCCGCGACAGTTAGATTTAATTGTAAACATAACTACCTACCTGGAGCTTTTTTAATGGCATGAACAAAGTATGTGATAGTATATTGTTCGGCGGAAGAAGAACCCCAACTAATAGTAAGTCGAATACGCCGAGCGATATCAATATCTTTTTTATCAGGCAAAAACTGCACTATATAATCACCTAAACCAAAATCCTCTTTTTCAACCTCTAATAAATACTCCCAGTCTGCTATACGCTCTCGTTCGGCTTCGGAGCCATCATAGTCATTAAAAAAATCACGTTTACTTAAGGCATCAAGTAAATTACCACCGCTCGATTCGACCTCTTTTGTCTTAGCGTCGATTTCAACAAATGCCATCAAGTACTGTGCGTATAAAACAGCACGGGTAAGCGAGTTTTCTTTGCTATAATTGGCGATTATGCGTGTTTGCAAGGCAACTAAGCTAACCAAAGATAGGCCGGTTATGGCGACGGCAATGGCCAGCTCCACCAACGTAAAACCACGAGCATTGCCTTTAGTCTTAGGCATTGTCATCCATTGTCCACTCAAAATCCATTTCTCGATTAATAACGCGAGCTTTCCCAGTCCAGGGATTAAATAAGATGGTGATTATCTGCTGCTCATCTTGGTCAGCCTCCAAATTTACTTCGATATGTAGAACAGCAAAGTCTGACCCACCCCGCGGCGAAAAGCGAATAATGGCGTCACCCTCTTGAAAAATGCCGGCTTCAGTGCGCACATCTCGAATCCTTAACTCTTTCGGTATAGAATTCTGTTGTGCCAGGCTTGGAAATTCCTGCGGTGCTTCGAGGTTGGTATCTGAGTAGGGATCAATGAATAATGCTTGATAAAAAAGCACATCCAAGCTCTGAGCGTCACGGGATGCTTCGTTGCTTAATAACTCTTCAATATTTGCGGTTTGTTCTAACTCTTTTTGCCTGCGTCGCTCTTTTTCAGTCCTTGTTCGTAGATTTTTTAAATGATCAACTTGCCTAATCCCGTCGTGGTGCTGCATAACTTCTCGGCGCACTGTATATGTTTGATCATCTATATTAATTAATAGACGATAAGCCTCTCCGCGCGCCTGAGATTCTTGATAGAGCAGCTCCCATGTGTTTATAAGTTTACGGATTTCTCCGCGTTGACGATACTGAAATACGGTATCGAACTTGGAAACAGCAACGCTCGACAATAAGCCGATTATCACTATAACAAGAATTACCTCGACCAAAGTGAAGCCTGCTGGCTGAGAAGCTCGAGCGATTAACGAAAGGCTCCTAGTTTTGCAGGCTGCCAACATATTCTATGACCAACATGCTATGTTCAGGGAGTCATTGTAACGTCTTGTTTTGCGCCATCGCCACCGGGAACGCCGTCAGATCCTAGAGTTTGTAAAGAATAGGAACGACCCCCTTCAGAGCGATAAATAAAATTATTACCCCAAATATCTTTAAGGTCCTTCTCGTCAATTAAAGGGACAACCACTTGCCCGGATTCGACCGCTTCCTTACCCGGATGAGCCAGCGAATCTAAAGACGATGGATAAGTGTTTAGCTCCAAGCGATACTGAGCAAGCGCATTGCGAATGCCCTCCATACGGACAACATTAAGTTTGGCTTTAGCTGCATCACCTTTGCCCATTACTCCCTTGCCGACAACGACCATGATCATACCAATAAGTACGATTACGGCGAGTACCTCAACCAAGGTCATGCCTGCTTGTTTATTTAACTTTTTCATGTTTTTCTCCTCATTACATTCCACTAAATGACGACATTTCTAGCATGGGCAGCATTACCGAGGCTATAATAGCTCCGACGATGACGGCCAAAAATATAATTAATACCGGCTCCAGAATAGAAGTAAGCCCGGATACGAAAGCATCGATTTCAGATTCGTAGTTCTTTGCTGCACGGATAAGCATTGTATCGACTGAACCTGTTTGCTCACCAATAGCTACCATGTGAATCAAAAGAGTAGGCCAAACATTTGCTTTCTTTAACTCAGCGGCTAAGCTACGACCCTCTTTTACTCCTTCCTGAGCTTGATCGATAAACTCTTCAAGAATTACATTGCCAACAATATTTTTTGCAATTCCCAGAGCCTGTAAAATTTCGATACCGCTGTTCAACATAGTGCCCAGATTTCGGGAAAATCTACTGGTTGCTGCCTTAATTACCAATGAACCAATTAATGGAAGACGCAAAAGGATACTATCAATTCTTCTCTTACCCCTAACAGTGCGCGCATAAGCCTTAAAAGCCAAAATAGCCAGGGCAATTACAGCGATAACAACATACCAGTAGTTTTGTGTAAACTCACTAAGCCCCATAACTATCTGAGTAGGAAGTGGTAAAACTTTGTTCTGATCCTTAAAAATTGCTGTGATCTGCGGAACAACAAAAATAAGAAGCAACACAATTACGCCGAAACATAAACAAAGCATCATAACCGGATAGGTTAGGGCCGATAATACCTTGCGGCGGAGCATAGCTTGAGCTTCTAGTAAATCAGCAAGGCGCTCTAAGACAACATCCAATGACCCACTTGCTTCTCCGGAACCAATCATGTTTACATAAAGACGGGGAAAGGCCTTAGGATATAAGCGCATGGCATTAGCCAAGGTTGAGCCTTCATTAACCTTTTCGCCAACAGCATTGATGGTGCGCTTAAATGAAGTCTGCTCAACTTGTTCAGACAGAGCTTTAAGGGCCTCTACTATTGGCATACTGGCGCCGATTAAAGTAGCTAATTGGCGTGTGGCAATAGCTAGCTGAGCGGTGCTGACCTTACCCGATGATAGAGTAACGCTTTTATTCCAGCCTTTAGTTTCCTTTTTTGCTTCGCTTTCAACTAGTGTTGTAGGGAAAATATCTTTTTGCTTCAATTTAACACGTGCCACTCGCACGCTATCTGCCTCGATTACGCCCTTACACTGGCGGCCGGAAGAAGTCAGACCTTTATATTCATAAATCGGCATAGTCTAATTCCTAAAAATCTAGCGCATCTTCCTGGGTAACGCGGACCACCTCTTCAATGGAGGTTATGCCGGCAAGTATTTTTTTGGCCCCATCAAGTCGCAGGCTAGCCATGTCTTTGCACGCCTGTCGGATACGGGAAGAATCGGATCTTTTCATAATTTCGCCGCGGACAGTGTCGTCGATTAATAACAATTCATGAATACCGGTTCGTCCTTTATAACCAGTGTATTGGCACTCCTTGCAACCGGTGGCAGATATAGTGTAAATCTTTCTTGACTTCAAGGTTTTAGGATCGACCCCGAGTTCTTTACACTGCAGATCTGTAACTTCTGTTGGCGTTTTACAGTGAGGGCACAAAGTTCGGAGTAAACGTTGAGCAACAACCCCGAGTAAACTAGAAGCAATCAAAAATGGTTCAACTCCCATATCGTTTAGACGCGCGATAGCTCCGGGAGCATCATTGGTGTGTAATGTGGAAAACACCAAGTGCCCTGTTAATGATGCTTGAACAGCGATCTCGGCAGTCTCTAAGTCTCGAATTTCTCCGACCATTATCACATCCGGATCTTGACGGAGAATAGAGCGAAGACCACTGGCAAAAGTAAAATTAATTTTAGGGTTTACTTGCATCTGCCCAATTCCGGGAAGCTCATATTCCACCGGATCCTCTACGGTGAGAATATTTTTATCGGGTGAGTTAATCGCAGATAGGCAAGCATAGAGCGTCGTAGTTTTGCCGGATCCGGTCGGTCCAGTTACCAGAACGATACCGTGGCTTTTTACAATAAGTTTCTTAACGATAGCGTCATAGTCGGCGGATAAACCTAAGGAGGCTATGTCGATCATGACATTTGCTTTATCTAATAGACGCATAACAATACGTTCCCCAAAGCGCGTAGGAACAGTAGAGACACGAATATCTACGTCTTTTCCGGCAATCTTGATGCCGATACGACCATCTTGCGGTAGTCGCTTTTCGGCGATATCTAAACTAGCCATAACTTTGATACGCGATAAAATCGCCGCCTGATAGGACTTGTCTTCCTCGTCCACGTCGTTAAGCACACCATCGATACGAAACCTCACTTTTAGCTTATCCTCATAAGGCTCAACGTGGATATCTGAGGCACGCTCGTTAGCCGCACGGAAAATCAAAGCATTAACATAGCGGATAATTGGAGCATCATCATCCTCGGCGTCAGTCACATCAATTTTTAGCGATCCGGACATATCTTCGCTTTCTTGGGCTTTTTGGCTAGGCTCAAGTGACTGCGAGCGGTCAGACATTAGAGATGTTCTGACGCTATTTATAGCGCGCATCACTTCCTGTTCCGGTGCAACAATTATCTGTAGCGGCTTGCCATAGCAGTGTTGGATAGAGTCAAGAGCTTCAATATTCAGCGGGTCAGAGGTGGCAACGATTAACTCTTCTTCAGTAATTCCTAACGGAACAACCTTAAATTGTTTACCCCAAGAGCCCAAAAGACGGTTAAAATCACCAAGAATTAGTTCGCGCGGTGGCTGGCATTCGCCAAGGGTAGATTGGAATCGCAGTCCGAGCATAGTCGCTAATTCAGATAGATCATCATATTTAACCGGTGCGGTATCGCTCTTTGTTACAGGAGCCGGTGTGTTCGAATTTGTATTAGCCATAACCCGTTACTGAGCCGTCCAATTAAACTGCGTTTGCTCTGTCATCTTATTCCATAAAGCATCGCGGCCAAGATTTTGATCGATGCGCGAAGCTTCCTCAGGAGAATTAAAATTACCGAGGACAACAAAGGAACGCTCAACTCCTTGATCATTGAAAACATAACGGCCACCTGCACGAAATGAACCGGAATCCTCAGCCCGAAGTTTCCCCGGGATTTTTATGCCAACAGTGCCGAGTTGGTCAGCATACTTTAATAATTTACTGTCTACATTGTGTTCAGTCTCGCGCAAAACGATATAGCTATATTCAGAACGGTCCGTTACCGGCTTAG
Organism: Deltaproteobacteria bacterium; assembly: GCA_020852715.1. Classification (GTDB taxonomy): domain Bacteria; phylum Bdellovibrionota_C; class UBA2361; order SZUA-149; family JADZAE01; genus JADZAE01. The sequence goes on from JADZAE010000044.1 coordinate 31,497, forward strand.
TTTCAGCAGCTGGGAGCTTAGGTTTTACCGTATAGCTGATCTCATCTTCAGTATTTTCACTTTCTCTAACCGAAGTAGGGGAAATAACAGTTTCTTTAATCTCCGGTTGGGCACTTGCCTCTTCCTTTGCTAGTGCAGAAAAACGATGCTTTGTCCTTTCTAGTGCGGCTTTTGCCTCAGGGGACATGGGCATTGAGTTATTGGGTGATGTAATTGTTGAAGGAATCTCAATAGCCTCAGTATTCTCCTCCGCTACCCGATCAAGGTTATCAGCATGTAGAACCTCCTTACGATCAGGGTAAACATCATTTTCATCTATAACTTTCTCAACCTTTTCAATTAGTCTCTTACCTTGATCCCGAGCTTCATATTGATCAAAAATAATCCTTGGCGTTAAGAATACAAGTAAGTTATTGCGACGCATATTTTGGTCATTTCTCTGAAACAGCTGACCAAGTACCGGTATATCTTGGATATAGGGAATACCACGCGTGGATTCGGTAATAGAATCGGCTAGCAATCCGCCGGTTACTATCATCTGGTTGCTCTTTACTTCGACTGTTGTCTCAGTTGTTCTAATTGTCGTTGAAGGGCCATTGGGGTCATTTCTTGTGCCGGGAACAACATTAGAAATTTCAATAAATATTTTCAAGAGAACATAATTATTGGAACTAATTTGCGGTGTAATGCGCAATGTAATACCCACATCTTGCCTTTCAATTTCATTAAAGGTGCTATTTAGATTAGTGGAATCCTTAGATGTTCCTGTGACAAAAGGAACATTCTCACCAACAACTATTTCCGCTTCTTCATTATCAGTAGAAAGAATAGTAGGCGTACTTAGCACATTGACATTAGAATTAGCACTAAGAGCGGAGACTAATACAGCCTGCGACGGGATAACTAAGCCACCTGGCAATGTAATAGTTCCTGTGCTTGCAGCAGCAATAGTTAAATCGCTAAGCGCTGCCGGATTTTTTACCAAGTTAGTTAGCCCGCCCCAGTTTGTTTGGGCAATAGCGCCTCCATCATCATTACCGCCGGACATTTGCAGCTCGATTCCCAATCCTTCATCTTTGGTCATGCCAACTTCGAGAATAGTAGCTTCAACCAAAACTTGGCGGCGTTTTACATCGAGCTCCTCAATGACCTCTTTGACTCGTTGATAGTCACCTTTCGAAGCGCTGATAATAAGGGAGTTTGTCGAAGAATCGGCGGCGATCATGATTTCGCCTTCAAAATTTACTTTACCTGTACCTGTTTGAGCTCCGCCACCACCAGTGGATGTCGTTCGGGTTGGTGTCTCACGAGTACTTTCATATCCTGAGCCGCTTTGGCGACTACGAGAAGAGCGATTACGTGAGGTGCTACCGGAATAAGATCCTTCATTGCCAGAACCGAAGCCGGATCCGAAACCGCTGCGAGAACGAGATAATGAACTGCCAGAATTATCTTTTTTCTTGGAGGAAACAGGGGAGCCTGATATTAAACCATTTAAGATTTCAGATAAATCCTCAGCATCAGCGTGCTTTAATCGATACACATAGAATCGTCCACCCGATCGATCGATCTCGCTATCTAAACGTTGACAAAGCACTCGTACCTTTGTGGTCATCTCGGGATCAGCAACGACTATAATCGAGTTGGTTCTTTCATCAGGAATAATCTTAATCGGTAAAGCGCGGGCTGAAACATTTTGCCCTTGGGCGACTTTAATCGTTGACTTAGAAGGCCGAGGAACTCCCGGTTGACCGGTCTGTAGTGCCTGAGCAGTTGCGCTTTGTCCGGTGGCGCCATCTTTGGATTCCTCACCTAAAATTTGCTGCACTTTTTCAGCCACATCTTTAGCTTCGGCAAATAGTACGGGAATTATTGTGATATCCTGATCCTTGGCCGGTACATCGAGTTGATCGATAAGTGACCTAACGCGGGCTATATTACGTGCGGAATCAATAACCAGCATAGAATTAGTACCGGCAAACGAGTTAATGCCACCATCAGCGGAAATAAACTGGCTTAAGAGCTGCTGCATTTCTTCAGCTTTAATGTATTTTAGCTGAAGCAGTTCTGTTACTAATACATCGGATCTATCTTTTAGATCTTCATTGACAAGAGGGATAGTTGATTGCTTAGCCTCCTTAGTTGGAAGTATCTTCCATAGATTCTTGCCCGCAGGCACGGTAGTGAAACCATTAAGTAAAAGCACTGAATCGAAAATTTTTAACGCATCAGCTTGGCTGACTGGAGTCGGTAAGTGAACGGTAACTTTTCCTTTTAAACGATTATCAATGATAAAATTTCGCTTGGTAGCTTTCGAAATTGCCTTTACTAAGGCAGTTAAGTCAGCGTCGCGGACATCAAGTATTGTGGTGATTGAGCCCGACTCTGAGGTTTCATCGGTCTGCTGTTTTTCTGTGCTGGTTTGGAATTCTAAAGGAGCAGAAGGCTTCTCCTCAACCATCTCCACGGGAAGCGGAATAGGGGGTTCGAGGTCCTCTAATAGCTCGGTGCCAAAATCATCACGCTTTTCTTTTGTTTGTGCAAAAGACGACGTAGTAAGTATGAATCCAACTACGAGCAAAGATACAACTACTAGTAGCCGATAAATACCTTGTTTTAATTTAATATTATTTAAATTCATGAGTTTTGTTAAACATCAATCAGTTAATAGAGTATTTTAAGTCTAACTGCTCACCGCCTCTCTCTACCGTTAAGTAAATAGATTTCTCTTCTTTAAGAGTGTTAAACAGCTTTAAGGCTTGAGAGGGATCGCTTAAACTTTGGTCGTTAATATTTGTTATAATATCGCCGTTCTTTAGGCCGAGTTTGGCATATAAGCTATCTGAGCGGATGGCAAAAAGCCTCATCCCAATACTTTGTCCATTGCGAAAATAAGGAACGGCACGTGCTTGAGATAAAAGCCTAGGCAGATTCTCTAGCTCGGTGTCAAGCTCTGCCTTATCGACATTAAACTCTGTTTGGTCATTACTGGTTGAACCTTCCTTATTTGTGGAGGCTGGAGCGCTAGAGTTGTCCTCTAAAGTTAACGTAATAATGCTACCGTCATATTTAAGCTCAACGCGTTGGGCCATAATCTTAGAAAGAACGGCTGCCTCAAAAACTTTATCATTTAATTCAAATACTTCTTGCTGGTTTTTTATAGCATCTTCAATAATCGCAAAAGGCTTTTCCACTCCCACAGCTTGTGTGCCGACAAGTCGCAATTTCAATGGTTGCTTATCGGTTTTTTTAAGCGGCTCTTCGATTTTAGCACTTGAATCTTCCCCGAAAATATTTCTGTCAATAATAGGTTGATAATCGGCTAGCGTTTTACTGCCACGACCTCCTTTACCGTTGGTAAGCTGAGCAAGCTTTTCAAAAGGAGGAATCTCAAACTGCTCTTCTTCTTTTAGCTTATTGCCGGAGATGTAAACAAGGAACAATGCAAACAGGAACAGACCCTTACTTAGAACAGAGACCATTCCCTCAGCGCTTAATAGCCAATCTTTTATTGCGGTAAATTTTACCATTAACGACCAAACCACCAAAAAACAACAAATGAGCTTACTTCATGTTGATATAAGGTGATATAAATAGTTGATGCAACAAGAATTTTCGTTGATGATAATATCGGATCATCCTTGCTAAGTGTGGATCTTGTATGGGTACGGGTAGGCTATAGGTTGCTATTTTCAGGGCACATTGGTTGGTTAATTTAAGGGACTGGTAACGAAATACGATTCGTTGTTTTACTGTTGATGTAAGTAAAAAGGGGTATGCCTAGTTAGACCTGACATACCCCTTAATGAAGCACTAATCTACTAGATTAGTTCATGGATGAAGACGAGCTTACAACTTTATCTACATCATCAATTCCTAACGCTTTTGCACGATCGCATAGGTTAGCCAATGACACTTGGCGCAAAGTAGAGTGGAAAGATCCTTCAATCTCAGACCAAACATTGTCAATGAGGTTGGCTAAAGCAGGGGCATCAGATCTGTCATCCTCTTGTAAGCGGGGACGAAGAGCCTGCATAACCTCTTCCAGCTTAATTTCATTAGCCGGCTTAGCCAACGAGTATCCACCACGAGGACCGCGTTTACCAACAACGACGTCCGCTTGGCGAAGTTTGGCAAAAATTTGCTCTAAAAAACGCTGAGGGATTCGCTGTCTCTTGGCAATCTGCCTTACCTGCGCAGGTCCACCATCTAAATTATATGCTAAATCCACTAGCGCCATAATTCCATATTGTTCTTCTCTTGAAAGCTTAACAGCCATAATATTGCCCTTATGTTAATGGTTATTATTTACAAACCGACAACTCAAATCTCAATAAAAGTGCTAACAAACATTTATAATAAAATCTGTAGCCTTAGCAGTGAGGCATTTAGCTCAGACAATTAGTAAAAATCAAATTTATGACCAAGAAATTTATAACCCCTTAATATTACAGGCAAAGAATTATGGTTAAAAAGGCCGTTTAAAGCGTTCGGGAACACAAGCGCACATAATAATGGCATTGTGACTTAAACTCGCCACCGTAATTTATATTTCATAGCTAGATAGGCCAGCATTTAGAAAGTCTTCTCGGAATAAAAGGTTTAATTGAACAAGGCTGTAGCTAGAGCCGATCATTGGTATCAAAAGTTCCAAATGTTTTCAGATAAAAAATTGTATCCGTTCCCGACTTTTACTGAGTTTCTATATAAAAGCCCCCAGAGGGGGCAAGTTTTGCGAAGCAAAACTGTGGGGGGACAAGAGACTAAGCCTTCACAAGATTAGTCGTTTCCAATGAGGAAACGTCAATAAATTTAAAAATATTCATGTTTCTAATACCCCTGAAA
>JADZAE010000045.1 GCA_020852715.1 Deltaproteobacteria bacterium
CAAATGGCATTCGTTTCCAACAAACGTTCACAACCGCCGGGTGCGCCCGCCCCCATGAAAGTGACAGCTAAAACCAAGACCATCACGACACGAAACCACATTTTGCTCAGCATAAAAATTCTCCTGAAGTTAAGACGCCCTTTGTGGCAAAATTTATCACCGCTTATTAATATTGGCAATTAAAGACATACATCCTGTATGCCAAAAACTTTAAAATCGGGTTCTCGGAGAGCGTTAGATGAGCAGATTTAGCAAGCTTAGAGCAGAACAAACCGAATGCCTTCTTTGGAGACATAATCTTTTTCCCCAACGGCAGTTATTTGATAGACCTCAACGTTTTCAAAGTGCATCAGCAAATATTTTAAACTATAGATAACATGTTTTCAGAGAACTTTTGGGGCGGCTAAAAGTTGAATCAGATTTCTTGATAGTATATTCCTTGCCATTTTCGATATAATCAGCTATTGAATTGCTACATTTCTTGAGAACTTAAAAAGAGGAAGAATATTTCTCATGACTAAAAGTTTCACTTCGATATTAGTTTGTGCAGTAATTTTAACTATTGTGTTCCTTTCGAAAACCGAGGCGCAGGAGGCTGCTAACTTAAAAGTCGGTGCGATATTACCATTAAGCGCCATGGGGTCATTTCCCGGAATTGAGTTAAAAAACGGAATAGAACTTTGCAAGCCCAAGAATATCACAATCATTTTTGAAGATAGTCAGGCAAATCCAACTACAGGGGTGACTGCTTTTAATAAATTGGTAAATGCCGATGATATCAAGTTAGCAATTACCGCATTTAGTGGGGTGACCAAGGCGATAATTCCCATCGCAAATAATAGAAAGATACCACTGCTGACCACAGTCGTCTCATCTAGCAATGTTCTTAAGGAGACCGGAGGAAACGCGTGGCGCTACTTTTCCTCCGGCGAGCAAGAAGCTCCAATTATGGCAAAATTGGCGGCAGAAAAACTTCGAATTTCTAAAGCCTCGATTATTTATTCTGAAAACGATTATGGCATTTCTTATCGAGATGCTTTCCAAACTGCCTTTGAGGCCCATGGTGGCAAAGTAGTATCTATGCAGAGCTATCTCAATGATACTGTTGATTTTGTCCCGCTACTTCTCAAGGCTAAAAGCAGTGGCGCTGAGGGAATTTACATAGTCGGATTAGAAGAACAAGAATTGCAAATTGTGCGTAAAGCAAAAGAGCTAAAAATTAAGGCTAAACTAATGAGCAACTGGATTTTAGCCTCACCAACTTTAGCTGCTAGTAATGAGAATATACTTGAGGGCGTGTACTTAACAACACCTCGATTTTATTTTTCCGACCGCAAGGAGTCAGCCAATTTTAAATCTGAATATTTACAACGTTATGCCGTAGCTCCTAGCGCCTATGCGGCAATCGGTTGTGACTTTATGCACCTAATGAATGGTCACCAGAGCATAAATGAAATTATGGAAAGTATTAAAACTCTTCGCAACTACCCCGGCATAATGGAAGATTTAACTTCTGACGGTATTTCTGAAATAAAGTTTGAGCTATTCCCTGCCTCCTACCTTAACGGCAAACTCGTATTGCAATAAAAACTTCAAATCATTCTTCTAAAGGCCTCATCAAAGCAGTTTTCGCTTATAATTTCTAATTCCTAGCGACCGGTTATATACTGGCAGAACATTTCAAAAATCTCTCCTCCAACACCTCGGAAGACCTATTTTATGCGAGCCGTGGCCATGCTCCGCGAGCCGAACCGAAATGTGGTTTAAGTTTAGAAAACTCCGTCGTCTTTTTAAGCGAATGCGGATGACCGGATTTATCAATAAACAAGCATCCAAGCTTGTCGGCGGGATAGGCCTGCAGCGATTCTTCTGCTGATTTAAGAAGTTCTGTCCAGCGTTGCTTTAGCTCAATTAAATTGATTTCTTTTGCTAAGTGCTCGCGGTCTAAATCGTCTTTGGTAAAGCGGCTATTTCTTTTTATGGCATCTAAAATCATGGCCGGAGTATATCCTTGATCTTTCCCGCAAGCAGCCCAGCAAACAGCCTCTAGCGATAAATATGAATCGTTAATTTGTATTAGATCAAGCACATCTCGCACTTCAGAGCGACTGGCTAAAGCGAGACACTTATTTGTGGCAAGATCAGCGTCATGAAGTCGATAACCACATGACTTATCCGCCTCCACAGGATAAAAGCGAAAGGCTGAATCCACTGCCCAATCGAGCTTTAGCTCATCTTTACCAAAGCGAGCGATAGCTTGCACAAATCCGGGCTGGCGAATTAAAACTTCAACGTTATAGCCGGCATTTTGCAGAGTTTCAATATCAGCTTTAGAGCAAATAGCCACCTGCTCAAGCGCATCATGGAAGATATCTAAATCGCGTGAATAGCGAAGCGAATCGCCTTCGCGATTAATCGCTGTTCCCCCGGCAAGATAACTTTCGGGATTGCGATTCTTGGCCAGTAACTGCAATACTTTTTCCTGAAATTTAGTGTAAGGCATTTTCTATCTCCGCAGCTAATCTCCAACCTTCATGTCCGCCAAAGTGTCTTAGGCCACTAATCACCATAGCAACATTTTCTTCATTAATTGTTAAATCAGGTTTCATATGCCAGAAGCATTTAGTGTGATACTGGCTGTAAATATCCTGCGCTTTTTGTAAGCACCGTATTTTTAAAACCCTTTGTTCCTCAACATGATCCTTGAGTATGGCAATTATTCGTGTTTGATACCCGCGCCCCGAACGCTTGAACCAATCAAGCACATCTTTTGGAATTCGCAGATAGACACCCACGTTCGCCACGCTCTGTTTCTCCGCCACAAATTCTTCCTTTTTGACCTTCCTTTTCATATATATAGTATATACTTTCTGTATATATATTACTATGTCTTAATTTTATTACCAAAATACCTCTCAGAGGACATGTTGTTCTGTAAATACAGTATCTTAAGCGCATAAACCAAATTTTGATATTTCCCCAGTTACTTCCGCTAACCCCCTGCCCTTATTAAATAACATGTTCTCTGAGAACTTTAAATGGCTATATCTGCTCCCTAAGGATCGGCATGCCGATTTATCGCTTCTAGCTCGACTTATTAAGAGTAAAGAGGAAGAGCTTTTACTCCTAGAGGAATGGCTAAAAGTTTTATCTCCAAGTGCCAATACTCTAAGGGAGTTGAACCTCCCCCGATTTACCGGACAGTAATAATGGAGTAAGTAAAACTGTCAGGAAATTAAGGGAGAGCAAGATATGCCCAGGAAATTCAGTAAGGAATACAAAGATGAAGCAGCCAAGTTGGTAATTGAAGGTGGATTAACCAAGCAGCAAGTTGCCGAGGACTTAGGAATTGGCTTGTCCACGATCGATAAATGG
>JADZAE010000046.1 GCA_020852715.1 Deltaproteobacteria bacterium
TCAATGCACGCGATGCGAAGCTTGAAGCGGCGCGCAGAGCAAAGAAGATGCTTAGAGAGCAGCAAGCTCAAGACTCACTACTTGCTGCTTAATGGGTTTCATTAATAACTTGTTACTAGGTTATTTATATCTGCCGTTTGTCCTGTTTCCGCTGAACCGGTACAGTATATATATCGCTGTGTTCACAATCATTCATGATCGGAGTATTTGGTGAAGCATCATTATTGTTTATGGGCTGAAGGTTTTTTAGATAAAATATCCGAGCGCGGTATATTGAGATAAGGCAATTAGTGCTATCACATTTGTTTCTTTGGGTGGTAATCCAGTTACGTTGATTTTCCTTGATGCTATTAGAACCCAAAATATTAATAATATTATGGTAAGCGTTTGTCATTTGCTCATCTAAATCTGATAGTTCTGTGTTTGTGCAAATTAGATTTTCGACAAGTGATGAGGCATAGCGACAATCAAAGCTCTGGGCACATAGTGTGCTAGATGTGGCTAAGTATAAAAGTAGTATATTTAAAATGTTTTTAAATTTCTGAGACATATAAAATAAGATGCAAAGAGCGTTTACAAGTCGGGGGGAAATTAACGCAAAATAGAATTTTATTAGGAATTTCGCAATAGTAATCACCTTTCACTTAAATGGGTTTTGTTTTGATTGAGATAAATGCATGCTCTCTATAAATAATTATTATTATCGTTGTGATCCCCTACCCTGCACCATAGAACCTAGCTATGCTTTAGTCATCCCCAAACGATCAAAACACGCCGATTTTATTTTTAGTTATAATGGCAAATGTAAATTATTTTAAAGCGGGGTTGCAGTTAGCTCCATCGCATATTGCTTTGTAACCCAAAGACTCAATTTGCTGTTGTTTAAGGCGCCTAGCGTTAGTGACATCTTGAGCAGCTTTTAATAGAAGTCCTTCATATGGGCTAGTTACAATTCCGCGAAATTCCCCAACAGTTTTTTTACAAGTATCATTTGACCATTGTTTTTCGATACAAAATGGAAGGAAAGCATCTCTCCAGGATTCACAAGTTAATAACAATAACATATCTCGTTGTTCTGCAGTATTTCCTATTCCACTTTTGTAATGGTAGAAATGTAACATGCCCTCAAATAACGAGGCATCCATCGACTTACCAACATAAGTTTTGTATAGTTCTTTCTGCACCGCATAATCTAAGTCTGCTAATTTAGTATCATAACTGTCTTTGTTTGTAGGTAAATCGTTGTAAAACTGCTGTTTGAGTTTGTTGGTATCTTGTTCTCCCATTTCTACGGCGTGATCTAATTTCGCTGCGGCGCGAAAAACATCCATAAATGCCTTAAATCGCTCCACGTTGGCTTGTTCTTTCATTAAAGCTCTATCTTGGTCCTTCCTACCTAAGGATTGGCTTATTTCAGAATATAATTGATTAACTAGTCTCTGATATTCCATGCGAATGGCGTTGGTTAAATTGGATCGGCTATCTAAGAAATAAGTTCGTTGCTCCATCGTGAGAGTGTGGGGACAATTTATTTCTTCAGAAAGTTTATTATTTGATTGATAACTATCTGAGATTTGAGGATCGTTGCTAGGAGAATTATTCAAACGATCTTTATCTTTCTCTGATGTCCATTGCACATTCTCTCGTTTAACAAATCCTTCTACTGGCTTTTTTATTTTAACCCATCCACCCTTGATAAATTGTTCCGGAACTACCTCTTGGCCTTTTGTGAGGGTATATGATGCATTCGGGGAATAAGGGTCCAAGTATACATTGCATTTATCTGCGATCACTCTCATACTGCACGCGCTTAAGACTATTACAAGAATAACATAATAAACAAAGTAAAAAGTTTTATTCATAACGTTGCCTTTATAAGTATGGTATCACGTTGTTAATATCATCAAGAACCGTAGTTTATCAACGAATAATCGGACGGGCTTTAACTTTGCGCCAGCTCTATGGGGGCGTTTTTAGCGAGTTGAAAATATTGCATCGTCCTGAAAAACGTACAGTAAAAACAGGGCATATCCCCCCGTCCCCTGCTACACATCACCGAGCTACACTTTAGTCTTTTCCAAAAGAGCAAAACACACCGATTTTATTTTTAGTTATGATGGCAAATGTAAACTCCATGTAGCCAAGCTCTTTATAAGCTTTATGACTTACAGTTAAGTTTAAAACGGGAGATGGTGACATGCTATTGCCGTGACCAATATTGGTAAAAAATAGTTATTATTGAAGTCGAAACCAAGACTATGCTTGTAATAAATGAAATATAATAAAGTGAAACAGCTAACACTCGGTCTTTATAAGAATTATAAAGACCGAGTGTTTACAACATTATTCAAAAACCTTTCTTCTTCGCGTTGGACAACAGAAATTCAAATTGATTTCCTGATCCAACAAGTTGTCCAATTGTCTTCCTCTCTATCTCTTGTTCCAGCTCCTCAACCACCGTGCGACCGCTTAGCGACGAAATTACCGAATAATACTTAGGATTATCCTCTATAAGTAAGTGCGTGACCAAGCGACTACTCAACGAACAAAAAGACTGTTGATTTACACCGGGGGACAAAAACCCTGTGACTCTATGTGTTTCCCAAAGGATTTCTTGGATAGCCTGAATATGTTCACACTGGCTAGGTCCACCGAGTGCAACACTATTAGGCAAAACGCATAGTACCAGATAACTTAAAATCAGATCAGGAAAAAGTTTTCCTTCCTCCATTAGCTGCAATACATTATCTGGCTTCATTTCACATAACACCGTCTCACCCTTTTGAATCAAGAGCATAACTGGAGTTTTTCCTTTTTGCCCAAGTTTAATTGGAAGAAAGTGACCCATATGAGCATACCAAAAAAAATCCGTTGCTATGCTCAGCTCTTGATATAGACTAGTCGATATTACCTCTCTCAAGGATAAGAATATTTTCCACACATCTGGGCAGAATAAAAGGGAGAATATTTGTCCCTCTCCCCTCTGTATGTGACGCTTCAGTATTTCGCCGGTGAAGGATTCGGGGAAATACAGCAGTGGCTTTCGAGCGACAATGTTAAGTTGTTCCCAAATACGAATATTTACCTTAGTAAATGCGTCCTCGGCTCCGGTAAATGTTTCACCGCAAAATGGCTCTATTAACTCTGGACGACGGATATTCGCGTACCTAGGAGTAATTAAGCCAAGGGGCTCAATAATCATTTTAACGGACGAGGCAAGAACTGTGTTTGTTTTAGCTTCGATGTTTTTCGAGATATCAAATAGCTTAAATATGTCGTCTTTAAGGTGTAAGTAAGCAGGACCAGTTAACCTTGACCGACAAACGAGCAATTTAATAGTAGCACATAGTTGACCAAGTAGTACTCGCATATGCGCATTCCTAGCGGCCATTTGGTGCAATAAACAATTAAAAAAGAATGCCTGATCATATAAACAATGGATATGACATCCTAGCTGAATCAATGGTGATAATAGAAGATCATTATATACAAATAACTTATCGTCCGGAGTCAATCCAGCTGATAAATTATTCTCCATTGTAGTCTCCGCAATTACTTTTCGTGAAAAAGCATCACCTGGTGCTGCGTTTTTTAATCCAACGCAGCTATTCAAATAATCTTTTAATGGAACATCCCAATTTTCGCACAGTATCTTTCCTGCTTTGAAAGAACGCTTGTTAAGCTCTCTTATCACATCCGGAACAACAATAGTTGCTGCCATTGCAATGCCCTCCTTTTCGGACCTTTTGTTATAACCTTTTAGCTGTTTCTACATCTTTCTTGTTAGTGGCAACAAAGATACAGAAACATAATAATCTACTCATTATTTAGACACCATATATTGGTTAAAAAGAGGGGGGAAGAAAAACTCAAATAAACCCCCCACCAATAATTAATTACTAGCATTAACCGCTTTGCAGCATTAGTGACACGCGTTAGTGCTACTGATGCAGTATCGCCACGGGCAATGACGTAACCCAAAAGATCGCCCCCGCAGTTTGGCTGTTTAACCTTTACTGGAAGGTCTAGCGGAAACATTTTAACTTGCTCGACCCCGTCACATTGAATAACAGAGGAAATATCAATGGCAGATAAAACTCCGTTCTTGTGAGCCGGGATTCGATGGATTGCAAAGGCAATATTAGGAATAACGCTACAGTCAACAGATTCGCCTACGGCTAATTTCGGGACCAATTCTGCTGGTGAAACCGTAACTGCCGCGCCTATTACGTTTACTCCTAAGTTATCCCCTGGCATCCGTGGATTAATCTCAAGCAATTTTGGACCATCTGCTGTCATTTTTAGTTCGGTGTGCATAATGCCATACGACAGACCTAGTGTTTCCAATGCGGTTACAGTGGCTTTAATGGCAATGTCTGCTTCTTCTGAAACCCAGGGGAATGCAGCTCCTATTTTGATAAAAGCCCCTCGGTTTTTTCCATAGATAAGCTTTTTAGACGCCCCAAGTACTCTAAGCTTACCTCCTAAACACTGGTATGTCTCAATGCTGTATTCAGTGCCGACTATATAACTTTCAAGGAGAACTCCTTTTGCGATAGGCTGGCCAACCGCATTAATTTTCCATGATTGAGCATAGTCGAAAAAGCGCCCTAAATCAGTGCGATTGCGTAATAATTGGATATTCCTGCTGTCAAAACCATCTTGCTGTTTTGCCACAACCGGATAGCCATTATGCTTTGCAAAAGCAATCGCTTCCTCAACTGTATATGCAATGCAGAATTTAGGGTTAAGTTCAGGAATTGTGCGTTGTAATTCAAGTCGAAATAAATATTTATTTCGAACCAACTCGGCAACCTCAGGTTTTATATTCGGTAGCCCCAATTTGTTACATATTTGAGCTGCCTGAACGACCCAATAATCCAACAATGTTACTACACCATCTATACAATTTGATGGACTAAGTTCCTTTATTTTACTGAGAACTTCAGTAGCACTGTTAACATTAACATCCCACAAATTATCCACATAAGTTAATACTTCCGCTGAATGGTAGCTAGGGCGTAGGCTCGCCAAGGTAACTAAATAGCCAAGTTGCTTTGCTCGGCGATGAACTTCAACAGCATCATTGCAATTGTCAGAACCAAGAAAAAGCAAGTGCTTTTGCTTAGCGCACATGGAAGTTTCCTTTCAAACACCAGAATTTACTATTTAGTGGTAGGCAGACCGCCGCCAACTAGTCTTGGTCATAACCTCAATTAAATCTTCCCCGCCCCCAATACCTAAAAACACCTAACATATTAGGGAAAGGTCTTTTACATTTTACTCAGTTTAATAAATAAAAGAAGATTAACTTGTAATTCACGACAAATAAATAATACAAGAATTCATTATGAGTTTCTTCTACTACGTAAATAAATAAAACGCAACGAATTGGCGGGTAAATAATTGAAACTGACATATAAGCTTTAAGCAAATTTGGGAAAGAGAAGCGGTATTGGTATGGGATTATAAAATGTCAAATGACAAAGAAAAAGTTTGGTGGGAGAAAGAGGGAAGAACTTCTTTGGTTAATAAGAGGAACGTCGAACGAGGCAACGATAGTGAAATCATGAAGGATCTTATGTTCAACTATTTAAAATTATTAAGGTAAATAAGGCTTTTTAGGATTAGATAAGAAAAGATTAGTGATTTAAGGGAACAAGAAGTTGTCGCTTGGACAAGTATTTATAGCTCATCGAGATTCAATCGAACTTGGAGTGATTTTAGCGCAGCGATTTTATAATGTTGTGCGCTAATCACAATATCCTTTATTTATTGTTAGTGTTTGCATGCGAATACTTCCAGTTGTTTAAGATAACTTGTAGCATAAGAACCACAGGGTAGCATAAACGAAAGAACGATATTAATGCTAGCTGAGTTTTTCTTTTCTATGTCAATAATCTTGTATGCTGCAGAAACCGTGATCGGCCGAAGTCTTGCAACTTCATTTATTTTGGCGTTGAAGTATTTGAACCCTTTCATCTCAAGTGCCGACATAAGTGGCCTAGCTCTAAAAATTGCATCAATGTCTTTTAGATAAACAAAGCAATGCTCACCTTCAGATAGGGCGATAACTTGTTCTTCTTGAGAACAAGTTAATACCAGTTTCCTAACAGATTCGTTCCATAGATAAGAGCGATAGGAACTCATATAGAAGGCTTTTCTCCCAGATCCTATCGAATTAAAGAATTTGCGTGCAGATATAAATGGAGGTTTGTTATTGCACAGCTCACTTTCAACTAAGCTTAAAATCTCAAATGCCTTTGAATAGGATTTTTTGTTGATAAGCAGATCTCCTACGCGATGGGTAAGCTTGGGGCCAGTAGGTAAACCAAATCTTTGGCAATCGTAATAGTTAATGAACGGCAGGCTAACCCCCTCATTAGTTGTTAGCCAAATTAATTGTTCATCAGATACGTTTCTAATGGTGATGGTAAAAGCATTGCCAAGGAGATCACCAGGTCGAGCAGACTGGTCTGAGTAACCGAAGAGCGAGACACGGATGCTTTGGTGCTCCGATAATAACTCACTGGCTGACTTATTTAGATTCGATATGTCGTTGTGGGTTAGTATTTGTTTAACTGTGATCCATTGAGTGGTTATGGCATCCTCATCTTTTAAACCTGACGCGACAATGCTTGATTCTGGCAAGTTTAAAAGCCGACATAATATTTCTATCACAGTGATGGTTCGTAACCCACTCTTGGTGATGGTTAATATGCTATAATTTCTTTTAGTATTAAAAGTGTTAGCAGGAGATGGAATCTCAACAACAATAAAGTCTTGGTTGGATTGCTTGATGCGCCAGCACAAAGTGTCCTTATAAAATTATTGGGCAACAGAAAGTCGCCTTAATTAATCAATATGATAGTTTTGGCCTATATATGTATTACACAAATGGGTCAATAGACAGATCTGTAGTTTGAGGAGGATTCAGAAGTAGCCTTTGCGGCGGGGGGCCTTACTATTATATTTGGCATATTAAAGGGTGCGTTTTGAATTAATAGTGGAATATCCGCTTTGTTCCTTTTTTAATGTGTAAGTCTTGGCTGGGGAATAAAAATAAGTTATGGTGCGCTATGAAAGTTTTTGCAGGGTTATGCAAAAACATGTCACCAGAAGCGCATCGTAAAGTGTCGGTGGCCCTTTTGTGCGAGAGGATATTGTCAAAGGCTTCTCTAAACGCAGTCCTGCTAGAAATATTTCTAAGCGAATGCAGGCGTAAGTAAAGAATTTATGAAAACCACAATGAATCAAAGCTATTGCAATAGTGCTATCTCGTTATACAATGATTTTGGAATCGCTTATGATGCGGCTTCTTCCCGCCACTTCCTTATAAGTTTAGTTGGCCGCCAACTGTTGTCTGAACTTATTAATGGTCGCGAAATAACTAAAGAGGTTTTACAAAATCTACTAATAACCGAAAAAGATTACCATGAATTTATTACTTGGTGCGAAAGCCACGGTTTTGTTGATAAAGATAGCCGGTGGGTAGCCAAGTTAGAACGGTTTAATATAAATAATAATAGTAATCTTAAAGGACCTTTAGTTGTATTTATTGAAACCACGTCTACCTGCAATTTACATTGTCGTCATTGTTTTAATGATGCAGGGCAAAAGGGCTTAAAAGAATTGACCCTTTCTGAGCTTGATGATTTTTTTTCTGAGCTTCGGTTAAACGGTACACTTACGGTAGTGCTTACTGGTGGAGAAGCATTGATGAGGCCAGATATATTTGACGTGATTATGGCGGCGAAGAAACACGGTCTAGCTGTATGTTTGGAATCAAACGCTACTCTTATAGATGTAAAAATTGCAAATCAGCTAAAAACTTTTGGAATCAATAGCGTTCAAGTGTCATTACAAGGAAGCCTATTTTATCACGATTACATAAGAGGAGCGGGTTCATTCATGCAAGCAACAGACGGGATTCGGTGTCTAACATCGATAGGCATTGCTGTTTCCATTCGTATGGACCTATCTAAAGAAAATATTAAGGATATCCCCTTTGTGGTTTCTACAGCAGATGATTTGGGATGTAATGCTGTTTTGTTAGCGCTAACAAAAAACACAGGCCGTGCCAAGAATAACGCTCGTATATTTCCTAGGTTGGAAGGAGAAGATATTTATCAGCTTGTGAAAACAATAAGCTCTGTAATCCCAATAAGTAAATGTGTTATTCAATTCCCTCCATTTTTATATTCTTTGCTCGATGAGGATACTTTAATGCAATACAGTATCCTACAATGTAAAACAGATAATTCCGAGGCTGTCAGTTTTAGCCATTGTAATGCCGGACAGGTCGCTTGTATTTGCGATTCAAAAGGAAATATATTTCCCTGTGGTTTTATTAGATCTTCCGACTTTTGTGCTGGAAATATAAGGCAGATTCCATTTAATGTAATCTGGAATGAATCGCCACAACTGAATAAATTCAGAAAGAAGGAAAGTAACCAATTGTGTGAGGGATGCTCGTTATTTAGATCAGTCTGTTCAAGCGGCTGTCGAGCCCGGGTTATCTTAGCTTCGGGAAATCTATCTGGTCCGGATCCATATTGCGTTGAACAACACGGCTCAAAAAAACGAGATTCGGATCATATTTTAGAAGTTATTAAAGCATCGTTTATCAACACTACGCCCACAGAGTTGCCCTCGAATAATCCAATAATTATACGTGATATGACTTATCTTAATGCAAACTGTTTGTAATATAGCAATAACTGCGTTGGTTCATTTATGACAGATTACAATGATTTAGCTGATCACTACATTATGAGGCGGGGAGATATTAACCGGTTTGATTATAACAGGGATATCGAAGTGCCTGCGATGATTAAGATGTTAGGAAATGTAGCAAACAAAAATATACTGGAGCTAGGTTGTGGTTTTGGAGACCATGCAAAACGTTTATCAAAACAACATTTTCGAAAATTAGTTGGGCTTGACTTAAGCAGCAAATTTATTCAGCATGCAAGGGATCAAAATATTCCCCATACCGAATTTTATGTAAAAGATATTTCAAAAAAATTGCCTTATAAAGATGGGAATTATGATATAGTATTTTCAAGTTTAGCACTTCACTACTTAACTAATTTAAATAAAATATTTGCGGAAGTGAACAGGGTGCTCAAAATAAGTGGTCTCTTTTGTTTTTCTACGGGCCATCCCATCTTTAATTTGATAAATCAAAGTAAAGATCAAATAGTTGGAGTAAACAATATAAACCTTGGAAGGCGAGCTATTTATGGTAATTATTTTGATGAATCTCCAAAACTTAATAATTTAGGTTCCTTAGGGAAAGTAAGGATGTCAAATTTCACGCTAGAAACATTTCTAAGAACCGCTCTTAATAGTGGCTTTGAGTTAGCAGACTATATGGAGGCAAAACCAGCGAGGGCAACGCGTAAGTATGATCCATGGACGTTTAAGTTAACATCTACGCTACCAACATTTATTTTGTTTAAGTTTCAGAAGAAAAGTATCAATTATTAATCTAAGTATTTCTGAGGGGGAGAGAATTTTTAGACGATTAAATTTAATATGATGTCTTAACAATAGGTTTTAACTTTTCTCAATTTAAATAGGGCATTAGAGCGTAGCCGTTGGAAGTGCGAATCTTTTACACAAAAGTATCGATTAGGTGAACAACAGCTTTATATTACAAGATTGATTAAGTATCAAAATTGGAAAAGACTTGCTACGGTTGCGTCTTACAACCATACTTTTTTGAGCACCCGTAGCCAATTTTTATAACATAAATGTTCCAAATCCAATGTTGTTAACCCCGCTTCTAAAAGCTTACGATGTAATATTCTTATGTTCAAAACGTGCTCAAGTTCTGAAGGAAGAGTTCCTCCACAATAATCAGATCCAAATGCAACATATTCTATCCCAGCGACAGAGCACACGTGTAAGATATGTTCTATAAGAATATCAGGCGGTGTTTGTTTAATGGAAAGTCCATCTCGTCTTAACTCGGTAACACTAAAAGTTATTCCTATAAGTCCTTCTTTGTCCTTTATCGCTAAAATCTGTTCGTCGGTAAGATTTCGACTAGATGGGCAAATTTTATGGCAACCTGTGTGGGTTGATACAAAGGGTTTACTTGATGCGTGATACACATCCCAAAAGCCCTTTCCGTTCAAATGTGCGACATCTACAAGAATTCCCAAAGCGTTACATGCTTTTACTAGATTAATGCCATTGTCGGTAAGACCGGCGCCTTGATCAGGATCACCGGGCATGAAATACGGTGCGCCATTCCCAAATGCATTTGCTCTTGCCCACGTTAAACCTAAGGATCTGAGCCCTTTGTTATACCAGTCCGAAAGGTCCGTGAGTCTGGGACATAATGGTTCTGCTCCTTCCATATGTAAGATAACTCCTAATCGGTCACCAGTAAGACATAACATTAGGTCATTAATATTTCTTACGAGCGATACCTTGTTATTCGAACTCTTTATAATATCAATAAGTAATGAGTACTGCGTATTTACTTCCTTCGAAGCAATATCTCGATCAATACTTTTTGAAAGCGAGATCGTAAAACCATGAGGAAGTTGCTGTTTAACTCCGGTACACCATTCTTTCATTGTCCATAAGGCAAAAAATCCAGATATCAGTCCGGCTAAGGTTAGATTCGGATAACTGAAAGAATGGGGGTCTGTCGCGCTTAAAAAATGCTTACTGGAGGTAATATTATTCTCAATACACCAAGAAAGGTAATCATTATGACCGTCTATAATACTAATACGGTTATTGGATATATTATTCATAATTTGTTAATTTTACCAAATTGTTATGTTAGTAGATACTACCAACTATTAAACCATGTTGCATTTTGTATTGCAAATATTGCACAACGGCGAAAAGATGTAATGAGTTTGTGGCCCGTCTGGTAACTATTAGTAGTTGGGAGACTTAATCCCCTTAACTGTGGAAATTATAATATGCTTAAACAATTAATGAGCTATCTGGACGCACATGAGAACTGTTATCAAAAAAGTTTCTATCTAGTTCCAAGCGAAAATAGTTTATCCCCCGCAGCTCGCTTACCTTTCCTTTTTGATGCTTACGCTCGTTACTACTTGAATGATCATAGAATATTTGGGCATTGGGTATTTTTTGGGGGAAAAGATATCGCGGATATTCAAACTTCGATTTTACACCCCCTACTATCCGATTTATGTAAAGCAAAATTTGTAGATACCCGAGCCTTATCAGGTATGAATTTAATGCAGCTAACGCTCGGAGCATACTGTCGTCCTGGTGATAAGGTTATGGTGTTACCCGGCGAGATGGGTGGGCATGCCTGTACTCAAGGTGTTTTAGAAACGTTTGCCTTAAAGGCACTATTTTTACCCTGCCTTAATGCAAACTCTATCGATGAGGGTAAATTAGCAGAAGTTCTATATTCTGAAAAACCTACCTTAATATATATTGATCAAGCGAATTCTTTATTTCCCCTTCGAGTTGACAAGTTAAAAACCATCGTATCTTCCGTTTCCCCCACAACTCGTATTCATTATGATAGTAGTCATATTAATGGACTTATTCTGGGTAATGTTATAGAAAATCCTTTAATTCAAGGAGCAGATTCGTTTGGGGGGTCGACTCATAAAACATTTCCTGGTCCACATAAGGGTTTTTTTGCAACTAATAACGAATCATTGTTTAGTCGCTTCCAGAAGACAACAGATTGTCTTGTAAGCCATCAACACATGGCTGATACTATCGCACTTGCAATTGCATTAATTGAATTTTCGGCAAAGGATGGTAAGGAATATGCTCGCTGCACCGTAGATAATGCCAAGAACTTCGCACGGGCACTGTCATCGTATGATGTTAATGTCATAGGTAAGGAGAGTGGCTTTACTGAATGTCATCAAGTTTGGATTAGTTGCGATGAAGATTCTGCGCACTTAGGGAATCTGCTGCATGAGGCAGGTATACAAGTCAATCCATTTTCAAGCTTACCAGGATGCTCAACATCGGGCATTAGAATGGGACTAAATGAACCAACGCGGCTAGGTATTAGTAGTGATGATTTGATAGAGTTAGCAAAATTAGTTGCCAATTGTATTCAACGAAAAACTCCCCCAGCTCGAATTGCAGAATCTGTGGCTGAGATTCGCAAAAAGTATACTCGGATAGCGTATTGCTATTCTTCGGAAGAAATTCGACAGTTAGTAGAGATATTTCCATCTATAAATACGTCATTAAACGAAACTTTATCATGTTTCGGCATATAGGAGTTTTATGGAATCTGTTCAGATAAAAACGACGTCTGGTTGTGGTGGTGTTACGAAATATTGTTTTGCTCAGGTTCCAACTCCTTTAGAATACAATGCATCCTTAAGTAGAGAGTTGGATATTAGGGTTTACATAAAAAGGGAGGATCTTATTGACCAACTAGCATCGGGTAATAAGCTTCGCAAACTTGAATATCTGTTATGGAAAGGTATAAATTCGGGCGCAAGCTGTTTTCTATCCGCAGGAAGTACTCAATCGAACCAGTGCAAAGCATTAGCTTATACAAGTAATATGTTAGGCAAGCGATGTTATTTGATTTACGCCGGAGATGTTCATAAATGCCCTACAACTGTAACTGGCAACTATTTGCTCAGTATAGTATTTGGAGCTGAAATTATTTGGCGCGAACACCTTCCATGGGCAGTCGTCAATCAAGAGATTGATTCTTTTAAAGATATTCTAATGGAAAAAGATGAGTTTCCTTTTATAATTTTCCCGGGAGCTTCCGAATGGCCGGGAATATTGGGTTACGTTGAGGCAGCTAATGAACTTGCGAAACAAGAAGCAAGTGCCGGAATTTCTATCGATCATGTTATAAGTGCATTTGGATCAGGAGGAACTGCTACTGGTGTTGCATTTGGAGCAGTTCGTTTGAAAAAACCATGGACGATTTGGGGATCGTGTATATCAGAAAGCCGATGTCAAGCAAAGCATAGAGTAGATGGCTTGATTGACGGTTTTCCCCAGCGTTTAGATGAGAGTGTTCGGTCTTTGCCGAATCTATTGCTATTTGATGGCGCCATGGGAAAAGGATATGATGTTCATGATTTCTCAGAAGTTGATTTTATATTTTATATGGCAAGGAAACATAATATTATAATCGATCCGAATTATGTAGGTAAAGCTTTTCAAGCTTTATTCCAATTACGGAAGATTAACGAAATTAAGAGTGGACAAACAGTAGTCGTCATTCATTCGGGAGGAATGCATGGGTTCTTAGGTGGAAGCAGCGCATTAGATTCAATCCTTACCTAATAATTAATAATAGTAAAAAATGAAATGTTTTCGAAATATTTTAGATAAAAGTTGGTCTACGATATTATGGTGTAAAATGTGACAATTCTAATTAGAACGCATTGTGTGTGCTTATATCCGTTCATAAATTCTCGTAACTGGATATTGTTCAATTAAAGTAGATTTTTATTATTTATAAATGACTAAGGTTACTAGCATTCGAGTCATTAATAAGTTTTTTACACTTGTTCCAACTATTTTTCACACAAAGTATTTACATTAATATCTATATTGATAATAATGTATACGTGGTTATGCTAATTTATTATTGTTAATCGTGATAGTAAATTAGCAGATAAAAAGGTTGTTCTAAGTAGTGAGTAATCGTTCATATTGTGTTGAACGATATTACATCAACGAAAGGAGGTGAACATCGTGGAAGATGATGTTACTAATGTAAACACAGACTTGGAAGTAGTTGCAAAAAGTTTTGTTCCTTATGACCAATCGGATGGTTGTATATGTGGTGATGCTTGCGATCCAGATCTAGATCGGTTTGGTTATTCACCATTTTACGATTAGGGTTTGGTGATCTTGGATTCGATTATAATATATGCTATTTGTGGGAGGGTTAACCCTCCTTTTTTAATTATGCTGGGGGTTGTTGGGGGGGGGAGCAGATAGATCTAAGAGGGCTTTATTAATAAGAATCAATAATTAGGAACTAATAAGCTAGCTTTTTTAAGTTAGTTTATTGGTCCCAAACTATACTTTAATCTTTTCCAAAAGAGCAAAATACGCCGATTTTATTTTTAGTTATAATGGCAAATGTAAACTCCATGTAGCCAAGCTCTTTATAAGCTTTGTGACTTATAGTTAAGTTTAAAACGGGCGATGGTGACATGCTATTGCCGTGACCAATATTGGTAAAAAATCTAACTGGGTTAAATACTTCTAGAATATAATCAATAAAATGCGCTGCTCTATGCTCTAGCATGGAGGCATATTCTAGTAGATAAGAGCAAGTGAGAAAATCAGTAAATAATTGCCTACTATCTTTTGGTCGAACTTCTAACCATTTACCACCGGTATTCTTTAGCTCCAATTCGTTAACGCAATTATCTAGTGCAGCATTTAGATATGGAAACATATGTTCTTGGGGTAAACTCACAAAGTCAACATCATCTAACTCTAGCTCCCCATAAAACACAGGCCGAGAATTTCCGTGAGGCTGATCTTGATGCTCTTTTATAGCCTTATGGATTAGCTCAAGAGTTGATTCTTTATTTTGCGTGGTCAAAAGTTTATCGCTTTTAAGGTTAAAGATGCCCCCCTACTCCCTTTCCAAATCCCTAGAGCGAGTAATATTTTTAATTACCCACGTTGTAAATTCATTAAGTTTTAGCTCACCAGAGGCAAGCTTTTCTATAGTCAAAACCACTTGGGTTTCATCAGCAGTTAATTCAAAGCCGTTAATTGATAAAAAAACAGCCATAGCGGCAAATCCTGTTCTTTTATTGCCATCAATAAAAGGATGATTTTTTATAATACCTGCTGCATAAAAAGCAGCAAGTTCAGGTATATCTGCTTTTTTATAAGCTCTAAAATTTTTAGGTCTCGCTAGTGCGGAGCTTAATAGTGTAACGCCTCAGTTGGAAATGGATAAGCGAGGCTGATAAATAGCCTAGTAGCAGAATCCGAGTAAAAGGAGGCTACAATGGCTAGAAAGAAGAGGCATAGACTTAGTGGAAAAGAGAAAGCCGAGA
>JADZAE010000047.1 GCA_020852715.1 Deltaproteobacteria bacterium
ATGCTACAAGCTCTCATAATCATACGGCAAACTACGCAGCTACAACTCATGCGCACTCAATTTACTTGACTTCGCTAGCTCATAATCATACCGCTGACTACGCAGCTACTGGCCACAATCACACCGCAAACTACGCAGCTACGACTCATGCACACTCGGCCTATGTAGTCGGTAGCGGAGCTCCTAACTTAATTGCTAAGTTCACAGCTGGAGCTACTGTGGGCAATTCTCGTTTATTTGATAATGGATCAAATATCGGCATTGGTACCACAGTTCCCCCTGTTTATGAGATCGGGTTAGTAGGAAATGTTGGCATTGGTACCACAGCTGCCAATAAGAGCCTAACTGTCAATGGAGCAACTACTGCTCGGAATTTCACATCAACCGTAGCTACGGGAACAGCACCATATGCTGCTACCTCAACTACTCTTAATACTAATTTAAATGCTGACTTACTCGATGGACTACATTCATCGGCATTTGTAACATCACTTACTCACAACCATACTGCTGACTACGCAGCTACTACTCATGCGCACTCAGCTTACTTGACTTCGCTAGCTCATGATCATAACGCTAACTACATTACCTCTCTCGCCCACAACCATACTGCTGATTATGCTACAAGCTCTCATAATCATACGGCAAACTACGCAGCTACGACTCATGCACACTCAACTTACTTGACTTCGCTAGCTCACAATCACACCGCTGACTACGCAACTACAACTCATGCGCACTCAACTTACTTGACTTCGCTAGCTCATAATCATACCGCTGACTACGCAACTACAGGTCACGCTCACGCTGCGACCTATGCCGCGGTTACACATAGCCACTCTACTTTCCCATCGCTAACAATTAACGGAACAACCGGTGTCTCCTTTATCGTGGATACATCGACTCTCATAGTTGATGCGAGCAATAATCGCGTGGGTATTGGAACCATTAACCCGCAGCTGCTACTGCATATTGAAAGCGCATCGGATACAGATATTTTCCAACTACAAGATTCCGACGGAACATGTAGTTATAATCCGGAATCAGGTTCCGTAACAGTAACTTGTTCGTCCGATGAACGTTTAAAAGCCAATATTCGCGATGCTTCCTCGGCATTAGAATATTTCATGAAGCTCAGAATCAGGGATTATACGATTAGGGCTAGCGGTGATGAGACGACTGGCGTTATCGCTCAGGAAGTAATGAGTACTCATCCGGAAATGGTGCATGAAGATCAAGATGGTATGTATAGCGTAGATCAACCTTCCAGTTGGAAACTAGTAAAAGCCATTCAGGAACAACAGAGCATCATTGAAACTCAGAAAGCAGAAATTGAGTCGCTGAGAGCAGAAATCTCCGAACAAAAAGAACGACAAAATACCATAGAAAACGAACTGGCTGAGCTTAAGAAAGCCATGCAAGGCTTTATCGATACTAGGTAGTAGCGGCCTGAAATAAAAAGGTCGTAAAAACAATGTTACTTTTGTAAAAAAGCGCACATTTCCTACTAATTACTTAGGCTAAGGAGGCTGGATTTTATGTATAGTTTAATTGTTGAAGATAACTTTTCTGACCGTAAGTTATTACAGCGATTTTTACAGGAGTATGGAGAAGCAAATATTGCCAGTAATGGCTAAGAGGCGCTCGATGCTTTCGATAGCGCCCATCGAGATGGTAAGCCTTATGATATTATTTTTCTTGATATAAAAATGCCCGGCTTAGATGGCAAAGAGGTGCTTAACATTATTCGTAACTAAGAAAAGGAATTAGGCATCGGCGGGAAAAAAGCGGTCAAAGTAGTAATGGTCACAGCAATGGAAGGTGCGAAAAATGTTTTAGATGCTTTTTGGGGTGGATGTGAAGCTTATCCACATAAACCCATTGACAAAGAAACATTAAAAAGAACTTTGAAAGATTTGGAGATAGACTAAATCAGCAAACAATTAAGTTGCTATTTTTTCTTCGTTAATTCTAAAACCCTGTTTCCTTATTATTGTTTTTAGAAAGGTCGGCTGTAGCGCGTAAACAATTCGCCCAAAAGGAATAAATCTTTCATAGTAGGGACAGCATAATTTCTTAGCTATTTGCGCCTGTAAGCAGGCAAGCTCATATTGCCTCTTTAAATAGCTAAAATTCTTATGCCAATAGCTGTTTTGATGTTTTCTATGCTCGCCAATTACTTGGGGCAGGGCGGCTAATTGCCAACCACCCTTGACCATTTCAAACCAAAGATACAAATCTTCGTTAGCTACTTCTTTGTAGCCACCGACTTTTTGCCAAGCCTCTTTCCTAAACATGACTACGGAATGACTAAAGGGAACTAATCTGATGAGCTGTTTTTTTAGCTCCACATGGGTCAGCGGCGGTTTTCTAATAATCCGCTCTTGCCGTATTTGCTGGTTAATAACATAAGCACCGCCAAGGACGCCGACACTGGGATGAGCATCTAAATACTCGCTTTGTAGCTGCAAACGAGTTTCGTAAATTAAATCATCAATATCTAAGTTTGCGATATATTCTCCGCTAGCATTGGCCACAGCTAAGTTTAATGCTTTCACTCTGCCTACACGTCCGGCGAGGAGCAAACGCACAAAGGGGTAACGAGATTGCAGATCCTTTATTTTATTTACGCTATTATCAGTGGAACCATCATCAACAATTAGATATTCAAACTCTGTTAGAGTCTGCTCACTGATATTTCGCAGCAAATCATCAATATATAATTCTCCATTATAAACAGTGCTGATCAGCGATACTTTAGACATGGGCAAGCACCTTTAAATACTGCTCGGCACTGGCTTGAGCGCTGAATAAGAATGCTCGCTGCCGGCCGGCTTCAGTCGTTTTTTGCGCGGTTTCTTTGTCCCTTAAAACAGACAAAATCGCCTGAGCTAAGGCTAGCGAATCATTCACCGGCACCAAAACGCCACTGACATTATTTTCTATGATCTCTGCCGGTCCCGATGGGCAATCGCTACTGATCACCGGTAGCTTACAAGCCATCGCCTCAACAAGAACGTTACCTAAACCTTCCCAGAGAGAAGAAAGGACAAAAACATCGGCACGACTAAAATAGCAATATGGGTTCTTGGTGAATGGTAATATTTTGGCGGATTCGCTAAGTTGTAATTTATTAATTAAATCCTCAAGTCCTTGCTGCTCAGGACCGGAACCAATAATTAATAAGCGACAGTCAAGTTTCTCACTTACCTGTTTAAAAGCTTCGATCAATGAAGAAAAGTTTTTTTGTTTGGTTAAACGGCCACAGGCAACAATCACCGGTTTGGATTTTTTTTGCAGCCAGAGATCCGGACATTCTTGCTTTGCTGCAGCAATGATACTGTCATCTAAGATAGCATTGTAAATAGTCGTTGTTTTTCTTTGTAGATAAGAATTCTCTTTAATCAGACTAGCGACTACGCCCCGCGAGCAGCCAACCAGATGGTCAAAAAAGCCTAGAATATAAGGGGAAATAGTGAATAATAACCTTGTTTTTATACTGTCACTTAGTCGCCGCTCAGCAGCTATATCCATCTGAATTGAAGCCACCAATTTAGGTTTGATTTTTAATCCCGATATCCAAGTACTTAACAAAACAACTGCGGCGGCATGATCCTGTAGGGCTAGGATTATATCGGGCTTAAATTTTTTTATGAACCTTGCCAGCGGTAAAATAGCCTTTAGCACGCGGGAAGCTCCCAGTTCAACCACTTCAATCCCTTCGGGCAAAAAAGCAAGGAGCTGTCCTTCTTTACGGGCTAGTCCTAAAGTGACATTATATTCTTTTTGTAAAAAAGGTAACAGGCGCACCAAATGCATCTCAGCCCCACCGCCGGCAAGAGAGGAGGAAAAGATCAGGAGTTTCTTTTTTTCTAACATCATCTGCGCTGCACCAAAGTAAATAACCAACAAATAAGCAAGCCCGGAACAAATAAAAGCAGCGCGCTAATTATACTGGATGTAATCGGATAAACATTAAACAAAAGCAGCATATACAATAAAAATATCAGGGTGGAACGATCGCTTGTCTGAAATAGTGAGTAGACACTTTTGTGAAAACAGCCATATAAAGCAAAAGCTAAAACCACGCCTAAGTAACCGAAATTCCAATAAGCTTCTCCTATTGGACCCGGGGGAATACCAACATTTACATCAAAAAAAGTCTCGCCTACTAAGCCATCAATCAAGCCAAATTTTTCCGGCCAAAATTGGCGTGGAATCCAACAAAGAAACGCTGCTAAATAACTCCGGCCATATAAATATCCATCTTGGCTCGGAACATAATGTAAGATTGGATAAACAGCTTTGCGCACACTGGATCGCAAAATCAATTCTTTTTGCGTTTCTACCAACATGCTTTGTGCGCTTAACACTTTGTCCCAATCAAAAGCCGCTTGTTTCTGTAACTGAGTACGTGCAGCGCCCCAACAGCCGACAAAAAACATAATTAAGGTTAAGGTAAGGGCAAAACCAAATTTAGAAAATCTCTGGCGATTATAAATCCAAAGCAGAAAACCGATGACAACAATATTGATAATATAACTCCGACTACCACCTAACAGAAGCATCAACAAAAGCGAAACGATTAAGCTTAACCAATAAATAACTTTTTTACCGGCCCTGTTGTCTAGCGACCACCAAATCAGACAAGAGACAGCCGCTGCATAAGTGAGCATGGCCAAATAGCCGATACCGGTTAACGCTGATTTTCGCCCACCTTGCCAGCTGGCAATATGTGCACCTATGCCGCCGGAAAGCCCAATAAAAATGGTAAAAACAAGCAATGAAAGCAGAACTAGCAAAACCGCTTTTAAGTCAAAAGATTTTCTGATTGTTAGGAACTTTGCTTTACTTAGAGGCGGAAAATAAAAATAGGCTAGATAATAACTAAACAAGCTAATAGCCAAAAGCAACTGTTCTTCCGCCATTAAGGCCGCTATCTGTTCTTCGTTTAAAAATGGCAGTGCATCATTTTCAAAAATGAGTAGCGATAAACCCTCGCCGCTTATTGCCTGCAGCAAATAAAGAAAAAACAGGCGAATGGCGCTGATTAAAGTGTTAAAAACAAGAGGATGAAACCAGACATAATTTTGGCGATAAAAAATAAAAGGATATAGCAGTAAGGCAATATGCAATAAACGCAGAAGAAACAGCTTCCAATAGATAAAGGAAGCATGGTCAAGCGCGATAAAAAAACAATCAAACAAAGAAAACGCAAAAATAGTGCAGACAGAAAATCGCAGCCAAGGCCGCAGTTGGTAAGATCGATCTTTCATAATTAGGTACTAAGCATTTATGGAATATCACCTGCAATCTGTAACCCATCCTTTCGCGCTCTAACAGGGCAAAAAACCTATAGATAGAATAAATTAATGAGAACAATAGATTTTATAAATCATTCGGGAAAGAAAAAAGCTAATCGCTGAGCGACGTTGCCCGAGCAATCAGTCAAAACACATAAAAACATGAAAAAGATTAAAATCTTGCAAGATTCTTCGTTTAGGGCCTAATTAATGACCGATTTATTTTCTTTGTTTAGTTCGAGTAGAAGCTGTTTTCTTCCGCGCTGTAAGTAATTATTTACCGCACGGAAGCTGTAACCGCAAAGGTTTTTCTGTGTAAAAAAATACAGAAAGGAGGGTTGGATCATGATTTGCCTTGCTCGACCGCTGACGGTACCGGAGACAGACAGAGTCGCAGCTATCGTTGTGTTTATGTCCGGACAAAGTAACGTCTGCGTTGAACAGTACAGTGGTCTTCACGATGGGGAAAAGACGCCAATTGTTGGTGTCTTTGAGGAACATCTTGAAAATATCACCGCTGAGGAAATTATTAGTCATGCCTCGACTAGTGGTATTCTCTTGGTAACCTTTCACAAGGTTAATTTTCAAGATCTTTCGCTTTTTCTCAAGATGCTCGCCTTTGTTGATCGACTGGCAAGTAGCCCGGTATTGACTAAGCATAGTATTCAGATTCACCGAATCTGTAACTGCCGAGAGATGTCCGCACATGAAATTGTTGCCTTAGCTAGGCACAATGGGCTTTTTGCCATACAAAAAGAAATGTTTACATAGGAGAGCGCTATGAATGGACCACATGACGGGGGGGGGGATAGCTAGCTAGAGCTAAAGCTATCTTCCCCCCTCGCACTCCCAAATGGTTTGTTATTCGGTTACAGCGCCCGCGACTTCTAGGGCATTTCTGTAAAATAATTGTTGCTTTGTTAAGTATTTAACGCAAAATTTAAACGCCCCATCTTAAACCTAACAACCTCTTAAAATAATTGATAAGTTAAATTGAACAAAAATCTGCCTCGGTGCTATAACCTAAGTATTGAACACCTGTTCGAGGCCCCAAATAATAAATAAAAAAGTGAGAATTTTATGAATAGATTAACTGGCTCAGTGGTAGCGTTAGTAACTCCCTTTAACAATGACGCTAATCAAACTATTAACTACGATAAGTTAGCAGAGCTTGTTCGTTTCCAGGCACAAGGCGGAACAAGCGCCATTGTTCCTTGCGGCACTACCGGCGAAACGCCAACCTTAAGCAAAGAAGAGTGGGAAAATGTAATTAGAACAGTAATCACCACAGCCAAGGGCACAGGCATGAAAATCATCGCTGGCACTGGTTCTTATTCCACACGCGAAGCGGTGCATCTAACCAGCATGGCCGCTGAGATGGGCGCTGATGCTTGTTTATTAGTTACTCCATACTACAATAAACCTACTCCTGAAGGCTTAAAACTGCATTTTCAAGCAATAGACAAAGTAGGGTTACCAATGTTTTTGTATAATGTACCCGGCCGCACAGGGCAAAATATCACCCCAGACACTACAATGACACTCTTTGAGTCTTGTCAGAATTTGGTAGGTGTAAAAGCAGCCAATGGTAGCCTTGATGAGATCACAGATCTGTTAGCAAAATTGAGCCACAACAATCGCACAGCTTGCGTCATGAGCGGAGATGATGGACTGACCTTACCTGTGCTTTCTGTTGGTGGTCGCGGAATCATCTCGGTTGCCGCCAATATTATTCCCGGCGTGATGAGACAATTAGTAGATGCTCATTTCGCCCGTGATAATGAGCGGGCAGCAAAGATTGCTCAAACCATTCATAGCTTCTGCGGAGCTTTGCTGAAATTCGGTGCTAATCCCATGGGGATCAAAGACATTATGAACCAGGCCGGATTGGCTGTAGGCGATTGTCGCTTACCGTTAACGGGTTTAACTGAGGATCAATCCAGAAAGCTTTCGCTGATGGCTAAGGACTTAAGAACTAGACTTACTCAATATGGGATTAGCTGTGATCCGACTTTAAACTCCTTTTAAAAATATAGGTAACCGTTCACGATCTTTACTGAGTTTCTATTCAAAAGCCCCCAGAGGGGGCAAGCTTTGCGAAGCAAAACTGTGTGGGGGGGGGGGACGGAGACTAACCCTTCACAAGATTAGTCGTTTCCGATTAGGAAACGACAATAAATAACTGTAAATATTCATATTTGTAATACCTCCGGAACGCTATTAGTAATAATCCGTGAAGGCTTACAATAATAGCTTTGCAGCTGTTTTTTTTAATATCAACAGCCAGTTATCTCGTCTGATCAGGGCCGTAGATTACTGGCTATTTTATTCTTTCTAGTTGGCCAAAAACGTGACGGTTATCGGGCACACCCTCAGCTATTTATACCATAACAATACCGATAGCTTAACTGGGCAGTAGACCTAATATATAAAAACTTAAATATGAAACTCTTACACTCAATTATTTTAACATTCAGCATTGTTAGTCTGAGTTCGTCTTGGGTCCGCGCCCAAGAGCAAAACAGCGCGTCATCTGCTGATCAACAACAAGATAATCAATCGCAGTCTGATCAAGATTCCGGTTCAGGTTCACAAGCTCCGACAGACGCTATGTCTATTCCCGAAACCGGTCAATTCATGCGCGAGCGCGCCCAGATAGCCGTAGAAAAGCTAGGCAAAAAAGAAAACGCCCCCGAATTTAAAATGGCTTATAAAATGCACCCCTGGCAGAAAAGTGGTCGCAAGCCACAGGATTCTTTCAAAGACTGGAAAGGTGATTCTCTGGCCACTATGGGCGCTGAAGAAAAAGAATTTCAAAAATACCAGCCTTCCGATTTAAAAGAAAAAGGTATTCGTAAAATTGAAGATTCTCAAGGAAATAACTTTCACGAATGTTTTGAACCCCGTCTTGATATGGAAGAATGGGACGAGAAAGGCACTGAATACGACGAGAAGGGAAATCCCATAGATACAGAAAAGATTTACGGCAAAAAAGGCACGCCAAGAAATCCTTATTGTTGGCCAAAAACGCTCAGGCCTGAAAAAAAAGAGGATGGAACTTGCCCCGTCCGTACCAATCATGGCGAGGTTTGGGAGTATTGGTGGCCGGAATACGAAATCGAAGTCAATGATTTTGGCATCGCCGCAATCAACCCTAAGCAAGAATTTGAGAGAAAAGAGTTACTCCATAAAGAGCTGAACAAAGCAAAGAACAAACACTATAAGCAGCTCTACAAGCAAAACATTAAGCTGATGAATAAAACTTGGGAAATGGAGACGCAAATTGCTAAGAACCTTAAGGCTAAAATGTTACCCGGGGAAAGTCAGACCGGTGGGCTAGAGGTTAATGACCAATATCAAACATTTGAAGCACATGGTTATAAAAGCCTTGTGCAAACCAAAAATCATAGCTTTCCCGATGTGCGTAAACAACACGGCGAATCAAAAAATATTTATTTTCCAACATCTAAAGATCCCTGCACACCTTATCCTTTCTGGTACAATGGCTATATCTATAAAAATAACTATGCTTGTTTCGATGATACATTACCTAACCGCATTCTAAAAAAGAAAGGGCCTAATGATGATAAGGAAGAGGCCAAAGATTTAGATCGTGGGCAAAGCGGGGAGCAAAAAAATAAAGAAAGGGACAACAAGCCTAAATGGGTAGCTGCTTGGACTGAAGAATTTCCGCGCATTGCTCCTTATTGGCGCTACGAAGAATTTGCCCAGCGCTTAAACAAAGAACTTTATGAGGCAATGAATCCTTGTGCCGGACAAAATAAAAAGCTTTGTTTAGGAAGTGGCGGTGCTGCCGGTGGTAATGGGGGTGCTAAAAACCTCAACACAGCGGCAGATTCGAATATTCAGAACAAGGCTTTGTATGATGTCGATGCCGGAAAAGGGGAGCTACAATTATTAGAAACGCAGGTGCAAGACTTATTACAGCTACCAGAATATGCACCCGGCCTTGACGGAGCCACCCCGCAGGGTAATCAGCAGCAGCAAAACGATTGGTTTAACATTTGCTCTTGGTGCAGAAATGAGCATTTTAAAGAATCGGTTTTCGCTCTACCGGAATTACTCAAAGGGTTTGCTACTATCGAGCCGGAAAAGAAGGATATTGCCTGCCGTCTTTGCTATTATGGTGGTAGTAGCGGCTGGCCACCCAATGGCACGCTGATGGGCCATCATGATTTAACTACCGGGCCGGCGCTCATTGCTCGTCGCTATGCTAAACTCATCCAAGAATTGAGGGTTAAAAAAATACTTAAAGATGCAGATTTCCCCGGTTTCACTGATTTTCAAGGCAAAAAACCGGAAGAACCTGACAAATATATCGATAAACTACAAATGGTTTATCCACGCGTATCGCGTTGTTTTCGCATGAACCCCAGCGAAAAAGACTATGAGGAAAAGAAACCATTTGGTCAAAAAAGCAAAGAGCCTAATCAAGAGAAACAAGTTCCATTTGTTTGGGAGTTTGCTTTAGATAAGCAAGCAATCAATAAAGAATTTCCACCGGATCTTGTTGCGCCAAACCAATTAGGTTCTCTGCGCTTTGCCCTTTGGAATCGACGCACCGCCGGCACTTGCCAGTTTCGCTCTATTGTCGAAAACAATGGTCTAAAAAAAGGGGAGGAGAAAGAAGAAGGGGAAAAGAAAAAGGTTAGAAACTTCAATGGTAAACCCAATAAGCTCATCGAAGCTGTGCGCAAAGAATTGCCTAATGAAGAAAAGTTTTACACAGGGGATAGTCCCAACAAACTGAAAAGAACTATCGGCAAAGCTAAAGATCAAGGCTGGGGCTGTCAGGCATATGATGGCTTTAAGTATAGTAAGAAGAAAAAAGGCGAAAAGGAAAAGCGTATTAAAGATCGCGGCCAAGGTAACCAAAAACCGGAAGATAAACTCTTTGGGACAAAAGCCTTTGGTTACGATAAGGATAACGCTTATGCCTGCTCAGCGTATCAAATATACCCATTTAAGCAGTTTATCGACGAAGAAGTGCAAAAGAAACTAAGAGAATGCCGCAAACTTTTCAATCCACCTAAAGACTCCCAAGAAGATGAAAAGAAATGGGATGAACTTGTAAAAAAAGAGTTGGAAGAAGAGCAACGGCAAATGAATGCCCCGGAACAACCTGAACCACCGGAAGCACCGGAGCCACCAGAGCAGGAAGAACCCAACGAGCCCTGAGCGTCGATGAATAACTGTGTTGTCGGCGCCACAAAGGCATGCGGCGGTCGGCGACACAGCCTGTCTTATACACAAATCCATCAAGTGCGTTACTTTAGAGCAGCACGCGTAAGCGCCATCGCCTTATGAAAATGCCGCGAGCGCTATGGAACGCGTGGTATGATCTGGAGGCTGCAGGCCGGAAGATCTGACGCGCCGAGACTGGAAATACCAGCTGCGGTATGCGGCTAAGCCGCCAAATGCCGCGTGCCTATTGGGCGCAGGCGACCCACTTTGTCCGCTTTGCTTCCAAAGATGGGCGCGTTCCACAGGTGCCGGTTAAGTTATCTACCCCCGCCGAGAGTGTTGCAAAAATGCATCACCAAGCCACCCGTTTACGACTTGTGCATAAGACTCACAGCTAAGCCGTGCACCCCAACTTAGCAATCAACGCCAATGTTACACACAGCAAATTACATCCAGATTCCGGCAATTTTTTTACCGCAGGGACAGCAGCCATTGCGCAGATTATTTTCTAAAATACTGTAACCTTGACGTCGGATTAGCAATCCCTGACACTGCGGACAGCAGGTATTCTGACCGTAGTCAGTATTAATGTTACCTACATAAACATAATGAAGCCCTACTTCTTTGGCTACCTGATAAGCAGCTCTAAGTGATTGTTCCGGGGTGACCGGCAAATGCAGCAACTGATATGCCGGATGAAAACGGGAAAAGTGAATAGGTGTTTCTGCGCCAACAGTATTAACTATCCACTTACACATTTCTGATATTTCTTTTATGTCGTCGGTGTAAGTAGGAACCATGAGATGAATTAACTCTACCCACACTCCCAGTGATTTCATCTTTTCTATAGTATCAAGTACAGGTTTTAGCCTGATTTTAGGCATTTGGCGGTAGTATTCATCATTAAAGGCTTTTAAATCCACATGCGCAGCATCAATATACCGACAAATATCCTTAAGCGGTTCTTGATTAAAATATCCTGCAGTAACCAACACATTCTTTATGCCCGCTTCGCGGGCCAACACCGCTGTATCATAAGCATATTCATAATAGGCTAAGGGATCAGTGTAAGTGTAAGCAATGGACGGAACCTGATAAGAGACAGCAAAGGAAACAACTTTTTCCGGCGGTAAATCATAACCGGCCACATCTTCCGGTCGGGCCTGGGAAATTTCTGCATTCTGACAGGTTGGACAACGCAAATTACAGCCACCGGTAGCAATGGATAGAATCCCTGTTCCCGGTAAAAAATGATTGAGCGGTTTTTTTTCCACCGGATCTGTACAAACCGAACAAGCATTACCATAAGCCATGATATAGAGCTTACCATCTCTTACTTCTCTAGTCCGACAGCGCCCACGCTCAGTTTCTTTTAAAACGCAGTTATGCGGACACAGCAGACAGTGAACTTTGCCTTCCTTAGCCTCATAATAACGAGCTTCTCGGACAAAACGCCCGAAATGCCCGGGAGCAAAATTCTGTTTATCCGTATCTTTCAATCTAATATCCCCTTATCGCTACCATCTAGCTAAAATCATCTTCCTCCATACATCCCTTCAAATCAAGTTTATTCAAACCAATCGCTAATGAATTTTGAACAAAATGAAATTTTCATTAGCTTGATATCTTTACTTTTTTCTTTTGAAATGGTGAGGGTTAATGTTAAAGCTAATTAATGAAACGCATTTGTTATCTCACAAATTCACTGAATCCAACCAACGGCTGGGGACGATTCTCTACGGAGTTAATCTATCACTCTAAAGCTCAGGGTGTTGAGCCATTGGTGGTTAGCGCCGATGAATATTTACCTACTTTACTAAAAGACATTGAAGTGCTGCGCAGCCCTACCTTTGGGAAATTACCTAGCTTAAGCTCCTTAAAACTTCACAAATTAGCTTCGTCTTGCGATTTAGTACATTGTTTAACCGAGCCCCTAATTCCTACTTTAAATTTTACAATCAAGCCCTTTTTAATCAACCTCATTGGTACTTATTGTATTTTGCCGCTTGCCGGAAACAAGGCTTTTTTTTATCGGCGCGCATATCGCAAAGCAGCCAAAATTATCAGCATTAGTAACTATACAGCCAAGCAATTTATTGCAAAAATGCCCGAATACGCTGCTAAACTTAATGTCATACCACTCGGTGTTAGCAATTTTTTCTTAAATGCCACAGCTCCGGATCTAACTTTTCGCAAAAATTTATTGCTTCTCGTCGGTCATGTAAAACCAAGAAAAGGTCTATTGGAGCTTTTACTCGCACTTAAAGAATTAAAGAATGACTACCCGCAGTTAAAACTACATGTAGCCGGGCCACTTTTGGATAGTCAGTATTTAACTATCGCCCAAAAGTTAATCAGTGACTTTGGTCTAGAGGAACGGGTGGTCTTTTTAAGCCAAATTTCGGATTTAGAACTACTGCGCCAAATGTCAGAAGCGCGTGCGCTTGTCGTGCCCAGCACCAATAAAAATGGGCATTTTGAGGGTT
The DNA here is from genome assembly GCA_020852715.1 of Deltaproteobacteria bacterium. Classification (GTDB taxonomy): domain Bacteria; phylum Bdellovibrionota_C; class UBA2361; order SZUA-149; family JADZAE01; genus JADZAE01. The sequence goes on from JADZAE010000047.1 coordinate 12,995, forward strand.
TTGGCCTTGTTCATCTGGAAGCCCATGCGCTCGGAACTCCTAGTATTGGCAGCCTCGATTGCGGCAACGAAGATGTGATAAAACATGATAATAACGGCTATTTAACTAAGCAGCAGGACACAGCTGAACTTATTGCTGCAATTAAAAATATCTTCGATGACAAAACATGGCTTCGACTTTCAAGTAACGCGAAGCTCTCTGTCCAGAAATATTCTTGGACGAGTATTTTTAATCAGTATCTGGAAATTTATGAAAGCATCGGTTAAATTTAATGCTCTATTCATAGATCTTTCTAAGCTCCTTTCGCGGCGAGGTTTAAAATCCTTTTTTGCTAAGGAGATAAATAAACTTCCGGTAAATGCCCAGGTATTAATAATCGGTGCTGGTGGAACGCTTAGCGATTATCTTTGTTCGCTACTAAAAACTAAAGGTGTGGGGTATAAAACTTTTGATTACGACTCGCTGACAAAACCTGACATTTTGGGCGACATTCAAAACACCCCCCTCAATTCAGCGTATTATGACGCTATTTTTTTAGCCGAAGTCTTGGAACATTTACCACAGCCACAAGCAGCTATTTCTAATATATATCAAGCACTTAAACCGAGCGGCAGATTGCTACTCAGTGTGCCTTTCATTTTCCCGCTTCATGAACAGCCAAATGATTATTATCGCTTTACTAAGTATGGCCTCTTATATTTATTGAAACCTTTTGGCGAAGTTGTTGTTTTGGAGAGAAACTTCTGGCCGGAAAGTGTTTTTATTTTACTTGCGCGTCTAGTAAAGGAAGAAGGTAAGCTTAATAAATTACTCGGGGCAATCTTTGTGTTAGTAGCTCTTTGTTCTTGGCCATTTGTTTTTATTTTAGCTCAAGTGTTTTCCAGCGATTTTCTAACTACCGGTTATACCGCTAGCGCCAAAAAATCATGAGAATAGTTTTAATTGCCGACTCTTGTTTTGATTTTATGACAGCAGGAGTCGTCCAAATTATTTCGCAAGCCGAAGCTTTTTTAAAACTGGGACATGAAGTTACACTGCTGGCTCCGGTCAAAACAAATAAAGAACAGGCCTTAGCGCTAATCAAAAAAGAATTTCCTGAGTTAGCTTTAGAAATTCGCTGTCTTAAATACGATTTCCGCTATGGTTTTAGTTACTTATGGGCCTTACGTATGGCCCGGATAGCTAAAAATTTTAATGCCGATTTAGTGATTTCTCGGCATTTGGCAGCCAGTTTTTTTTCGGCATTTTTAGCTCGAAAAACTATCTTTGAAATTCATAAAAGTATTTCTGCCTACGGGAAATTTTCAGCTATTTTTTTTAATTATTTAAAAAAACATCGCCTCGCTAAATTCGCTACTATTTCGCAAGCGTTACTTCGAGAAATCGCACCCTTACTTAAGGATGTTAATTTATCGGAAAAGATCGATTGCTTTCCTGACGGAGCAAAACAATTAACAGGTGCGCCGGAGTCGATAAATCTCGATCCGCTGAACAATAAAACAAAAATCGGATTTTTAGGTCGGCTTTATCAGGGCAAAGGTTGGAAAACGACTTTGCAACTAGCTGATCTCTGCCCCTACTGCGACTTTTATCTATTAGGGATAGCTAAAGAAGATCTTAAAAAGGCTGGCTATCCTAATATAACGGATAATCTATATGCACTAGGGCATATACCGCAGTATCTGGTCGGCTCTTATCTTAGGGCTTGTGATATTCTGATTGCTCCTTTTGAAAACAGGGTTTTCGACTTAAGCGGTAGAGATATTACTAACTTCATGTCACCATTAAAGATTTTTGAATACCTATCGTGTGCAAAACCCATTATTGTCAGCGACTTAGCGGTTCTACATGAAATCTTAACGCCTAATGTAAATGCCTTATTTGCCGAAGCGGAAAATATAAATTCCTGGAAAGAAAAGATTGATTTATTGATTCAAGATAAAGCGTTAGCTAGCAAGCTAACAGAGAGTAGTCGATCACTATTTAGCAATAATTACACTTGGGAAATTAGGGCAAAAAACCTAATCAAATTTTCGGAGCATGAATAAAGATAAAAGAAAAATCGCATTTGCCCTCTTTCAAAGCGCACAGTTAGCCGACGGTGGAGTCAATAGTGCTCGAGTCCTTTTAAGTCATCTCAATACATGCTCACCGATAATTATAACTCAACGAGAGTCAGCGCTAACTGAAGAGTTTAAAAATAAAAATTATCCTGTTCATTTACTTTCGACTAACAGAATCCCTGGAACATCAATTTGGGTAACTGGAATAGGCGAGGGGATTTTGGACTTAATACGCATTGTTAGCTCCAATATTTGGTGTGTCCTATTTCTTCTGCGTCACAAAATAAGCACTCTGCACTGTAACGATATCTTGGCCTTTCTTTATTTAGGTCTAGGGGCCAAATTAGTGGGTGCTAAAGTAATCTTCGTTCTAAGGAGAAGCTTTGCTCAAGGAGAAAACATTAGTTGGAAACATAAGCTGGCCTTTAGCTTAGCTAATCAGATCATCACTTTATCTGCTGAAATGGGAGAGTCTTTAAGAGAACAGATCAAATGCTTAAATGGGGACAAAGTTGTTCCCCTCTACAGCGGCGTGGATAGAGAAAAGTTTTATCCTGTCGATAGCTATGAGCGCCAAGAAATAAGGCATAAATTGGGCATGAGCTGCTGCTCTATAAATATTGCTTATGTGGGCACAATTAGTCCAAGAAAAGGACAGCTGGAATTCTTAAAACAAGTCTGCCCACAACTAAGAGCAACCCTTCCTCAGCATAAAATTTATTTTCTTGGAGCTGCGACTGAGGATAATTTAAGCTATCAAGAAAAATGTTTAGCCATACGCCAAGAACTGCAACTGGAAGAAAATGTTTTTTTTGTTGGCGAAGTAGAAAATATAGCCAATTGGTATCGGGCTTGCGATTTTGTCGTCTTAGCCTCCCAAAGCGAAGGTTTGGCACGAGCCATGATTGAAGCCTTATCTGTCGGCACACCGGTGATTTCTTTTGCTGTAAGCTCGGCTCGAGAAGTTCTCCGGCGCTTCCGCTGCGGGCTGGTAATAGAAGCAAATAACTACGACAAGCTAAGTAAAGCGATAGTCGATTTAAGCAAAAACCGTGTGCAGCGAACTATTTTTCGCAACAATGCACTGCTTGCTGCCGGGCGATTATTTGATGCTAAAAAACAGACCGATATTTTTGAGGGCTACCTAAAGAGAGACTGAGTTTTTTAGGGTTAATAAAACGGCTACTGCCGTTTTTAAGTTAAATGGCGCTTTAGTGGGTAACAATTTTCTTGCGTGCTGTATAAAAGAAACTAAGTAAAGAGATTCGGTCGTTATGACTTACCGGCTTCTGGGCAAACGCTTATTAGACTTTATCGTTGCACTTCTGGTGTTTGTTTTATTACTACCTTTATTACTGATTATCGCTTTGATTGTCTGGCTCGATTTAGGACTACCTGTTTTGTTTTCTCAACGCCGCATTGGGCTTAATGAAAAGAGCTTTGTCTTGTATAAATTTAGAACCATGCATGTTGCTCCAAAAAACTCTGATCAGAGCCCCGGAATAAGTGCTATCGGCCAAATACTGCGGGTGAGCGGCTTAGACGAGCTTCCGCAGCTTTTTAATATTATCAAAGGCGATATGAGCTTTGTTGGACCAAGACCGCTCTTGCCTGAATATCTGCCACTCTATAATGACGAGCAAAAAAAACGCCATTTAGTGTGCCCGGGACTAACGGGGCTAGCCCAAGTGTCGGGACGTAATAGCTTAACCTGGCCCCAAAAGTTTGCTTTTGATGTGCAATATGTTGCCAATCTGAGCTTGAGGCTTGATTTTATTATCTTGCTTAAGACATTTGCTTTAGTATTCTCTAAACCTACAACGACAGCTCTTCCGGAACCGTTTAAGGGAAACTTAACTGATGACTGAACAGAGATTTAAAAATTGGGTGCAGCCGGAAATAAAAGATGGACAACCTACTCCTTGGGGTTGGGTAGTAAAACATGTAACTAATTTTAGTTTAGGAAAATATACGGATATCGGTGCGTTTTCTTACATCAATGCTTTTTATGGCGTAACTATTGAAGACGAAGTGCAAATCGGCTCACATTGTTCTATTTATTCCGTATCGACGATTGATAATAAACAGGGCCCTGTTCATTTAAAAAGAAACTGTCGCATTGGAAGTCACAGCGTAATCATGCCGGGTGTAACAATTGGAGAAAATAGTATTATTGGTGCTTTTTCTTTTGTTAACCGTGATATCCCGGCTAACGTTATCGCCCTTGGTGTTCCGGCTAAAGTGAGCAGAAATTTATGACTATTCAATCTATCCCTCTCTCGCAGCCGGAAATAGACGAGAATGATATTTTGGCCGTTAACTCTGTGCTCAAGACCCCCTTTTTAAGCCTTGGACCAAAGCAAACACAATTTGAGGAAGCCTTTGCCCGCTATTTAAACGTAAATCACTGCCAGGCCGTTAGCTCCGGTACCGCAGCGCTACATTTAATTCTTAGCGCTCTTGATATTAAAGATGGTGATGAGGTTATTACTTCACCTTTTAGCTTTATTGCTTCAGCTAACTCTATTCTTTTTAATCGGGCGCTACCTGTATTTTGCGATATTGATGCTGAGTCTTTCAATCTCGATATTGAAAAGATTGAAAGCAAAATAACCGATAAAACAAAAGCAATTCTTGCTGTTGATGTTTTTGGATTTCCCATGGACATGGAAAAGCTAAAAAACTTAGCCGATAAATACAAATTGAGGCTAATCGAAGACGCTTGTGAGGCTTTAGGAGCAAAGCGGGGAGAAATAAATGCCGGTAGTTATGCCGATGCTGCGGCCTTTGGTTTTTACCCCAATAAACAAATGACAACCGGCGAAGGTGGTATAGTGGCAAGCAATAATGAAACACTTGTTCTTAAAGTGAAAAGCTTAAAAAATCAGGGTCGAAGTTTAGAAGATAACAGCTTATTTGTGGAGCTCGGTTATAATTATCGTTTAAGCGATATTAATTGCGCCCTCGGCCTTACGCAGTTGGATAAAATAAATAAGATGCATGAAAAGCGCGACATAGCGGCTGATTATTATCAGCAGCTACTTGCCGAAGTGGAAGAAATCATACCTCCTTATGCCGAAGAAAATGTTAAGCGCAGCTGGTTTGTTTATGTAATTGAATTAAAGAAACCATGTTCCGCTAAAAAACGCGATTTTATTATGAAATATTTACAAGCTAACGAAATAGGCTGTGGCAAATATTTCCCGGCTATTCATTTGCAACCTTTTTATACTGAGCGATTTGGCTATAAAGAAGGCGATTTTCCCATTTGCGAATCGCTTGCTCAGCGCACGATTGCCCTTCCTTTTTTCGCCAATATGACCTGGGCCCAACAAAAGCGCGTAGTTGATGTTTTGAAAGAAGCATTAAGCAGAGCTTAAATATGCGCATTGGATTTGTCTCAGTGCTGGATCAAAACCTCGTGCTCTTTCGCTTAGAGCTAATGAAAGCATTGATCCTAGAAGGTCATGAGGTGTTTGCTATTACCCCAGAAGGTAAAGCTGCCAACATCTTGCTGGAAAACAAAATAACTCCACTTATTTGGCCAATGGAGCGCTTTAGCTTAAGCCCCATCAAACTTATGCGGAGCATTAATATTTTAGCCGATATTATTAAGGCTAACCGCTTAGATACAGTTCATGCTTTTATGCTTAAACCTTGTTTACTCACGAACTTAGCTTGCTTATTGATAAAGAACGTGCGGGTTCTAAATACTCTTACCGGCTTAGGAATAATATATACGGAGAGTACCTTTAAATATGAACTATCGCGTTATTTATTTGAATTATTTGGCCGTCTTATCTTTCTACGGGCCAATGCTGTCATTTTCCAAAATAAAGAGGATTTAGAAATTCTCTTGGCCAAAGGAGTAGTTAGTCAAAAAAAAGCTTCTGTAATCAGAGGCTCAGGCATAGATTGCTCGTATTGGCAAAATGATAAGCTCGTGAATAATAAAGATAAAATTTTAGTTTTAATGGCTGCCCGGGCCATTAAACAAAAAGGGTTTGAAGAGTATTTCGCTGCCGCAGAAACATTAAACAAAGAATTTCCGCCAGTTGAGTTTTGGCTCGCTTGTTTTCCGGAAAAACATCATCCTTTTGCTCTCTCTGATCAATTATTTAAGTCGAAAAAAGGCATCAAATATTTAGGTTATGTACAAAACATGAAAGAGCTGCTTCGTGATTGCGATATTTTTGTTTATCCCTCGTATTATCGCGAAGGGATACCACGAGCTCTACTAGAAGCATGCAGTATGGGAAAAGCCTTAGTCAGCACAGATCAAGTTGGTTGTCGTGAAGTTGTGACTAATGGTTTAAATGGATTTACTGTAAAACCTAAAGATAGTGTCGGGCTGGTCAAAGCACTGCGTAACTTAATTACTAACCCTGCACAGCGGGAACAATTTGGGGTGGAGAGCCGAAAAATAGCATTAGAATATTTTGATACAAAAAAAATAAACAGCCAGTACTTAGAGCTTTACAATAAAAACTGATGGTTGATAAGAAAAACAAATTATGGGTTAAAGGCAAAGTGCTTTCCGGCCGAGAATTAAACAAATTAGTAGTCGATAAGGATAAGCCTTCCCTGCTCGTTTTCATAATTATCGAAACTTTAGAATGGTGCTTATACGGTTCAATAATATATATAGCAGCTATGATCACCAAGCCTATTTGGCTACCAATATGGAATTTAATTAAATTATTAACCTAAAAAAATAAGTCGAGGCGATAGAAAGCGTCAAAGAGATTGACTGAGTTTTTTAGGTTTAATAAAACGGCTACTGCCGTTTTTAGGATTAACTACAAGCTGAACAAATGAATGAACTTGAACAAATGTTGGTTTTGCTTTTAGCGATCATCGCTATTTTCCCCCTCTATTATCTCGGTCGAATTCTTGTCTCTGAGATAATTGTTTTATTTTTTAAAACATCTTTAACCGTGGGCGGCTTTTTGCTGAAAAAATCCACCATTTCTCTAAATAAAGCTGATCATTTTTTAAATCTGCAGGATTATGACAAAGCAATTCATGAACTAAAAAAGGCGTTCTTTCTTACTAATCCCCAGGACCTCGAGCAGATCAATAAAATCAAACAACATCATCAGAATATACTTTCTCGTATTATTCTGCTGGGAGAAGACAGTAATTGCCGCTTTGAAAATATCTCTCGGCTTGAACATTTATTGCTGGAAAGAACTGAGTTGCAAAATCTATTAATCAAAGCCAACTCCGCTTTTAGTGAAATAAGGATGCGCCGTTCAGTTAACGGAAAGTCTTTGCCCAAATGGGGAAAGCAAGAATACCAAGAAAAGATTAAACTTATTGAAACCCAGCTGAAAAACAACAAAAGCAACTTAGAAAGCGAAATCCATAAGCTTTCGAGCTATTTAAAACTCAGCCCACGCGACAGAAGCATGCTGCAATAAGCCTTTTATGCTTAATAATATCAAGATCTTAAAAAAAACAAACTATTAGACTCTAAGTATTTTGCAACAAAAACTCATTTCCTTCGATATTTAATAAGTAGGTAATGTAATAGAACGCCAACGCAGAAGAGGAAAATTATGATTTTTAGATTAAATGCAGCTTTAGAAAGCTATTTAAACTCAAATAAAGAGCTAAAACCAATGATTTCCAAGATCAAAGCAAAATCTCTCTGGGGCGACTGGTTCTGTGGTGGTTTTGATCTCGAATGTGAATTTGAACAGCCGACCAATAGGGCCATATTAGCCATTAACTCTAAAACGCTATTTTCTGTTTTCTTTCCTTTTGATGCTTTAGGAAAATTAAAATATTTATCACCTTTGATATTTTTTAATGTATCTAACTCCCTAACCGAGCATTTTCGCGAGCTAAATTGTTTGGGAGCATTAGGGCCGGATATTGCCAAGGATTATTATTTCAAGCTTACCGATGAAGCGGAAAATGCCAAATTAAATGATTTAGCCAATCGTATCGATAACTTCCTGTTGAAGCTTGAAAAAAAATCAAAAAAAGAAGCTCCTGTCTTTTCTCTACCGGTAGCGATTAGAGATATTAACTTTGCACCACGCCAAGAGTTGGGTGGCCGCAGTCCCCTAGAGTTGGCCTTGGAACTATTTAAAGAAGATTCCTTCAGGGCTAATAAGACTGAGAGTCTGATGATTTAGGGCCAATATAAACCCACAGTCATTCATTTTCCTCAAGGTAACGGGCACACTCGATGGCTGCCATACAACCCGAACCAGCAGCCGTTATTGCTTGGCGATATTTATGATCTTGCACATCGCCACAAGCAAAAATACCGGCAACGTTTGTTTTTGTCCCCTCCGGCTCTGTGATCAAATAACCATTTTCATCTAATTCTAGGATGTCATGGAAAAGATCGGTATTAGGTTTGTGCCCAATAGCATAGAACACTGCCGCGCACTCTATCGTTGTTTCTTCATTGGTTTTTAAATTCTTAATAATCGCGCCGTAAAGGGAGTTGGTTTTATCGCTCAGTAGTTTAGTAATTCCGCTATTCCAAATTATCTCAATTTTAGGATTAGCTTTCACTCTATCGGCCATAATTTTACTAGCCCTTAGCTCATCACGACGATGTATTAAACGCACGCGTTTACCAAACCGTGTTAAAAAAATTGCTTCTTCGCATGCTGAATCACCACCGCCAACAACAACTATTTCCTGATTGTTAAAAAATGCCCCATCGCAAGTAGCGCAGGTAGATAAGCCAAATCCCAACAAGCTCTTTTCCTCATCTAAGCCCAGCATTCGCGGCGTGGCGCCTGTCGAGATAATTACAGCATCGGCCTGAAATTCTTCCTGCTCGCAATAAATCTTAAATGGCTTCTTACTAAAATCAACTTTTGTCACATATTTCATCAAAAGTTCTGCCCCAAAGCGCTGGGCCTGCTTGGTCATTTTTTCCATCAATTCAGCGCCAAAAATACCATCTTCAAATCCGGGAAAGTTTTCTATTTCTGTAGTGGTAGTTAATTGCCCGCCGGGAAGCTGACCCTGAATGACAAGAGGATTGAGATTAGCTCGAGCCGTATAAATAGCTGCCGTTAAACCTGATGGCCCCGAGCCTAAAATAATTACTTTATATTTGTTGCTTCCTGTCATTATTCTCTCCGTATGCTATAGCTTGCTCTGATACTTTTAAATTGATTTTAGTGTCCTTTAGCAAAAATGTCTAAAAACAACAAAATCGTCGCCAATGTTCCCGGTATTCGCTTAGACGCATTCCTAGGCCAAAGCCTAGCCGATATTAGCAGGCAAGATGTCAAAAAACTATGCGCCAGCGGTAATGTGTTAATTAATAGTAAAATCGCTCGTCCGGGTACAATTCTAAAAATGGACGACGTGATAGAATTAATCGACTCTCCTCAGACTCTCTCTCAAGGTGATTTGCCAACGTTAAGCATAGTGTATGAAGATGAATTTCTCATTGTTTCGCTTAAGCCTAGAGCGATTCATTCTGTATCACAAAAATTTCAGCAGGAGCCAAGCTTTGCCGATGCCTTAATCGCTTATTGCCCACAGTGCAAAAGCGCCGGCAAAGACCCGTTAGAAGGGGGCCTTGTGCAAAGATTGGATTATTACACTTCGGGCCTAATTATCGCAGCCAAAGACAAAAACACATGGTATGCTTTACACGAAGATTTTCTCGCGCACAAAATTAAGAAAGAATATTTAGCACTGGTCGAAGGTGCGCCTTCTCCTGAACATGGCGCAATAGATACTTTTCTTAATCTAGGAACTAACTTTGTTACGGTGGAAACAAGTGAAAAACCAAACTTGGTTCGAGCAAAAACTGATTATCGGGTTCTGGTTACAATGCGCAACGAGGCCAATGATTATAGCGTTATTTGCGCAAGCACAGAGTTCGGCAAGCGCCATCAAATACGTGCGCATTTAGCTTATCTGGGTCATCCTCTTGTTGGCGATGAATTATACGGTAGTAAATTATCACTTTCTAATTTTCACTCTATCAAACACTCAGATAATGGGTTTCTTCTACATGCAAATTTGATCGAACTAAAACATCCTCACACAAAAATTAGGCTGTTTTTTGAAGATATGTCGCTAGAATTTAGGGATCTTTTAAAAGAGGAGGGTTAATCGGATAAGAACTTGGGCAATCACATAACAAGCCACAAGACATTGCGATAAGCATCCATTCTTACCACAATATCCTGTGGGCTAAATAAAAAACGAGACTTTTTACAGAGCCCCTCAAGAAATTTTTTATTTAATTAAGATAATAACAAATGTCAGAGCTACTAACGATTCTATAAGAGCTAGAACAAGAATCATTGGCACAAACAAGCTTCCAGCAGCGCCAGGATTTCTGCCAATACTATCCAAAGCAGCAGCACCTGCACGACACTGAGCTAAGGCGCCGAAAGAAGAAGCTATGGCCATGGCTATAGCAACACCAACCGTTCCCCAATTTGTTGCTGCTGCCGCCTCGGTTTGCTCAGCAAAAGCCGGCTCAACGGCCAATAAAAGAGCCATGGTTAAAAGTGATAAAATTGTAGCAAAACGCATAATCCCTCTCGCGAATAAATAACAGTTAATATTAATGATGATCTTCTGCTTTTTCATCATGCCCATGAGCAACAGCCAAGCGAATATAAATCATAGTTAACATAGTGAAAACAAAAGCTTGTATAAAACTTACAAAAGTACCCATAACATAAAAAATTAAAGGTACAATAAATTTAGTTAAATCTGTAAATGCTCCTAATAATAAGTGATCAGCGCTCATATTAGCAAAAAGACGTAAGCTCAACGTCACCGGACGAATGCAATTACTTACTATTTCAACTACTAATACAACCAACCCGATAAAAACTAGGGGGAATTTTGTCAGTTCATCAGATCCCATAAAATGCTTGAGATAATTAACTATACCGACCGATCTAATCCCTGAAACGTGATAGTATATAAAAACTATTATCGCCAAACCAAAATTAAATGCGAAATTAAGTGGAAAATTTCCTCCTGTTACGGCAGCCACACCCGGAATTAAGCTTATTAAATTTAAAAACAATATATAAACAAAAATTGAGCCAATAAAAGGTAGGTATTTTCTATTTTCCTTTCCCATAACTTGGTCACCTAATGACATAAGAAATGAGCAAATACCTTCAGCAAAAGAACGCAGCGACAGCTTATCATCAGGAATTAGCGGATTGTTTGCTTTTCTAACTTTTTTGGCTGCAGCAACGCAAACGCCTGTAATTACAGTAGCAGCTATAGCAGCTGTGCAAATGATTTCCTGTTTAGGATCAATCACCTGACTTAGAAATGTGTAACCACTGGACATATAGTTTATCTCGAGTTTTGCTTTAATCTGACAACGGCCGACATACTACCTAACATTAAGGAAAGCATAAATGAAAAAATAACTGAAACCATTAACTTTTTATCAAATAAACTAATCAAGTAGAGTGGGCCAAATATGATAGAAAGCTTTACTATAACTAGTATGAACATGTTGAATATTGAGACGTGGCCTTTATAGCCATCCTGATCATTGTTTTTTTTGCTAACCAAAATCAAACCCAATCCTACCCAAGCACTTATATTAATTAAACATAATAATGAACCTAAAATAGATCCGATCAACGATATCTCAGTTATCACGCTAAACTTCATTAGAATATATGACACAAGAATCACCAAGCTCGTGCTAAGCACGGACCCTTTAAAAACCTCTAATCCATTACGGCGTATTTCACTAGCATTCATAATTCATCCTTTCTGTGCTTTGTTAGGGGATATTATTAACTAGTAAGCTCATCTTTAGCACTTAAAAATTTTCTCTTTTATATTTTCCCTTAGTTTGACTTTTTCTCATCATCGGCTATCTTCCACGCACTCTCTCCATTAAAGTTGTTTCAAATTATTTCAGCTACCGAATATTTAATTGTTACCACAAGCAGTGGACAGTCGCTTCCTTATTTTAAGTCTTGGTTTATTTTAATTTTGCTTTGCTCAATAATTAGGTTGTAAAATTTATCCGTTATTAATTTTGGTTTTTAGTTTAAGTAATTTTTATTTTAATTTTATTGGCAAAGGTTATTAGCTGAGTATTGCTTTTTAATTTTTCTGTAATATAAACCTTTCCCGTTTCGTAACTTGGAAAGGTCAAATAGAAAGCGATAGGGGTCAGACAATGGCTGTTGTCTCAAATGAAAATATTGGCGCTGGTGAGGTTGATCTTAATAGTCTTTGGATTAAGAGCACCGAAATATTACGTGGTCGTTTAGATCCACAAATATTCACTGCCTGGATCAAGCCGTTGAGTTTATCTAAGTCTATTGATGCGCAGGGACAATTACGAAACCGCGAATTCGGATCTTTTGAACTGGTAGCCCCGAATAAGTTTTGTCGCGATCATATTACAAAACATTATACAGATATCATCTCTTCGGCCTTAAGCGATGTGATTGGCTCTAACGATGTGAAAGTCTCTGTTAAAAGCCTCGATTTGGAGAATAAACCACGTGTTTCCAGCACTCCGGTTCGTCCTGCGATAGAAAAAAGGCAGGTTGTCCGAGCAACAAAGACTGAAAAACAGCTATGTGTGGAGTGTAATCTTAACCCCAATTATAACTTTTCCAATTTTGTTGTTGGTTCTTGTAATCAATTTGCCCACGCTGTCAGCTTAAAAGTTTCTGAACAACCTGGCGCTATTTATAACCCCTTGTTTGTTTATGGTGGTGTCGGACTGGGAAAGACGCACTTAGTTAATGCCATCGGTAATTCTGCACGCCGACGTGGTAAAAAAGTTCTATTAGTTACCTCGGAATATTTTGTGAACGAGCTTATTCATTCTGTTCGTAACAACAAGATGCCTGAGTTTAAGAGTAAGTTTCGCACACTTGATGTTTTAATCATCGATGATATTCAATTCATTATCGGTAAAGAAAGAACTCAGGAAGAGTTTTTTCATACATTCAACGATCTTCACCAAAAGCATAAACAGATTGTTATTACCGCCGACAAGCTTCCACAAGAAATGGTCGGTATAGAAGAAAGGTTAAAAAGTCGCTTTAGCTCCGGTTTGTCTGTTGATTTACAGACTCCCGATTTTGAGACGCGCGTAGCGATTCTTTCTAAAAAAGCTGAGTTGTCCGGAATAGAGCTAACCAACAATGTCGCTCAGTTTTTAGCTGATAGAATCGACACTAACGTAAGAGAGCTAGAAGGTGCTTTAAATAGGATTCAGGAAATTAGCGCGCAAAGCTCTTCGCCTATTACCTTAGAACTTGCTGAATCAGCTTTAAGGATGTTTGCCAAGCAAGACCGCAAAACGTTCACTACAGATCAAATTCAGCAGGCTGTAGCCGCTTTTTATCGTGTTAGCGCCAATGATTTATTAGGCAAACGACGCACAACTAATATTGCCAGCGCTCGACATATAGCTATGTATTTATGTCGTATTCTAACTAATAAATCCTATCCTGAAATAGGAGCTTTATTTGGTGGCCGAGATCATTCAACTGTTATCCATGCTTGTAAGACAGTTGAAGATAGGATCAAAGAAGAGCCTAATATTAAAGGCGATTTAGATACTATCAAATCAAAAGTTCTCTAATTGATCTGTTGATAACCTGTTAATAACCTAAACTAGGTTTTATTAATGGTATATATCCCTTTGTTTTTTAAATATATTTTAAGCGAGTAATTTAATAATCTTACTAATTAAGCCTTTTGTCTTGTTGATAACTTGTTATTAACTTTGTTGATAACCTGTTGGTTAATTGCTCTTTTTGTGAATAACAAAATATCTTTTCTATCTTATCAACCTTTATCAACTTTCAATTAACCTTTTATACTATTTTAATTCACAACTTATTTTCCCCAAATCAATTTACTTTTCGCCTCTTTAGTGTTGTTATTCCAGTTATAAACAGTCTTACTACTATAACTACTATTTATTAAATTATATTAATAATAATATTTATTCTTTCTGTTAATTTCTAAGGGAGTACTTACAATGAATTTTAGCGTTAAGAAAAAATCGATAGTTGAGTTTTTAAATCTAGCTAGTTCCATTGTAGAGAAAAGAAATACAATGCCAATTTTAGCGAATGTTAAAATTAGCGTTGAAGATAAAACTCTAACCATGATGGCCACAAATCTAGATATCAGCGTTTATTCCGAGATTGAGGCTAATGTTGTCATTCCTGGTGAAATAACAGCCAATGCTAAAAATCTCGCAGAAATAGTAAATGAATTACCGGGAGAGGTTATTAATTTCAGTATCAGTAAAGGGCAAAGAATAGATATTGAAAGCGGTAATTCTACTTTCAAAATAAATGGTTTGTCAGCAATTGAATATCCTAAGATTCAAGGAGTTGATTTAAAGAATCCTGTATCGGTAGAAGCCAGAAAGATCTCAGAAATGCTGGAAAAAGTATCGTTCGCTGTTTCTCAAGAAGAAACAAGATATAACATAAATGGTGTTTATGTAGAAACGATTGAACAAAAGATAGTAAAAGATAAAAAGGGTATTAGATTTGTAGCAACTGATGGTCACCGTTTGGCTGTAATTGACAGACCGGCTGAAGGGTTGGCTTTTTCCAAGAATGTGATTTTACCAAGAAAGGGAACAAGTGAAATTAGAAAGCTTGTAGAAAATAATACGGGCGTCGCCTATGTTTCGGTTAATAATTCATTTTTTATTATCCGTAGTGGAGGTATTACTTTAGGCCTGCGTTTAATAGATGGTGAATATCCAAATTATAGCAAGGTCATTCCTAGTGAAATAAGCACAGAATTTACAACAAATAAATCAGAGCTTTTGGCTGCTGTAAAAAGAGTATCTTTGGTTACCACAGACCAATGTCGTGCCCTCTGTTTTGACTTGAATAATAATAATTTACGTATTTATTCATCAAGTCCTGAGTTTGGAGAAGCAGATGAGCAGCTAACCGTAAAACAAAGCGGTAAAGATGTACGTATTGGTTTTAGCGCTCGCTATATTACTGAGCTTTTGACGGCAATGTCTGGAAGTGAAATGGTAACAGTAAAGTTGAACGGCGAAAATGGTCCGGGATTATTTTTAAGCGACAACGATGAATATTATAAATGCGTTGTTATGCCCATGCGTTTTGATTTCTAATTGGTCTAAGAAAATTGTTTGTTAAAGAAATAGAATTAAATAATTTTAGACTATTAGAAAATACGAAGCTGTCCTTTTCTAAAAAGATTACTATTCTCTATGGTCTCAATGGCCAAGGCAAGACCAGTTTCTTGGAAGCAATATATTTACTTAGTCATGCTAAGTCATTTCGAACGGCGAAAACAAAAGACTTACTAAGCTGGCGCTTAGGCACAGAGCAGGATGTAGCACTGAAAATTGGTGGTCGGATAGAAACTCAAGATGGGGATAAACTATTAAGTTTCTCGCTTCATAATGGCCAGAAAGTTTTATCGATAAACAATAATAACGTTCAACGTTTCGCGGATTTTTACGGTCAGCTAGCCATTGTTGCGATTACACCGGATGACGAAGAAATAATTACAGGTCAAGCTGCGACTAGAAGAAAGTTCATTGATCAGCTAATAGCAAGCGTATCCCCGGTTTATATTGATAATTTACTAAGCTATCAAAGAGCGGTTAAGAATAAGAATGCGCTACTGCGTTCTTATAAATCTCTTAGTTTAGGAGAGCAGGAAGAATTTAAAAAACAAATATTGGTCTGGAACTCCTCAATAATAGAACACGGTTTAATTATAGCAAAACTAAGAAGACATTACGTCGAGCGGTTAAAGCCGCACTTTCAGCGATATCATAATTTTCTCATTCAAGGCGAGATTATCGAAAAAACCGAAATAGAATACGAGAGCCGTTTTATAAAAGAAGGTGAATTATTATCAATTAAAGACTTAGAGCAATCTTTTGATAAATATTACCTTAGGGAAATTAAGCTACAAAGTTCTTTAATGGGTGTTCATCGTGATGACCTGAACTTTGTTATCAATTGCGGAAACGGAGACAATATTGCCCGCACAGCAGCCTCTAAAGGTCAGGTAAAAACATTTATCTTAGCTCTTAAACTAGCTTGCTGTGAGATTATTAAGGAAGAAAACCAAAACAAAGAACCACCGATTTTGTTATTAGATGATATTGAGTCGGAACTGGACGAGCAAAGAAAGGCCTCTTTTTTCACATTATTTAGTGATTTAAGCAGTCAGATTTTTATTGCTACGACCAGTAAAACCCCCTTCTTAAATGGTATTTCTGAGGCCTTAGAAATGAACGTTTATCAAGGCAAAATAACTCATCAAAATAATTTATAACTTATTGATATTACTACCGAAAGAAGCTTGATAAGAGCGCTAGATAAGGGTATATTGTCGTGCTTTTTGCTGCTTCCCAAAAGGGGCCGCAAAAGGAGTTAATTTTGAGGTAAATTTAAAGCAAAAACCAATGAATGTAGAAACTGTAGAATTAAGTTCCAATGTCGTTCCAGCAGCCGATTACGGCGTTGATAATATCAAAGTTTTAGAAGGTCTCGATGCTGTGCGCAAGCGCCCGGGAATGTACATCGGGGACACTTTTGAACGTGGCTATCATCATTTAGTCTTTGAAGTCGTAGATAATTCTATCGACGAAGCAATGGCCGACTATTGCTCGATGATTACAATAACTATTCATGTAAACGGATCCATTACGGTTGAAGATAATGGACGTGGTATTCCAGCTGATATTCACCCGACAGAAGGGGTAAGTGCTGTAGAAGTGGTTCTAACCAAATTACACGCTGGAGGAAAATTTGAAAATAAAGCCTATAAAGTTTCCGGTGGTTTGCACGGAGTTGGCGTATCAGTGGTTAATGCCTTAAGTGAACGCTTGAGTGTTGAAGTTAAGCGCGACGGTAAGGTTTATTATCAAGAGTACATGAGGGGAACACCAGTGGCCCCCCTAAAAGAAATTGGCACTACATCCAGCCGAGGAACGCGGGTGACGTTTCTACCCGATAAAGAAATTTTTACAGGTAATGAGGAAGGATTTAAATATGATATTTTGGCTAGCCGTTTTCGTGAACTTGCTTTCTTAAATGGAAAAGTAAAAATAGTTTTTAAAGATGAGCGTTCGGGTAAAGAACAAGAATTTTTCTATGAAGGTGGTATTAAGAGTTTTGTTAAGCATCTTAATAAAACAAAAACCCCCGCTTTTCCTGAGCCGATGTATTTTATCGCCGAGCGCGATGGTATTGGTTTAGAAGTAGCGCTACAGTATAACGATGGTTATGCTGAAAACGTCTATTCCTTTGCCAATAACATTAATACAATTGAAGGCGGCACACACTTAGCCGGTTTTCGCACAGCTCTAACTCGAGTCGTTAATAACTATGCTCAGCAAAATGGCTATCTCAAAGGCCGTGATAATTTGCAGGGCGAGGATATCCGTGAAGGGCTAACGGCGATTATCAGCGTGAAAATACCCGAGCCACAGTTTGAGGGGCAGACAAAAACCAAACTAGGAAATAGCGAGGCAAAAGGTCTTGTCGAGCAGATGCTCGGTGAGAAGATGCCAGGTTTTTTTGAAGAAAATCCGGGAGTGGCCAAAGCTATCGTGCTTAAATCGGTTGATGCTCAGAGAGCACGCGAGGCTGCGCGTCGGGCTAGAGATTTGGTGCGCAGAAAAGGGGCACTTGATTCCATGGCCCTCCCCGGTAAGCTGGCCGATTGTCAAATAGAGGATCCCTCAGTTTGTGAAGTATTTCTGGTAGAGGGAGATTCGGCCGGTGGTTCAGCCAAGCAAGGACGCGACCGTAGTAATCAGGCGATTTTACCGCTTAAGGGAAAAATCCTGAATGTTGAAAAAGCTCGTTTTGATAAGATGTTAGCTTTTGAAGAAATTCGCACCATGATAACAGCTTTTGGTTGCGGTATTGGAACAGATGATTTTGATCTTGGTAAATTACGTTATCATAAGATCATTATAATGACCGATGCTGATGTTGATGGTAGTCATATCAGAACATTGCTGCTCACTTTCTTTTTTAGACAAATGCCGCAAATAATTGAAAACGGTTATTTGTACATAGCGCAGCCGCCTTTATACAGAATTAAGAAAGGTAAAGCCGAGCACTATTTACAAGATGATTCGTCATTCGAAGCTTTTATCGTAAATTCCGGTGCTGATGGTTTGCAAGTAAAGGCTAAAAATGGCGATAGGGTTCTTTCCGGTCAGGAGTTAGAGACCTTTATAAAGGAACTGGGGAAAGCAAAAGCCTTCATTGATATTTTAGAGAAGGGAGGCAAAGATAGAACAGCAATTTCGGCGATTGCTGCCGAAGAAGGGTTAAGTAGGGAAATCCTACAGAGCAAGGAGAAGCTCACGGCCTTACTGGAACGCATAGTAGATAAAATCAAAAAACGTAAAAACGATAAGCTGGAAGCTAAGATTCGCGTTGGTGAATCCAAAGAGTATGGTGGGTATCGCGGTGAGATAACAATCAAGGAGGCGAAAGCACAAAGCAGCTCAATGATTGATTTTGGTTTAGTTACGTCCGAGGATTTTATCGAACTACAAACCATCTTTAGCAAAACCAATTCGTTAGGCGTTTCGCCTTATCAGATCAAAGATACTCAGAGCGGAGAGGTTATTAAAGAATGTGAGACGATGTTTGATGTGCGCGATGAAATAATCGAGCGCGGTCGAAAAGGTTGGACAATCACGCGCTTTAAAGGTCTAGGCGAAATGAACCCTGAGCAGCTTTGGGACACAACAATTGATCCGGCAAAGAGAAGCTTGCTGCAAGTGCGTATTGATGATGCCATTGAAGCAGATTCGTTATTTACACTGCTTATGGGTGATGCAGTAGAGCCGCGTCGCGAGTTTATTGAAGAGAACGCTCTGAAAGTAAGAAATTTAGACATTTAATTTTTGGGTTTAATAATGGATTCCACAAATATAATACCAGTCAATATTGAAGATGAGATGCGTGGTTCTTACATGGACTACGCGATGAGCGTAATCATTGGCCGCGCCCTTCCGGACATCAGAGACGGTTTGAAGCCTGTGCATCGGCGCATTTTGTTCGCTATGCTTAGCGAAGGGTTATTGCCCAACAAAAAATACTCCAAGTGCGCCGGTGTTGTTGGTGAAGTTCTTAAGCACCTTCACCCGCATGGTGATATGGCTGTTTATGATGCCTTAGCGCGTATGGCGCAGAGCTGGAACCTTCGTTATCCGCTGATTGATGGTCAGGGAAATTTTGGCTCAATTGATGGCGATTCGGCGGCAGCTTATCGTTATACAGAATGTAAAATGCGCCCAATTTCCGAAGCTATGCTTGCCGATATCGACAAGAGAACTGTCGATTTTATGCCAAATTTTGATGAGTCGATGGAAGAGCCGGTTGTCCTGCCCGCCCGAATTCCTAATCTGTTAGTGAACGGGACTGAAGGTATTGCTGTAGGTATGGCTTCCAGAATACCCCCCCACAACCTTTCTGAAGTGATTAAAGGCACAATTCGTCTGATTGAGGAACCAGATTGTTCGGTTGAAGATTTAATGGAATGCATTCCGGCGCCGGATTTTCCTACCGGGGGCATAATTTATGGTTCAGCTCCGCTCAGACATGTTTATGAAAAGGGGAGAGGGTTAATAAAAATCCGGGCCAAGGTTCACTTTGAAGCGATTAAGGGGGCAAAACGTGAAGGTGAAGCGATTATTATCGATGAAGTGCCTTATCAGACAAACAAGGCTAAACTAGTCGAGAAAATAGCTGAACTAGTTAATGAAAAGCGTATCGAAGGGATTTCTAAGCTTCGCGATGAATCTGATCGTACAGGCATGCGTGTGGTCATCGAGATTAAGCGCGATGCTGTTGGCGAGGTTGTGCTTAATCAGCTGTTCAAGCTGACTCCAATGGAGAGAACTTTTGGTATTATTATGCTCTCCATCGTCGAAGGTCAGCCGCGAATACTTGGGCTTAAAGATATTTTACAAAAATTTGTTGAGCATAGACGTGAAGTCGTTGTTCGCCGCAGCCAATATGAGTTGGATAAAGCTAAAGCTAGACAACATATCGTCGAAGGGCTGCGTATTGCTCTTAACAATATTGACGAAGTCGTTGAACTGATAAAAAAATCGGAGTCAACCGCAGCCGCTAAATTGGCCTTACAAGATAAATTTAGCCTTTCAGAAACACAGGCACAGCATATTTTAGATATGCCGTTAAAGCGTTTAACGGGCTTAGAAAGAAAAGCGCTCGAAGATGAATATCTAGAATTAAATAAGCTCATCAGTGAATTGACTGAAATTCTAGGAAGCTCGGCGCGAGTGGATCAGATTGTCATTGCCGAGCTTAGAGAAGTAGACGAGCAGTATGGTGATAAGCGTCGCACAGAAATTGAGCCCGACGGCGAAGATATCGATTTTGAAGATATGATTGCCGAAGAAGATATGGCGGTTACTATTAGCCATCGTGGTTATATTAAGCGCTGTTCACCATCGGTCTTTAAAGCGCAGCGACGTGGCGGCAAAGGTATTCAAGGGGCGAAGAAGCTAGGCGAGGAGGATGATGATTTTATTGCTGATATGTTTGTCGCTTCCACTCATGCGCATCTCTTGGTGCTTACCTCACAGGGTAAATTGCACTGGCTGAAAGTCTATCAGCTACCTGAGATGAATAGAACAGCACGAGGCCGAGCAATTATTAATATGCTCAAGCTCGATGAAAGCGAGAAAATCTCAGCTGTTCTGCCGGTCAGGGAGTTTGAGGAAGGTAAGTATGTGATTTTCGCCACCAAGAAGGGATTAATTAAACGCGTCGATTTGATGGCTTTCTCCAATATTCGCCAAGGTGGGCTCAAGGCCATTAGTCTTAACGATGGCGATGAGTTGGTTGCGGTTAGATTAACGGATGGTTGTAAAGATTGTGTCGTTTCTTCTAAGGGCGGCATGGCTATTCGTTTTGATGAAAACGAAATTAGAGAAGTAGGTCGCGTGGCTCGCGGCGTACGTTCGATAAGCTTAGACGAAGGCGATGAAGTGGTCAGCTTTGTTGTGCTCGATAAGAGCTGGGATGGACAAATGGTGGAGGATATGACGCTATTTACTGTTTGCGCCAACGGTTATGGAAAGAGAACAGCGGTAGATGAGTATCGTGTTCAGGGCCGCGGTGGTAAAGGTGTGATCGACATCAAAACCGAAGGGCGCAACGGGCCGGTTATCGGCACACTGCGTGTTTACCCCAAAAACGATGTTATGATTATCACTAATAGTGGTAAAGTGATTCGCATACCGGTAGGTAGCGTTTCTGTAATTGGACGTAATACTATGGGTGTTCGCTTGATTAATTTGGAAGAAAACGAAAATGTTGCTGCTGTTGCGCGTTTAGTTGAGGCCGAAGATACTACTGATGTAGATGAAAATGGTCGCGAAACCGAAGAGGGTCTAGTTGATATTGAGATATCCGAAGATGCAAAACACTAAGGTAACAGTTCTAGGAGCTGGCAGCTGGGGAACGGCACTAGCTAACCATTTAAGTCATGTCGGGCATGAAGTTACTATTTGGAGTCCCGAGCTTGATGTTTTGTCGCAGATTGAGGCCGAGCAGAAAAATGATAAATATTTCCCCGGCCTGATATTAAAAAAGATGACTGTCGAGAGAGACATTGAGCGTTCACTTGCTCAAGCTCAGTTGATAGTTGTATCCGTGCCTTCTTTTGCTTATCGAGAGGTAAGCGAGCATCTTAAAAAGGTCAAAGACAGGGAAGCCCTGATTGTTTCCACGGGTAAGGGACTAGAAGAAGAAAGCTTGTCGCGCCTAACTGAAGTCATACAGCATGAGCTGAGTGGCTATCAGCGGGTGGTTGCTTTATCTGGGCCAAGTTTTGCCTTGGAAGTACTAAAAGGTTTGCCAACGGCTGTAGTTATTGCAGCCGCTGATTTAGAGATTGCCAAAGAGGCCGCTACTTATTTTCATCATGACTATTTTCGTGTTTACCCATCAATCGACATTATCGGCGTTGAAATCGGTGGAGCAATCAAGAATATTATAGCGCTTGCGGTTGGTGTGGTTGATGGAGCCGGTATGGGTAATAATGCCCGGGCGGCGCTAGTGACCAGAGGGTTAGCAGAAATTCAGCGACTAGTTGTCGCTATGGGCGGCGATAAATTGACAATAGTGGGGCTAAGTGGTCTTGGTGATCTATTATTAACATCTACTGGAGATCTTAGTCGTAATCGTCGAGCCGGGTTAGCCTTGGGACAAGGCGAAAAGCTTAGTGATGTTTTAACAAAAATTGGTCAAGTGGTGGAAGGCGTACAAACAGCACCGAAAGCAAAAAGGCTTGCAGAGAAATATGGCGTAATTATGCCCATAGTTGATGAGATGAATAAGCTTTTAAAAGGGGAGACTACCGCCAAAGAATCAATTGCCACACTGCTGGCTCGGGCTCCTAATGTAGAGTTTCGTTAAGCCTAAAAAAATAAAAAATCGCACCTACCCGTTGGTGATTTTCGAAATTCAAGGTAAGTAAGCGCGATTTTTTATTTTTTTAGGCCTACCCAAAGAGATTGACTGAGTATTTTAGGTTAAGCAACAAATAAAGAAAGAATCATGGCAAACGCACAAAAACAAAACGAGCAGCAGGAAAGTATTACCGCTAGAGCCGCTAATTATGGCCAGTGGTATTTGGATGTTATCCGCCGGGCAGATTTAGCTGATCATTCATCGGTCAGAGGTTGTATGGTTATTAAACCACATGGCTATGCAATTTGGGAAAAGCTACAAAGAGAATTAGATGATCGCTTTAAGGCCACAGGTCATGTCAATGCTTACTTTCCTTTATTTATACCGCTATCTTTTTTAAGCAAAGAAGAACAACATGCTGCCGGTTTTGCTAAGGAGTGTGCTGTTGTTACTCACCACCGCTTGGTATCTAAGGACGGCAAGGTAGTAGTCGATCCGGAATCACAATTAGAAGAGCCGCTCATTGTTCGTCCGACCAGTGAAACTATCATTTGGGCCCAGTATAAAAATTGGATTCAGAGTTACCGAGATTTGCCTATTTTAATTAACCAGTGGGCTAATGTTGTTCGCTGGGAGATGCGCACCCGTTTATTTTTAAGAACAGCGGAATTTTTATGGCAGGAAGGTCATACCGCTCATGCCACCGAAGAAGAGGCACGGGAAGAAGTAGTGCGCATGCTGGATGTTTACGCGGATGTGGCGGAAAACGTCATGGCAGTGCCGGTAATTAAGGGAGCAAAGACACCCGGCGAGCGTTTTGCCGGTGCCGTAGATACTCTTTGCATTGAAGGCATGATGCAAGACGGAAAGGCCCTGCAAATGGGCACCAGCCATTATTTAGGCCAAAACTTTGCCAAGGCCCAAGACGTTCAATTTTTAAATAGCAAGGGTGAGTTGGAGTATGTTCATGCTACCAGTTGGGGCGTTTCGACACGTTTGATCGGTGCTTTGATTATGACACATTCCGACGATGTCGGTATGATTTTGCCGCCCCGTTTAGCCCCGATTCATGTCGTGGTTGTGCCTATTTACAAAACCGAAGAAGAACAAAAGAAAACGATTGCCGAAGCTCACACTCTGGCGGCTGAATTAAAATCGGCAGGTATCGTAGTTAAAGTAGATGACCGTGAAGGAATTATGCCCGGAGCTAAATTCTATGAATGGGAAGGCAAAGGAGTGCCCCTGCGCATTGAAATCGGTCCAAAAGATATAGAGAAAAATAGCCTCTGCTTAGTGCGGCGCTTTGTTATCGAGAAAGAAGGAGAGTCCGAGCAAGACTTAAGAAAGAGAAGGAAAAGTTTTATTCCGCGGGCAGAAGGAGTAACGACTGTCAAATCTCTTCTGGAGACAATGCAGAGCGAGCTATTAGAGCGGGCAAGAATTATGAGCCGTGCCCGAACTAAGGTAATTGACACTTTAGAAGATTTCGAAAAGTTTTTTACTCAGGAAAACGGTGGCTTTGCTTGGGTGCATTGGGCCGGAAATTCGGATGGCGAAGATCAGATGGCTAAACGCTTTGAAACAAGCATTCGTTGCCTACCATTTCCTGACCAGATTATTCCTGAGGCTAGAGGCGAAGGGAAATGTATTTTGACCGGTAAGCCTTCTAAGCAGCGAGTTGTCATGGCTAAAGCTTACTAATCTAAATGTATTATATTGCACGCGAGAAGGAAGTTACGCTCTTTTGAACAATAGCGGTGCGAACATTAGAATATTACCTAGCTCAAAAAGGCCAATAAGAAGTATCCATACAACTAACATACTAGCCACATCAGCCGGAGTAATGATAGCGGCAAATATAGCCAGACATAAGTAAACATAACGCCGTGATTTTGAAACAGCGTCTTTGGATATTATGTTTAGAATTGCCAAAATGGGTAAAATTAAAGGAATTTCACACATCAGCCCAACAATGAGTATTATTTGGCAGCTAAGTAACAAATAATCCCTTATACTAATCATAGCTTCCACATCTGAAGCCCCCATTGCCATAAAAAATTTTAGGCACAGTGGAATCAGAATAAAGTAAGCTAAAACAGCTCCTAGATAAAAAAATAGACCGCCAGCTATGAAAAAAGGTTTAAGTACGGATAACTCTTTAGGATAAAGAGCGGGTTTAATAAAAAACCAAATTTGCAATAGTATATAAGGACAAACCATGAATAAAGATACCCAAGCTGACACTTGGAACATGGTTATTACTTTATCCAAAACGTTTAAATAAACGATATGACCACTAGGTTCCAACGCGAACCTAAGTGGTATCATTAAGAGGTTAATAAGTTCATCTGAAAAATAGGTAACAACAACAAAAACTACCATTAACAGGATAACAATACGAATTAGCCGATATCTAAGCTCTCCTAAATGACCAACAAAGTTCATCTGTTGCATGGATCTTCTTTATTTTTTGTCGGTATCATTAGAATTATTTTGAGAAGAGTTGTTATCCTGCTTAATTGCTTTTTTAAAATTAACAATACTCTTCGCAATCGCCTCGCCCAATAAGGGAAGTTTACTACCCCCAAACAATACTAATATTATTAAAAGTATAATGATAAGCTCACCAAAGCCAAGTCCAAACATATTAACCCTTTAAATTTGATTGTTCATTTATATCTTTTTCTACTTTAGAATCAGTGGCGGTACTATTTTCGTTCAATAAGGAAGAGGGGCTAAACTCACTTTTTGCTTTCTGAAATTCTTTAAAAGCATTCCCCAGCGAACGCGCAAATTCCGGTAGCTTCTGCGGACCAAGAAAAATTAGTGCAAAGATTCCTATAATTATTAGCTCTCCGCCGCTCAAACCAAACATATTTTACCTCATGCTTCAAATATCTAATCAAGTATCGTTTCAATTTCCGCACACTAACTGCGCTGTTTATTACCTAATAAAAATTATTCTAGGCTACTGCTCGGGTTAAGAATTAACCAACTTTTATTAATTCTCAGATGAGTAAAGCATAGCACACATAATGCTCTATGTCTGTCATATATTTGGATATGTCATCAGGTGGAAAGAAGTTTTCTTTTAAACTTGGCGGATGCACACTTTGGCTAATTACCCCAGAGCAAATATTTAGCGGTCTAAGCCCACTTTTCGGATCGACTACATCATAACCATAAATTATTTACTGCTGGTATTTAGCAACTTAATCATCCTTCACTGGTGTCAGCTTAAAGTAGCATTGCTATTTAGTTTTATATTATTGTTACAATTAGGCGATAATTATACGGGCTTTCAAATTGACCGACCTTGTTGCTTTAAATTACAATCGTCCTACTTTATCATCCGGCCCACAAATATTAGGTTAAGGTGAATTTATGTTTAGAAAATATTATACCTTTTGCTTATTGGTTGTTTTAAGTTTTCCTGCATGGTCTCTAGCAGCTGATGTGAACACAGCTGGTGTTAGTCAGCTAAAAATCTTCGGACAAAAATCATCAGCAGAAGCGTAGATTGGTGCCGTGGCTGGAAACAGAGCATTTCATGTGACCAGCATAGCGATTGACCGACGTCGAGAGAAAACAGACATTCTTTACGTAGCGGATTCGGGCAATAACAGAATACTAGGTTTCAAGAGTTTGGGTGTGTGCAGTAATAATAAGGCTCAAGCATGCACTAATAGTAAGGACTGCGTAGATTCAAAGCGTTGTATAATTAATCGTAATAAAAAAGCAGATAAAGTATTCGGTCAAGCCGACTTTAGTAGCGCTGCTTGTAACCATGATAACATGAAAGGCAGAGATAAAGAGGCAGGCAATAATAGCCTTTGTTTATTAAATCTTCCTCATCGTACGAACTTAGCTGAGTACTAGATACGCATGCATTTGGACGTTGATCGTTATGGGAACTTTTGCCAAGAATAATCAATTAATTGCTTATAGAGATTACCGCCTGATGGTGTGGAACGATTATACAAATAAGGCTTCCGGCGCTAGTGCTGATTTTACTTTAATAGATAAACATATTTTTAGAGGGTGGTCACATCATACCGTGGTCGATAAAAATAGATTATGAATCATGGGTAATAATAGTATGGTGGTTGTTTACTAGTTACCACTAAATCCAAACAGTAAGCCATTAACAGTAGAAACGATGCTGATCCATGGTTGGCTATGAAATCTACCGATGCCCGCTCTTTTTGTAGTCTTAATGTAGTTCGTTTTGATAATGAAGGAAACTTTTTGTCATAGAAAACCGTTATGAATGCCATGGCAATAACCGTATAACTGTGTTTAGTGCCAATGACTTAAAAAACAAAGATGTATTTCTCCGTATATTTACGGAGTTGGCAGCGGTTAAAGTTTTTAACAAAAAGTCACTCACTACTTCACCAAGGGGGCGGTGTAGTAGTATTTTAAATAACCCAAATTCTCCTGTATCGCTGGCGTTTGATAGCAAGTATAGAATGATTATCGGCAATGATGGCTACTCAGCGGGACCTGATAGCCAAAAGCTAAGGGCCTATAAGCAGTTATTCTTCTATGCTAATCCCATGAAACAACAAGGATCAAGTTATGTTCAGGGTCAGCTCCCTGATGCCTATATTCCTCTACCACTTAGTGCCTCAGGCGAATTAAGTTTTGATGAAAGTGATAACTTAATTACCCAAGATCATACTTGGCGTAGAATTATGATTATCAACTACAACAATGATAGCTCTTATCTCGTCCCTACTGGGCATAGCAGTTGGCCAAATTAGTTGGTTTGTTAATCGACTGATTTTTTATTTTTTGGGGCTTTCTATCGCCTCTACCGATTTTTTTAGGATAAACATTACTAGCAAAGGCCATAGGGCGTCAAAAGATGAGCTTGCATCTTAGTGCCGAGAAAATAGCCTACGCACCCACAATATGATAGTTGCTAGAGATTTTTCGCGGATAAAGGCTTCGATCACGATTAACAAAGAGGCAAGTATGATAAGTGGCGGATGGAGAGGAGTTTTTTTGGTAATAGTTGAGGTAGCCGTTTTTAATTCCGCCAATTCCGGATTAATTTTGCCACCAGTAAGGTAAGCTAAATCCGAAAGAAGTTTAATGTTTAAGCCCTGACCTTGTCTTTCTCCAAAGGCATTAGTCGGAATATTTATCGCTAATGGAGGAAAAGAGAACTTGCCATAGGTGATATTAAGTTTATAGTCGCCAGCCTGGGCTTGTTGAATGTTTGCTAGAAACCTTCCTTTTTTTGCTTGTGTGAATGAAATAGTATTTTTGCTCCCTTTAGGAGAGATGTAATTGAGCTCAGTTTTGGGGGCATTTTGTTTATCTAATGCCGGATCAAAAATAGCCAAATCTAAGTTAATGGATTGCTTATCAATTGAGTAGCGGAGATCGAAATCTACATTTACTTTATCTTTCTCATTTTTGTTTTTTAATTGAATAAATAATTCAGACCAAAATTTTACGAGCTGCTTCCATTTTAACCAGGGCAGCGACCAACGACCACTAATATCTGAGGTAAAGGAGATAACGGAACCTTGGCCATATTGCCAGCTTGCTAGAAGAGGAAATGACTTATCACCTTTTTCAATAGCTAGTTCGAGATGAGCATTAGGTTTCATCGTTGTTTCCACGAACCCTGTTAGCGGTGGAAAATCTTCTCCTTGTGTAGAACTTAAACCATCTTTTCCAAGAGAAACGACGTAGTTCTCTTGCTCGTGCATTGTTTTCTCTCCCGTTGCTACTTTAATGTCGCGAATAAATATTTCCGGCAAAGTTGAGGCATCAATGGTTTGGTAGAATGCTCCTCGACAATAGGATGCAAACATTTTTAGCAGAGGAATATCTGCCTCTTTGCCTAAGGCTATGGTGGATAAAGTGATATTTGCCTCGCTAATCCTATCTAACTCTTGCTCATATTCACCGCCGGCAATAGGAAACTGGCCATCACTAAGCATAATAATATGTTTTTTCCCGGCGTTGGTATTGGCTAAACTTTGGCGAGCTGCGGCTAACGCGGGTAAGGGATTAGTTTGTCCGGCAGCAGTTAGATTACGTAGGCGATGTTCGGCGTTTTCTTTAACTTCATTGACTAATGCTGTGCGAATAATAACAAAAGGTGCCGAATCAAAGCCAATCACCCCCACATAGTCATCATCTTTAAGTGATTGTATTGATGACAGGGCAGCACTTTTTGCAGCACCCATTTTATTTTCTTCAACCATACTCCGTGATTTATCAATTAGCAAAATCACGGCATTATTTAATTTCTTTTTTGTTGTTTGTGGTGGAATAAACTTAACTGGGGAAATTATCTCCAGAGGAGTGTCAATATATCCACCCAGGCCGAAACTCTGATCACCACCGATGTTAATTAGCGCCCCGCCTTTTTGCACAAACTCCGTTAATTTATCAAGAAAGGCGTTCGGTAAATTTTGTTTAGCGATATTGTTAAGCACAATGGTTGCATATGCAGAGAAATCGCTGCTGATATTGTCTCCGCGTGAACGGGCAAGAGTAGTTAAAGTAAAACCCTTAAGAGAGAGTAGCTTCTCTAATATTTCAATTTCTTCGTAGCGATCACTAATCAGCAAAATTTTATCCAGCTCTTTTACGGAAATCCAACTATATTTTTCCTCAACTACTTTGGCCTCAGAATTTTCTGTATTATACAAAGCGGCACGAACTTTATGAAGACCACTTTCAGTTTTGGGAAATTTGGCTACGATTAGTTTTTCACTTTCAGGTTTTATTTTTATAGGAAACTCAGCTATCTGCTTATCGTCAATATAAACTAAAACTTTTGCTGACTTTTCATCGGGATAAGTATTTTTAATGGCTATTCTAATATCTGTGTCACTACTAGTGGTTATGGTGTAGGGAAGATTAAGTGCTGTAATAGTCAAGCTTTCACTACTAAAATCCTCTTCGCTAGGAATAAGTGGATAGACATGAATATCATTTGCTGTAAGTAACTGTGCTTGTTTTAGAGCATCACCAGCTGTCTCCCAGCCATCACTGAATAATAAGGCTGGTCGGTTGATGCTCGAATTGTTAAGCGTCTCCAGCGCTGCGGCTAAATTTGTGACCCCGGTATCAATATTGTCTAGGGCTGAGGAAAGTTTATTATCAATAGATTTTGCATCTTCATTTTTCCTCAGTTCAATGGCGGTTAAGGGTGACTTGGCAAAAGGCGAGAGAGTAAAACTAACATCAGGATTGGCTTCCAGATATTTAGCTAGCATTTGACTAAACGATGCGCGGGCCTGAGCGGAAATGCTATAGGAGACATCGGCTAAAATTCTCATTTCCTTACCGATTTGTTTTTTGTGTATTTCAGGTTGAGCTAGTGCGGTTATTAAAAGTGTGAAAGTTGCACTACGAAAAATCACAGACAAGAATCCAATGTTTTTCTGATAACTAATAGTCCAACAAATGGCTAGTAATAGCGGTAGTAACCAAAAAAAATGGGGGGCAGCAAAAGTCAAGTTAGAAAATATATTGATCATGACTTCTCCCGCAAATTCCTTAAGAAGAAAAGTGTTTCAATGGTTAACATTAGCAAAGCAGCTAAGAGAAAATAAAACACAAATTCTTTGCTTTTTTCTGTGGAGTTATCGCTGATTTTTATTGTCCCCAAGGGCGCTATATTAGTTGTTGTTACTTCTGAAGTAACTGATTCTTGAAAATAAAAGGCATTGATAGCCTGCGAGTTCTCACTACTGTTATTACCCTCGCGAATGCGATAAATGCCTGGCTCTGCAAAAATATAAGATTCTTTATTGTCAATATTGCTAATCACTTTATTGTCGGGAGTTAAGATAGTGTAAATAGAATTCGATTGCGGTTTAAAAATGCTACCACTAAGGCCATAAGCGTTCGTGGAATCAGATTGTGTGAGCCAGTTAAGCAAGTTTAAAAATAAAGTAGTACTTAAAGGTGTTTTCGCGCCTTCAAAAGGAAAGATTTCAAAACCAACTGCTGCTAAACGATGGCCATGGCTTTCACCAGCCATCAAGATATGTCCTTGTTCTGTATTAATAACCCCACTGGCCCAAGGGAGTGCCTGAAAAGCACTGGCTAGTGTTGGTTTTAATAAAGCTACACGTAGGTAGCGTGTTAACGGATGAGTATCTAACCATGACGTGATTACGGGATTAGCTTCATTATTGGTCAGCAGAGGGAAAATGGTATTTTCCGGGGGTAGTATTAGTAGAGATGGTGTTTGTGGTGCTGTCTGTGGTGCTATTTTATAAAAAATAACTAAATCATAAGTGTGAGTGGCAAATTCCTGAGAGTTTTCTATATCTGCTTGTGTTTTGGTGGTAAGTTTAATAGCTGAAAGTTGCTCAAGACCTGAATTGACAGGCTCATCACTCACTAATAACAAATTAAGCCGAGAAGAAATATCGCTATTAACATAGGCGATATCGTCAACGCTAATAGCGTTCTCTTGCCCATCCGGATTTGATAGCTCTAGGCGGTAAGTGTTGCGGATATTAGTATTATCAAGATCAATAACTAAATCGGTGTAACCACTATTAGATCCAAGGAAACCCTTTTCTGAGGTTAATAGCTCCGGTGACTCCTTATCGAGAGAATATAATTTAACGCTAAAGGAAATATCGCCATGCGTGGCTTTATCATAATGCACGCGTGCAAGAATCTGTTGTTTATCCTGAGCGAATTTGCGCAAATTAGCAGAAGAAAAAAATAGATTCCCTAAAGAATCATTAAAAAGCAATGACTCTATTTTGTGACTGTCCACTGAAGGAATACTAAATTTTTGATCGCTAAAAATATAAATTTTTTGATAGCTGGGGGATTTTATCAATTCTGGAAGCTCACTGGCTAGCTGATCAGCGGAGAATGATGGTTTGATGCTTTTTAGAGCTTCAATGGCCACGTCTGCGGATTCATTATTTACGATCCGTTTTAAGCGCGGAGTAGAGAGATAAAGCGAAACTTTAGAAAATTTATTTTGCTTAAGCGTCTCCTCTAGTTTTCTCCTGGCCATTTCGAAACGGCTATAATTATTTTTAGTTTGAGCTTGCATGCTCAAGGATGTATCTAAAATAAATATGTTCGTATCGTTTTTATCGTTTTTAACTATATCGGCTAAGGCTAAAGTGAGAGCCAAAATGGCAAAAAGTTCAAGAAAGTAACGTAAGGGAAGTTTTATTTTTTGTTTGATAACTGTTTTTTTTGGTAAAGAACGTAAAATCATAATACTAGCAATCTTATCTTTGCTGAAGCGTCCCTGATAAAGATAAGCAAGAATTAAAATAGGTCCAAGTAGAGCTAACCAAAGCCCCCCCCAATTTAGTAATTGATAACTGGATAAAAAACTCATCACTTTAATAAACCTAATTGTGGTAGCCTTTTTAGCACTACTTCGCGTACGTCCTCAGCTGAGGAAATTAGGATATGGGGAACCCCAATTTTTACAGCAAACTTTTCGATAGTGGCGATATGATCAGCGAGCGCGTAAGCATAATCTTTCACTGAACTCTGATCGAGAATGACTTCCACTGTTTCTCCTGTTTCACTATCAACAATTAAGTGATTACCAAAATCTAGTTTTAATTCTAACTCGGAATTTCCTAAGACGTGGAAAAGAACAACTTCAAAATTTCGAGCTAGTAATAGCCTTACTGCTTGAAAAATATCTTCATGAGGATAGTAGAAATCAGAGATCAAAAAACACTTTCCCGGAGTTTTTTGTCGCTGCATGCTTAGGCCAATTTCGTAGGGAAGGTTGATGTGGCCAGCCGGCTTTTGTTCTTTTAAAAAGGTCGCTACTTTTTTCCAAGAACGAGCATTGGCAAAGCGTGGTGATAATTCTTTTCCCAGCGAAGCGATGCGTATAGTATCACCATCGGATAATGCCACGTAGGAAAGGGCTAAACTTAGCTCCTGACAAAGTTCAAATTTATGATCATTCTCCGGAAGAGACATAGAAGCACTGCAATCAAGGAGAAAAATTACGTTAAGATCTTGTTCCTCTCTAAATTGTTTAATGTAGAGTCGCTCCGAGCGAGCAAAGATTCCCCAGTCGATATGGCGAAAATCATCGCCGGGACTATAAAGACGAAAATCAGCAAACTCTAACCCATGCCCTCTTCTTAATGATACATGTCCTCCCTGACGGGAACCGAGAAACGCACGCCGTGTACGAATTTTTAGTTGCTGCAAGTGTCGAAAGAAAGCTGGGGTAAAGGAGTCAATCATATGTTTAAGACTTTTCCTCTACTTCTTGAATTAATTGATCGCTTGTCACTCCTTCCGCTTCGGCTTGATAATTTAATATCAATCTATGGCGCAGAGCCGGTATCAATACTTGCTTGATATCTTCATAGGCTAGGTTAACTCGCCCATCGAGAAGCGCTAGCACTTTAGCTGTGAGCAAAATTGCTTGGGCAGCGCGCGGACCAGGTCCGAAGCGCACATATTGGCGCACTGACTCAGTGCAGTGGTTGCTGCCTGGAGTTAAAGCAAAAATGATTCCAACTAACAGATCCTCTAGCGGTGGAGCAACGATGACTTGGCGCACAAAACTACGCATTGCCATGATTATGTCCCTAGTCTCCGTCGCATTGAAAACTGGACCTAACTTAACATCTTTTGTTCCGGTGGTGCGGTTTAGTATTTCTTTTAGTTCGCTAGAGGAGGGAGAATTAACCAATAGCTTAAATAAAAAACGATCAAGCTGTGCCTCAGGCAAAGGATAGGTTCCCTCAAGTTCGATGGGATTTTGCGTAGCTAGTACAAAAAATGGTGCTTCTAATTTGTGGGTTGTTCCCAAAACGCTGATTTGCTGTTCTTCCATGGCTTCGAGCAAAGCTGATTGAGTTTTTGGGCCGGAGCGATTTACTTCGTCAGCCAGAACGATATTGGAGAATAACGGACCTGGTTTAAAAACAAACGATCTGTGCCCGTTTTCATCTTCCGTAAGAACTTGGGTTCCGGTTATGTCGGTTGGCATTAGATCAGATGTGAACTGAATACGGTGAAAGGAAAGTCCCATTGTTTGGGCAATGGATTTGACAAGTAGTGTCTTTCCCAGACCTGGAGCGCCTTCTAATAAAACATGACCACCGGCAAAAATCGCGGTAAGCGTGAGTCGTAATACGCCTTTTTGGCCAACTATTTTTTTACTGACCTCGGAAGCTATTAAGTTAAACTTGTCGCGAAACTCTTCTACTTGTTGTTCTAGTTCTTCTTTGCTCATATCTCCACTCCCGTGGTTAGTTAGTTATTTAAATTGTTTTAACGAAGAAACTCCTGATATTCAACCGGAATAGGTTGCTTCTCCAAACTGGAATTATCTTCCGGTTTAGCAAAATCTTTATCGCCGATAGCAGTTTTTGCTTGGGCCGGTGATTTATTGACATAGCGAAGCTTATCCTCTTTACCTTGATTGTCCCCTGTCGGCTTCTTATCATCAGGAATTTCTACTTTTACGAGTTTTTTATCAGGACCAAGCAGCTTCTCTGCTGTTTGTTCGGCATAAGGATCAAAGCGTGGCGTTTTATTATCCTGCTCAGGCAGCTTAGCCGCTTGTTTTTCAAAATTGTTGTTACTTTCGCTGGGTTTTGTGGTCTGGATCTGGTTTTGCTGGGACGATGTTTTTATATTTCCATCCTGTTTTTTCTCTGCTGGCGAAGTGTTGTTTGTTTGTTTATCTTTGTCTGTCTTTCCTTTATCCGGAGTTTTGCTATTGGCCTCATTCTTCGGTTTTTGTGTTTCGGCTTTTTGTCCAGAAGCATTGTCTTTGTTTTGACCTTGTTGCTGGTTATCTTGTTTTCCTTTGCCCTTACTCTCAGATTTTTGTTCTCCCTGGCCACCGGCTTCCTGCTGATCTTTTTTAATTTGCTCCAGTTGCTTTTGTACATTGCTTAGCTGATCAGATTTATTTTGTCCTTTGCTGTCTTGCTTATTATTTGCCGTCTCTTGCTTTTGTCCTTCGCCCTTTGTGCTTTTATCTTGTTTCTCGGTTATGTTATTTTGTTCAGCAGAGGTTTTAGCTTGGGCATTGCCTTGATCAGACTGCTCTTGAGAATTTGGTTGAGTTTTATTGCCGGCATTAGGATTAGATTTAGAACCCTGGATATCAGCAGAACTTTGTGCGCCAGAGCCTTCTTTTTGCTCCTGGTTTTGCTTATTATCGTTTGAAGTTTGTTGCTCCGCGTTCTCTTTATTGTCTTGTTGTTGACTCGAGCTTTGCTTGGTAACCATATTTTGCTTATTTTGCTCTTCTTGGCTTTGTTTATCTTTTTCCGGCGAAGAGCTACTTTGTGCCTTGTTTTCTTTGTTTTCGCTTTGTGAATTGTGAGAACTTTCTTGATTCTCAGCTTCTTTGCGGGAACTTGCCTGATCTTCTTTTGTATGAGCTGATGAAATATTGTTGTTTATGCTTTTCTCGGTAGCAACTACACTACTGGAGCTTTTTTCTGTGCTAGCCTGTTCTGTGCTCTTTTCTGCAGCGGCTAATGTTTCTTGTGTTTCCTCTGCAAGTAGCCCATCGTCTTCTAGTGTGTTGGCGAGGTCTTCAAGCTTGGAAACCAATTCCGGGCTAAGGGTGGGAGATTGGGCAATCAAAGCTTTTATCTCGTCAGCATGGTGTTGGGCTAGGATCTCAAGTGGGCTTGGCTGAGGGCGATAGTAATAGAGCATAAAGAACAGTAAAAAGGCGAAAGGTAAAAATAACAGGGAAATTTTTGTGCTTCGTTGAATGTGCCAGGGTGCAATTGTTGAGAGTTTATTAGGTTGTTCTCCGAGCTCGTTATTTAATTGTTCCTTTATTAGCTCAAATGCATCTGTGTGATCGGCAGGTTGTGAAGAAAATATAGATGTCAAAAATCTTTCTTTGGTTTTAAAAAACGAATCAAGAATAGCTGCGGCCTTAGGGGCTTGGATTGATGACAGTTTTTGGTGAAAAGTAAGATAGATAATGATTGTCAAGAGCAGGGCTACGATCAGCAAAGGATACTGAATTAAATGCGAATGACGATAGTTAAATAAATAGTAGAAAGCGCAGGCAAGCGCAGTAAGTGGGGGAGCGATTAATAACAGATTATTGGCAATTAAGTGTAAGAGTAGGCGCCTTTTGATTTTGGCTAATAAGGATATTGCCGGCTCTAGCGCGTCATTGTTCATGTGTTTGATAAGGTAATATTATCATTGGCCCAAAATTTGATTAACTTTATCCTGGCTAACGTTCTCTCTGTTTGCCTCATCGTGACCTAATGTAGGGAAATCAAGTTGACCAAAAGTAATTTTCTTTGGCTTTGGTTTTTGTTTTGGTGCTTCCTCAATTTTAGTCGGTGGCGGTGGTAGCAGAGCATCAATATTCATTTGTTGTTTAGGAGCCAGTTCATTTTCTACGTCAGCCCTTTCCTTTTGATAACGATTAACTGCTTCTCGATGTTCTTTATAGGACGTAGAAAAATGGTGTGTGCTATCATTTTTGGCTACAAAATAAAGAAACTCACTTTCGCTTGGGTTAAGCACGGCTTCAATTGCTTCTAGGCCGGGATTACAGATAGGCGTGGGGGGTAACCCTTTAGTTAAATAAGTGTTATATGGATTTGGCGTCTTAAGATGCAGCTTGGTTAGATTGCCATTAAAATCAGGAATGCCATAAATAACGGTGGGATCGCTTTGTAATGGCATAGCCAGACGTAAACGATTGGAGAATACCGAAGCAATTAATGGGCGCTCTTTGGGATCAGCAGTTTCTTTTTCGACAATGGATGCTAACGTGAGTAGTTGATTGATGCTTAAGTTAAGGTCGGCGGCACGTTTACGTACTTCCGGTGTGAGCTTAGCTTTCGTTCTATCAACTAGACGTTGCAAAATTTTTTCCGAAGTGATTGGTTTGGTAAACTTATAAGTATCAGGAAAAAGGTAACCTTCGAGCGAGCTGGAAAGTATTCCCAGATTTTGTATAGTAGAAGAGGTTGTCGCACCTTTTAGGATTTCGGCTGCTGTGGCTAAAGTGGATTTTTCAACAATGGCAGCTATCTCTTTGATGTTTGCACCTTCCGGTATGGTAAAAGTGTAATAAATGACATTACCGCTCAGTAAAGTTTCTAAGATACGAGCTGGTGTCATACTTGATGAAATTTGATATTCGCCCGCCGGTATTTTTCGTAGCTGAGTTTCTATTGTATCTCCTTTCATGCGTGCTAAATAATAAAGCGCCCACCATCGCCGTATCAATTGCGAGTCTTCCATGCGAATAGCAATCTTGCGAAGATCATCTCCTTCAAGCACAGCAAATAGCATAGTAGGTTCATTTGGAGTTTTACTCACTGGGGAAAAGGCATTGAAAATAATAATAGTAATGATCACTATTCCCAGGAGGAAACTGGCCAAGTAGGGAACGATTTGACCAAGAATGGCAAGCAAGCGAACTAACATGTTAATCCTATTAAGTTTATAGCTAACGATTTGTTGCTACTCTAATAAGTATTGCGCCTCTAAGGCAACCTAATTTCGTAGTCACTACCCCGTAATTGCATAGTATAGTTGTGTCCCTTCACTCCTTCTACTGAGCTACTATACGAAAGAGGAAAACTAAGCCCTCACAAGAAAAGTCGTTTCTACTAAGGAAACGACAATAAATAATAACAAATATTCAAATTTGTAATACTTGTGAAATGCTAAAAAAGATCCTCTCATAAAGAGTTATGGATTATGTAATAGTTTTAGTTGTTATTATTTTGTGATTTAGCTTGAAGGTAACTATCCAAAATAATGGCGGCACTAACTCTGTCTAAGGCCGCACTTTTTTCTTTATTTTTGAGCTTACTGTCGCTCAGCACTCGTTGTGCTTGAGCTGTGCTTAGACGCTCATCCCAAAGAGATAATTTTATAGAGGCAAATTCGGGGAAACTATCAAGGTATCGCTGCAATTTACTGTGAAATTTTAATACTCTTTGACCTTGTTCTGCCAAACTGCCATCGAGTTTTCTTGGAAGTCCGATCACTATTTCACTAACAGTATTTTTTTCAATGATTTCCTTTAATTGGCCGAGGCACTGAGCAAGAGTTTTCGCTTCTATAGTTGTTAGCGGCTGCGCCGAGAGGCTAAGGGGATCACTTATAGCAACGCCCGTGCGAGCATCTCCAACGTCTAAACCAATTATTCTTATTGCCTTCATATTGCTTCGCCTTTATTAAACAAAACTATGTAACCGTTAACGCTCTTGGCCGACTACTCTGTCAGACATCGTGGGTCGAGAGCCGCTTTTGGGCTCTTGAATTGCTCCGCGAGTAGTTCATTACACTATCGAGTTATTTCGGTTCTTGTTGAGAGGATAGCGAGTTCTTTTCTTCAAGAGCCTTTGACGAGGGTCGCATAATTACCTTCGATTAGTGCTCGCCACTCGTCTTTAAATAAGGAATAAACTGCTCGCTAGTTTGCAGTTTATTCTTTATTATTGTTAGGCGCTAGATGTGCTTCTAATGTCGCACCGCGCCTCGTATTCGGCTCAAAATCGTGGCGGTTACAGGTTATTTAAAAATATAAATTTTTATTTTTTATGTTTTGTAACTACCTGCTTTTTCACATATTAATACGTCGTGAACGGATACAAAACTATGCTAATGGCTGAAAAATAGCAATTATTATTGCTGTTTAGCTTATCTTTGGCAGGCCGGTGGAAAAAGCCATGGACTCATGCTAGCTACCCACGCCATGAATGAGTCAAACGCACAAAAAAAGTGTCAAAACACTATTTACTCTAATACGGCCGATTGGAGTTACGATGAAGTTCCTTTAACTGTTTACCGCAGCAATAATAAGAAAAGACGTGCGCAATCTTCGCAGATTAGATCCCAAAGCAAGAATTTTGCTTTTAAGTTTTTTGTTTTAATTTTCATTCAGCCCTTAAGGGTTATCAGTAAATTGCTATCTTCTTTGCTTTCTTTTGTGCCCAGGGCGAGGATGGCAAAAATATCACAGGATTCCAAAGTTCTACATTTACCAACTAAGGTCATTGCTCCTTTATCATTTCTGGCAAACAAGTACTCCGCACTTGTTCTGCTGATGATTATGGCCCTTTTCGGAGGTTATTATTACTGGAGCAAATTGGAATATAAATATCGCCTGGCAAGCGAACCGCTAATCAAGAAAATAAATTCTCAACCGAGTTTTTCTTCACTAAATCCTTTAAAGCCACAATTGGTTTCCCTGACTGTTCGATCTAAAGATACTTTTGCTTCCATTCTTTCTCGCTTTGGAATTGCTGCCAGCGAAGCACAAGAAATTGAGGTTCTTTTATTAGCTAGCGGAAAACAAAAAGAAAAAAGTTTCAAGCTAAAAGTTGGTCAAAAGGTCGAATATCATTTTTCTTCTGAAAAAACCCCTTGGGAGTTAATAGTTGTTAATAATGCCGGCGTGCAGTTTGCTGTCAAAAAAGATACTGCCGGTAAATTCCAACTGAAACAAGTGGAGCTGACAAAGGTGGAAAAGGAGAGAATAGCAGTTGGTATTATTTATACTTCGTTTGCTGAGGCTGCTCGTAAGTCCGGAGTTTCTTATGATATTATCGATGACATGGTTGACTTATTTAGTAACCGCGTGGAATTTAACCGCGATTTACAGAAAGGAGATCGCTTTACACTTATTTTAAGTGGTCGTGAATTGGAAGATGGGACAATTATTGGTGGCAATGTTATCTTGGCGGCGGCACTTAGTATTAATGGTAAGCAAATTAAAGCTGTGCGTTGGGTCGGGTCGGATGGAAAGCCTAGATATTTTGATGAAAGTGGTCAGTTAATTGGCGATTTTTTTCTACGTTACCCGCTTAAGTTTTCGCATATTTCCAGCACATTTTCTTATGCTCGATTTCATCCGATTCTGAAAACATTTCGTCCCCATCGGGGTGTGGATTTTGCTGCTCCCACAGGTACACCTGTGCGTAGCGTCGCTGACGGGACGATACGTTTTGCTGGCTATAAGGGGGCTAGCGGATTGATGGTGGAAATAGCTCACGGTGGTCGTTATTCAACAAACTACTTACATCTATCGCGAATTAATAGTGAAATTAGGACAGGAGCGCGTGTAAGTCGTGGGCAGGTTATTGGCGCAGTAGGGAATACCGGTCGTTCAACCGGCCCACATTTGCATTATGGGTTTTATGATAGCGGTAAATATGTTGATCCTCTAAAGATCAAGTTGCCGGTGATGG
Source organism: Deltaproteobacteria bacterium (assembly GCA_020852715.1). Taxonomy (GTDB): domain Bacteria; phylum Bdellovibrionota_C; class UBA2361; order SZUA-149; family JADZAE01; genus JADZAE01. The sequence continues at coordinate 52,694 of JADZAE010000047.1, forward strand.
ATGATGTTCCTAAAGGGAGTCGTTTAGATCAGCGCTATATGCAGAAAGTTACCTTTACTTTAGATAATTATCAAACAATGAAAGTAGATAAGCCACAATGGTATCAGTGAGCATGTCTTCCTCTTCGCTTCAGGTTAAAATAGATAATCTTACTTTTGGCGGCGACTTCATTGGTAATGTTAATTTCAGCGCTGACCAGTCTTTACTTGGTATAAAAGCTTTTGTTCCTTATTGTCTTCCCGGAGAGGAAGTTAAAGTTGAGATAGTTGAAAAGAAATCTCAGTTTTTAAAAACAAGGTTACTTGAAGTTATCACACCGGCAGCTGATCGAGAACAACCACTTTGCTCGCATTTCATGCTTTGCGGTGGTTGCGAACTGCAGCAAATGAAATACCAAGCCCAGCTCCGAGCGAAGCAAGAGATGATTTTAAATGCTTTGCGTGGTCTACCTTACCTAAAAAATGTAGAAACCCTTTTGCAGCCTTTAGCCGCTAGCAGCCCGTATCGCTATCGTCTACGAGCTGTTTTTCACGGCAATCAAGATGGGCAAATTGGCTTTTTTAAGCCGCAAACGCACGATGTTGTCAGTATTGAGGAGTGCCATATTTTAACAGAAAAGCTGGCCAGCTTAGTGCCGCGTTTAAAAGAATTTGGCACCATGGTTTGTGCTTTGGCCTTTTCGCTAAACTTAGCCGAAGATGAGCAAGGGGTAATTGCTGTTATTGAGGGCCAAGAAATAAAAACAAAAGAAGATTTAACCAAAATCGCAGAGGCAGCTGATCGCTTATTTGTAAATTATATTGTTAAACAAAATGGCAAAGAACTGCTAGTTAAGGGGCGTAACGAGCTATCTTATTCTCTGCAAAAAAATAGTGAGCTTAAGTTAATAGTTCCTGCTGGTGGTTTTTCTCAAGTTAATTGGCAAGTAAATCAATTGTTGATTGAGAAAGTTGTTGAGGAATGTTTGGCCGATCGTGGTAAAACAGTATTGGATCTATATGCCGGGGCAGGCAATTTTACTTTACCCTTAGCCCAAGCCGGGTTTTTTGTGACGGCGGTGGAGTGTGATGCGCGACTAGTAAACTTAGGCAAGAAGAACATAAGCAAAAATAATCTTGCTGATAAAATAAAATATTTTGGCCAATCGGTTGAGGTTTTCTTAAAGCAAAGCAATGCTTGTAAAACTTCTGATATAGTAATTCTTGATCCGCCGCGTAGCGGTTTACAAAAGACGGCTGAAGCAATTAATTTTGGTAAGAAACTGATTTTGCTTTCTTGTTATTTTCCAAGTTTTATCAATGACTTAAAAGCTTTACAACGCTATGGTTGGCAGGTAAAACAAATCGCTCCTTTTGATATGTTCCCACAAACTTCTTTAGTCGAAATTATGACAGTTCTTACTCGATGATCTTGCTAGCAATGATATAGTTTGCATAATTATTGGCTAAGGCATGTACCCCCTCATCTGTATAATGAACAACATCAGCGAAATAATTTTCATGATTTGAAAACAGCAGTGCTTGATCAAGATAGTAAGTTTTGTTTTTGGCAGCTACTTGTTCCAGAATGTGATTATAAAATTCATGGTGTTTTAAAAACATAGGATAGGGCGGATAGAGGATTGTGTCATGATAAGGCTTAGCATTTTGAGCCACATAAAACCTATCTTCTTGGCTAGAAATTGGTTGCGATGCAAATAAAACTTTTATTCCGGCGTCTTGACTTATGTGAACCAGTGTTTGCAGATTATTAGTAAAAGTTCTTTGTCCGATAGCCAGAGGAGCTTCGCTATAAGTTTGCGAACTGGAAGCGATACTGAGTTTTTCCGGCATAGATAAAGGAAGACGCTTTTTTAGGAACCAATAAAATCGCGAATACTGAAATAACACATTTAATGGAGAGAAAAGCTCCTGATAATCAGGAGCCGCATAAAATTTACTGCCATATTTATTGCTATAGTCTGTGCGGTAATTAGGCCAATAAGCTGTGGTTAAGTCGTTAATATTTTCACTGATTATCGCCATATCGGCTTGCCAATAAACGACATCAAAAGCAAGTAGAGTCAGCAAGTGAGCGCTGGAATAGGCGGCAAATCCGGCATTGATGACCTCAATATTTTTGTTTGGATATTTAGCTTGTAATAAGTGCTCAAGTATTAGCGGGTAGTGGATGGAGCTTTGCTCGTAATTATTTTTATTCTCGGTTGTTGAACCGCCTAAACAAACAATGCGAAAAGTATTTGTTGGTTTGTTGTATAGAAAACTGCGATGATAACGATCTTTGATGACTGTCGGGAATGGAGCGTCGTCATAATGGTTTGTACCGAAAATACGAAAGGGTAGAATCTTTTTCGTGCGTAATTTGTCCAGTTGATTTTCCGGAGTAGAAAAAAAGTTTTCTTTAAGGGTCAACGTGTAATAAGTGCGCAGAGCAAGCTCAGCGGAGAGAAAGAGGAGCAAACAACAAAAAAAACAAAGTAATAGATTTGATTTTTTGACCATCGGTTACAAAAGCTGATACTCCGCTAATCCATGAATTCCGTGGCCATATAAATACAATTTCGGGATTTATGCAGCTGAACTTAGTTAATCGCACTTAATCGCTTGATTTTATCGCTAATTTACAAGCATTTTATTCTTCGCCCGCTTGTTTAAATGGCTGAAACTATTAGAGATATAGTATTTTCCCTTACAAGTTAACTTTCTGTTATAGTAAACCGCATTTTTTGGCTCCGATTAGGCGCCTACGCTCATCATAGAACTGAACTATATATAAGGAGAGGACAGTGAAGACGGCAGAAATCAGACAGGCATTTCTAAACTACTTTAAAAGTAAGGGGCATACCATAATCAGAAGTTCCTCCCTCATTCCGGCGGGTGATCCAACTTTATTATTTGTTAGCGCCGGTATGGTCCAATTTAAGGATCTTTTTCTAGGAATTGAAAAGCGGGCCTATACACGTGCTACCACCACGCAGAAATGTTTACGTATTTCCGGAAAACATAATGACTTGGAAAACGTTGGTCGCACTGCTCGCCATCATACTTTTTTTGAGATGCTGGGAAATTTTTCTTTTGGCGATTACTTTAAAGAAGATGCCATTAAGTTTGCCTGGGAATTTTTAACTAAGGAGTTAAAATTACCTAAAGATAGGCTTTGGGTTACTGTATTTGAAAAAGATGATGAAGCTTTTGCTCTTTGGGAAAAAAATACCGATGTCCTTCCCGGAAGAATTTTACGTTACGGAGAAAAGGATAATTTTTGGGCGATGGGCGATACCGGTCCATGTGGTCCAAGCACAGAAATACATTATTTTCTGGGCGACGATCTTAGTGCGCAAAGCGAAGAGGATTTTCGCAAAGAAGATGGTCGTTATGTCGAGATCTGGAATAATGTATTTATGCAGTTTGATCGCACCCCAGACGGCCAAATGACGCCATTACCAAAACCGTCCGTTGATACGGGTATGGGGCTGGAAAGAATTGCTGCTATCAAACAAGAACGCTTAGCTAACTATGATAATGATTTATTAAGACCGATCATTGCTTATGTTGAACAGTTAAGTGGCAAGAAATACGAAGGTATTGATTATCGCGAACGTGATCTGCTTTCTGATACGCAATATGCTTACGATGTGGCTATGCGAGTAATTTGTGATCACAGTCGCGCCTGCGTATTTTTAATTGCTGATGATATTTTCCCGTCCAGTGATGGACGCGGTTATGTTTTAAGGCGCTTATTACGCCGTGCCTGCCGCCACGGACGTAACTTAGGATTTCAAGAAACTTTCCTTTATAAGGTTGCTGAGCAAGTAATCTCCGTTATGAAAGAAGTATTTCCTGAGATAGAGGAAAAGAAGAAAAAAATTATTGAAACGATAAAACAAGAAGAAATTAAATTTAGTGAGACTTTAGATACCGGCCTTAAGTTTTTGGAAAAACATGTAGCGCAAGTTAAAGAGCATAAAGGCATAAAGCTCTCCGGCTCGGTGGCCTTTAAGCTGCACGATACTTATGGGTTCCCTTTAGACCTGACTGAAGATATCGTGCGTATTCAACATTTAACTGTTGATAAAGAAGAGTTTGAGCAAGAAATGGAAGCGCAGCGCGAAAGGTCACGTAGCGCAAGGGCCTCAACGACTGAACTAATTTTGCAGCGTTCGGTAAAACCAATTAAGTCTAAATTCGTTGGCTATGAGTTTGTCGAATATGAGTCTGAGGTAACCGGACTTTTTAATGAAGGTGGGGAAGTAGAATCGGCTGAAGCTAATCAGGAAGTAGCTTTAGTTGCTGCGGTTACGCCTTTTTATGCTGAATCCGGAGGGCAGGTTGGTGATACCGGATCAATTTCTTCAAATTCCTGCACCTTGGAAGTAATTGATACGCAGAAAGTTGGTGGCGATACGATTGTTCATATCTGTTTGGTTAAAGATGGCAGTATCAAAAAAGGCGATAAGATCCGCTTAGAAATTGATAAAGACCGCCGTAAGAAAATAGCTGCTCATCACTCGGTAACGCACTTACTCCATTTGGCCCTGCGGGAAGTACTTGGCGATCATGTCAAGCAGGCAGGAAGCCGAGTTACTGATCAATCTTTTCGCTTTGACTATTCGCACAATAAGCCTTTGAGTAGCGAAGAAATTGAACAGATTGAAATGATAGTTAATCGTGAAATTTTGGCTAACTCTGCTGTCTCTACGGATATTATGGATGTCGAGAAAGCTAAGCAAAGTGGGGCGATGGCCCTTTTTGGTGAAAAGTATGGGGATCAAGTGCGTGTTGTTCAGGTTTGTCCACGTTCGCGTGAGCTGTGCGGCGGAACGCATGCTGTTCGCTCTGGTGATTTGGGTATGTTTGCTATCATTGGTGAAAGTAGTATTGCTGCCGGAGTAAGACGTGTTGAAGGTGTGTGCGGATTTTCTGCTTGGCAGCAATATAATAATTCACGAAAACTAATTCGATCTAGTGCTGAATTGATTAACTCTGCGGAGAAAGATTTGGTTGAACGTGTGACAAAATTAGTTGAACGTAGTAAAGATTTAGAGCGAGAAAACGAGCGTCTTACTACAAGTCTAAGCACTAGTAACACCGGCGAATTAATCGAAAAAGCCCGAGTGTTATCTGATGGCACAAAGGTTATCGCAACAATCTTAAAACAAACTAACGCTCAGCAATTGCGGACAATAGCCGATGATATTCGTGCAAAAGTTCCCTCCAGTTGTGTTTGTTTAGCTACTGTTAATGAAGGTAAGGCTATGGCTTTGGTTGCTGTTAGTGAAAATCTTACCAGTCGCCTACATGCCGGCAACACTTTAAAAGTCGTAGCTCAAGCTATGGGTGCAAAAGGAGGCGGCAAAGCTGACTTTGCTCAAGCTGGCGGTGGAGATCCAACTAAGCTAGATGGAGCTTTAAGGCAATTTGAGAAACTTGCTTCATGGTAAATTTTCACGACATTATAGAAAAGCTGCGCGCTTTTCAGCATGACAGGCAGACGCATAAAAAGCTGCTGGTTTTGCTGATTGCCGTAGCTTCTTTGAGTGTCCTTTTATCTAGCTCTAACTACATTAAAAGTTTACCTGAGGATTTTAAAGTCAGTGCTGTATCCAAGCGCACAATTAAATCGCCGCTTGATTATCGGGTTGCCGATACAGAGGCTACAGAAACCTTAAAATCAGAACGAGAAAAACTTGTAAAACGCGTTTTTGTAATCAAGGACGATACAGCTGAATTTACACCATCCGTAATCATCGAGCATTTATTTAAATACTTTGATGAAATGCTTCCACAAGAACCTAAGGCAGAAGGCTCATTTCCAAATGACGCAGTACATTCCAAAATAGAACAAAGGCTTAATTTAGTCCTTACTTCTTCAGAGTGGCAATTATTATTAGATAGAGGAAATTGGCAGGCAATTAAAGAAATTTTATTTTTTACGCTAGAGCCGATTTTTGAAGATGGTATAACAAACAATAAAGATTTTATTACTATAGAAATGGTTTCTCATGGTGCGGTGATTCGCCGTCAGTCGAATGGCCTCGAACAGGATATTAGTGTTCTATCTAGTGTTTATGATGAAGCGAGTGCTAAGAAGGCGCTACAAAAGTCTATCATGACAACACAGTTAAAACAGGGCTTAGCTTTTAATACTTTAGTCACCAAATTAGCGAGCAGCATTATTAGGCCAAATCTATTTTTTGATGAAATGGAGACGGCTGCCAGAATTAAAAAAGCAAAAGATAGTATTCGTCCGGTGTATCATGTTGTCCGTAAGGGGCAAATCATTGTGCGTGCCGGAGATGAGATAAGAAAGGATCAGGAACTAAAAATAATTCGTCTCAATCAGTTACAAAGTGAGCAAAATTACTTTTTTTCTACATTAGGTTATGCTTTCTTAATTAGTTTAATGCTTATCTCTGTTTATGTTTTTATTAAGAGAGTCTGGCCAAATTTTCAACCACGCGGTCGTGATTTACTGTTAGTTACATTTTTCCTTATTGCCAATATTATATTGATTAAGGTTTTTCGTAATCTCGGTGAGATAGCGAGTCTTAGTTTATCCGAGGCTGATAGCGCCATGTTCGCGTTAATAGCCCCGCTTGCCTGCGGTGGGATTTTGTTTCAGGTGACAATGGGATCAGCTGCGTTATTTCTTTTTATACTCAGCTTGTCTCTAATCACGGGTATCTTTCTGGAGAGTAATTGGAGTTTTATCCTTTACATAATAATCGGCAATTTAGTTGGTGGCTTTAGCGTTACTGATTGTTCGCGGCGTTCAGATTTTTTGCGTGCCGGTTTGTATATTGCCGTCGCAAACGTGTTAATTATTCTTTGTTACTTTATTTTATATCCGCAAAGCAGTAGCGGGTATATTGTTGCCAGCATGGTGTGTGCTTTTCTTGGCGGCTTATTTTCGGCTTTAGTCGCTACCGGAATTAGTCCGTTGGTGGAATATTATGGCTCTTATATCACGAGTATCAAATTGATTGAGTTGGCTTCATTAGATAGACCGTTATTACGGGAGTTGTCACTGCATGCACCGGGAACTTGGAGTCACTCGGTTGTGATGAGTCAGTTATGCGAATCTGCAGCTGAGGCGATTGGGGCTAATAGATTTTTAGTAAGGGTAGGAGCTTATTACCACGATATTGGGAAGCTAAGGAAGCCAACCTACTTCATCGAAAATCTCATAGATGATGATAATAAACATGAGAAGCTCGCTCCTTCCATGTCGGCCTTAATAATCAAATCCCATGTTCGCGATGGTGTGGAGATGGGCCGTAAAGTCGGGTTACCTTTAGCTGTGCTTGATCTGATTAGGCAGCATCATGGAACAGGCTTAATTCGCTATTTTTATGATAAAGCGAAGCATGAAAATAAAGAGGAGGTAGAGATATCAGAGGACCATTATCGCTATTTAGGTCCTAAACCTCAGACTAAAGAGGCGGCGATTGTGATGCTTGCTGATAATGTTGAAGCAGCATCAAGAACTTTAGTGGAGCCGACAGCAGCGAGAATTCAGGGTTTGGTTCAAAAAATGATCAATAATATTTTCAGCCAGGGCCAATTAGATGAGTGCCCACTGACCTTAAGTGATTTGCATAATATCGCCAAGCAGTTTACTAGAGTCCTAACGGCAATTTCACACCGAAGAATTGAATATTCAGAGAAGGCAGAAAAGATTAATCCCCATCAACATAAACACTCGGAAATAGGAGAAGCCCATGAGGAGAGTGACGAGCAAGGCCAAGGAGGCGATTCCTCTAAACACAGAGCGGCTAAGCATTATGGTGAAGCCGACAGTAAAAAAGGATCTGCAGAAACATCTGTCAAAAAAGGAGTTACAGCAGATCGTCATGAAACTCTTAGAAGACTTGGAATGTGAGGATTTTGAGTTAAGCATAGTATTTTGTAACGATAAAGAGATTGCTGTTCTTAATAAGCAATACCGCAATAAAGCAAAAGCCACTGATGTCCTTTCGTTTTCTTTGCGCGAAAACAGCAAAGATAGCATGATCAGCTATATTTTAGGCGATATCGTTATTTCAGTTGATTCTGCTAAGCGCCAAGCTCGGGAGAAAAAACTGTCGGCAAAAGAAGAGTTGCTAAGATTGCTTATCCATGGCTTCTTACACTTATTAGGTTATGATCATGAAAATGTGAGCATAAAAAAAGCTCGTGCCATGCAAAAAAAGGAAGATGAACTACTGAATAGCTTAGGATTATGGATAACAAACTAATCAACGAATACGAACTAAAACAGCGGATAGAGAAATTAAAAGTTTCTCTGCAGGCGCTGGGGAATTATCTTTGACTTAACCGCTAAGCAAGGCAGGTTGGCTGAAATAGCCAATCAGGCCGCCGAACCAAATTTTTGGACAAATTCGGAAAGCGCGCAGAATATTCTAAAAGAGCGTGCTTTGCTAACAGAGCAAGTGGAGGCGTCAGCCAAACTTACATCCGGTGTTGAAGATTGCCAGACTTTATTAGAGTTAGCTCAAGAAAGTAACGAACAGGAGCTATGGCTAGAGTGTCAGCAGGAAATTCAGCGCGCAGAGGCAATATTATCTGAGTTTGAGTTAAATCGGATGCTGGCGGGGCCACACGACAAGTGTTCGGCAATTATGGAAATAAACTCTGGTGCCGGTGGAACAGAGGCACAAGATTGGTGCGAAATGTTACTTAGGATGTATTTGCGCTGGGCGGAGCGGAAGGGATTTTCTACTGAGCTGATTAGTATTCATGCCGGTGAGGAAGCCGGGATAAAAAATGTTGCTGTTAGCATTAAAGGTAAAAATGCCTTTGGTTATTTGCGCGCGGAAAGGGGGGTGCATAGACTTGTTCGGATATCGCCCTTTGATTCTAATGCTCGTCGCCACACGTCTTTTGCTTCAGTTGGTGTTATGCCGGAGATTGACGAAGAAATTAATATTGTCATCAATGAAGATGAGTTACGTATTGATACTTATCGCTCCAGTGGTGCAGGTGGACAACATATTAATAAAACAGATTCAGCGGTGCGCATCACCCATGTTCCTACCGGAATTGTCGTTGCTTGTCAGACTGATCGTTCGCAACATAAAAATAAAGCACAAGCGATGAAGCTCTTAAAAATGAAACTTTTTCAGTTAGAGGAAGAGAAAAAACGCGAAGAATTAGATCGCCTTGCCGGAGAGAGAAGAAAGATAGATTTCGGTAGCCAAATACGTTCCTATGTTATGCACCCTTATCAGATGGTTAAAGACTTGCGTACTAATTGCGAAACCGGTGATGTACAAAGTGTGATGGATGGTAAATTAGATGAATTTATTCGTAGTTTCTTGATGTCTGATGAATGGAATCGACCGGAGATATAATTTAAATGAAAAATGATTTTCGTGTTACAGTATATGGTGCAGCTGGAACAGTTACTGGATCTAAGTATTTATTAACTGCTGGGGCACATGATTATTTGATTGATTGCGGAGTGTTTCAGGGGAAAAAAGATTTGCGCCTGCGAAATTGGGCGAAGCCGAAGTTTAAGCCGGATCGAATAAAGTCCATTATTTTAACTCATGCGCATATTGATCATACAGGTTATTTGCCAGTTTTATATAAATTAGGTTTCAAGGGGCCTATTTATTGCACTGAAGCTACCAGTGATCTGTTAGAGTTATTATTGATAGATGCTGCGCATCTACAAGAGGAAGAAGCAAATTTTGCAAATAAGTGGAAAACTTCCAAGCATGAACCAGCGAAACCCTTATATACGGAAGCTGATGCCCGGCATGTTTTAAAGCAGATCAAAACTATTCCTTTTTATGAATTTTCGGAAGTCGGTCCCGGGCTTAAAGTAAAACCCACATTTGCCGGTCATATTTTGGGATCAGCTTGTCTAACCTTTGACTACAAAGGTAGCGGTGTTTCTTTTTCCGGAGATGTTGGGCGTTATAATCAGCCGATATTAAATGATCCGCAGCCATTAGAAATAGGAAATTGTCTCTTTTGTGAGTCTACTTATGGAGATCGAGATCATGGTCAGGTAGATTCTTTAAGTGAGTTAGAAGTAGTTATCAATCGCGCTTATCAACGGCGTGGACCGATTTTGATTCCAGCTTTTGCTGTCGGCAGAACACAATTATTGCTTTATTATATTGCGCAGCTGGAGAAAGAAAATCGTATTCCTACCTTACCGGTCTTTGTCGATAGTCCGATGGCCATTGATACCACGGCGCTATACAAAAAACATCGCGAAGAATTTGATACTGAGGCATTGGCGCTAGTTAAAGATGGTGGAGTGATTCTTACCACAGGAAAAACTTATTTTTGTAAGACACGCGATCAATCTAAGCAGTTAAATGGCTTGCAGGGACCGCGAATAATAATTTCAGCCAGTGGCATGGTTAATGGTGGTCGTATTTTACACCATATGCGTAATTGGTTACCGCATAAACAAACAACGGTTGTTTTTGTTGGTTATCAGGCAGTTGAAACCAGAGGTCAGTTGATTCAATCCGGGGTGGAAAGCGTAAAGATTTTTGCCGAGGAAGTTCCTATTCATGCCCAAGTGGAGACAGTAAGTTCTTTATCGGCACACGCTGATCGAAGAGAATTAATAAAATGGCTCAAAGACGCAAGCACTGCTCCGACTACTTGTAAAATAATTCATGGAGAACCGGAAGCTGCGGATGCTTTTTCAGCGCTGGTTACAGAAGAGCTTAATTGGAATTGTTCCGTTGCTCAGGATGAAGAAGTCGTTGAAATCGCTTAATCAGTTGATAGCGTTTCTTAATTTAAGCACCTTTTCTAAGATCGTGAGATTATATTGTGCCTGATAACACTCGCTATCTAACGCCAGAGCTTGATCCCAATAGTTTTTTGCCTGCTCCAGTTCGTAACGTTTAAAAGCGGCAATACCTAAATCTACAAGTTGACGGATAGTAAGTTTTGCTTCCACTATTTTGGGGCTTTGCGGTTTAGACCTTTGAGGGAAAGTATCATCTTCGGCTAACGTTAAATTATCATCAAAATTAAGATCAGCTGATTGATCAAAGATTTCTTTAGTGGCGATAGATGTATGTTTCAATCCCTGCTGGACGTGTAAAAGCAGATTGTCAATATCGAAAGGCTTTTCAAGGTAAGCGATACAACCGTTATTTAAAGCTTGTTTAGCAATGCTTTCATTGCCATAGGCTGTAATTAAAATGGCTTTAGTGTCAGGTGCGATTTGTTTGAGGCAATGCGTGAGTTCTAAACCATTCATTCCCGGAAGACGAAAATCTGTAATCAAGAGTTCAGTGCATTTTGTTTTGAGTATAGGGATTGCTGCTTCTGCTGAGCTGGCATTAACAATTTCAAAATTGGTAAAACTAAGAGACAACACGTCGCAGAGAGATAAAAGCAAACTTTCTTCATCGTCCACGATTAAAATAGTAGGGCGTTTTTGTCTGTTTACCTCTAAGCGGTTGTTTTTATCATTTTGATTGTTAGCAAGCAAAAGTAAATCCTTTCACAGATTAATCTTAGTTTTTGGCTATAAAGATCCACAAATAATGTTGCAATCTTCATTCCAGCACAATCTTTCATTTGAATATTCGCGTTCAATTTGATAAGTGTTTGAAGATGTTAGTATTTGTAGCGCACTAGATGATTGTAGCTTTAGTTTTACTTAAGGGGATCTAGGAATGTCAGGTAATATTTTTGGAAAAGTTTTTCAGATCACTACTTTTGGTGAAAGCCATGGCTTGGCGCTAGGAGTTATTGTCGATGGCTGTCCTGCAGGATTTGCTATTGATATTGATCTTATTACAAAAGAACTAGAGCGTAGACGTCCAGGACAATCACATCTGGCTACGCAGCGCAAAGAAAGCGATAAATGCGAAATCTTAAGTGGCTTGTTTGAAGGAAAGACAACAGGAGCGCCGATTATGGCTCTTGTTCACAACGAAGATAAACGATCCCAGGATTATGAATCAATAAAAGAATTATTTCGGCCAGGACATGCTGATTATACTTATTGGAAAAAATACGGAATCAGAGATTATCGTGGCGGTGGACGTTCGTCCGCTCGGGAAACAGTCGCACGGGTAATCGGTGGAGCTATAGCTAAGCAATATTTGGCCCAGCAAGGTATGTCAGTTCGTGGAGCCGTAGTGCAAATCGGCAATGTAAAAGCAGTTAATTATCAGTGGGATCAAGTTGAGGGTAATGAAATTCGCTCAGTTGATCCCGAAAGAACCCAGCAAATGGTGGACCTAATAGAACAGGCGCGTAGCGATAAAAATTCCGTTGGTGGGGTAGTGGAAGTTCAAGCGTTAGGAGTTCCGGCCGGACTGGGGGAGCCGGTATTTGATAAGCTCGATGCTGTTTTAGCTTATTCATTGATGTCCATACCGGCTGTTAAAGGAGTTGAGGTGGGTCGAGGATTTGCGGCCGCCGAGTTAAGAGGTTCAGAAATGAACGATCAGATGTTTCGTGATGGGTTTCATGGCAATAACCATGGAGGCATACTTGGTGGCATAAGCAGCGGTAATCCAATTGTTGTTCGTGCCGCTTTTAAGCCGACGTCTAGTTTGCCTCAAGCGCAGCAGACAATAGATATCCACGGAGAAGAACGGGAAATTACAACGCTGGGTAGGCATGATCCTTGTGTAGCCATCCGCGGTCTTGCTGTAGCTGAGGCGATGGTGGCTTTAAGTATTATGGATGCATTGTTGGTAGCCAAAGCTGGAAAATAACATGCTCTCGCAAGAACTATTAGAAAATTCTGAACAGCGTATGCAGTTAGCTAAGGCACTTAAGCCCGGCTCTTATGTTTATGTTATGGGTATTTGCGGAACAGGAACGACGCAAGTTGCCGTGTTATTAAAGCAGAGAGGCTTTATTGTTAAGGGTAGCGATAAAGCTTTTTACCCGCCAATGGGAGAAATTATTAGGCAGACGGCGGATGAGGTGTTTACCGGCTATGAAAAAGAACATTTAATGCCCCATCCTGATTTTGTTGTTGTTGGTAATAGCATTGGACGCGCAAATCCCGAGGCGCAGTATTTACTAGAGTCCAATATTCCTTTTTGTTCTATGCCGGAGGCGTTTAACGCTTGGTTAATTGGAGAAAGGAATTATTGTCCTACTTCTATCGTTGTTGCCGGAACGCACGGCAAGACAACAACATCTGCGGCAGTTAGTATGGTGTTTGATTATAATGGTTATAAGCCAGGCTATTTTATTGGCGGAGCGCCGATAAATTTCCCTTCGGGCATCAGAGGAGTTGATACAAGCATTGAGGCCAGTAAGCGAGTGGTTGTTTTAGAAGGCGATGAATATGATAGTGCTTTTTTTGCCAAATGGGCCAAGTTCCAAAATTACCGTCCCGATATTGCTGTCATTACCAGCTTAGAGTTTGATCACGGTGATATTTACGAGACAATTGAAGATATAGAAAAGGAATTTACGACTTTTGTGCGGCGCGTGCCTAAGGATGGAAGTATCTTTTTGTGGTTTGGCCAGGAACGTTTGAGAAAACTAGCCAGTAACTGGGCAAACGATCCTTCGGTTCAAGGTAAAACATATTTTTACGGACAAAATCCGCAGTGCCCATGTCGTCTTATGAAAAGGGATGTTTACGAAAATAAGCAAATACTGACCTGCTCTATTTTTGGTGAAACAATAGAATTAGAAACCTCTCTTAGTGGCGAGCATAATGCTAATAATTTATTGTTAGCCGCAAGTGTTGGTTACCAAAAAAAACTATCCAAGCAAGAGATTGTCAATGCCATTAAAAATTTTAACGGAGTAAAACGTCGCCAACAGATTATCGCGCAAAATGCCGGTATTATTGTTATTGAAGATTTTGCTCATCATCCAACTGCCGTAGATGTAACATTGCGTGGTATAAAGGAGCGCTATTCGCAAAAGCGTATAATCGCTGTTTTTGAACCACGTTCTAACACTAGTAAGCGCGCTTATTTTCAGGATGATTATCGCAAAGCATTTTCAGCGGCTGATATGGTGATCATGCAAGAAGTAACCGATGCTTCTGGATATAGTAAATCCAATCAACCAATTATTGCCCTTGATGTAGCGCGGATAATTAGGTCTCTAAAAGAAAGTGGGAAAAATGCTTATTGTTATCCGGTGGCAGAAGAGGTTTGCGCACATGTCCTAGGTCAAATGTCAGCAAATGATGTCATTGTTATTATGTCCAATGGGGATTTTGGCGGGATTATGAGAAAAATAGCAACAGCTGTTAATGAGAAGTCTTAATATGTCGCTTAGTTTGACTTATCGTTATCAAGTGCGACAGTTCGCTTGCTTTTTTATTGATGCAATTTTAAGTACTCTTTGTCTTTATCTTTCATATTTTATCCGTTTTGACGGAGATCTTCCCTTACGCTTTAAAGAAATGATTGGGCCAAGCATCTTGCTGGCATTACCGGTGCGGCTTTTTTTATACTGGTTATTAGGTTGTTATCGTTTTAGCTATTTGGGTTTATCACTGAATGAAATTTTAAAAATCATTAAAAGTATTTCTTTGGGTTCAATTATCACCCCGTTTGTTCTTTTAGTCTTTCATATTGGAGTTATGCCGCGGTCGGTAATGATTATCGAATGGTTTTTACTGGTCGTGACTCTCAGTATTAATCATGTGGTATTCTTGGAATTTAGTTCTACCGTTACTTCTTTGCGCATTGGTAAGCTTTTAAAACGTGAAGAAACAAAATTTGAGATAGATGAAGCGAGTAATTTTTTTGCCGGCCAAAAAGTTTTAATTACAGGAGCAGCAGGCTCAATCGGAACCAAGTTGGCCCAAGCGATCTCGGAGTTTTCCTTAGAAAAGCTGATCCTTATTGATCAGAATGAATCAGAACTGGTTTACACGCAGCTAGTATTATCAAAAAACGCTGCCTGTAATATTGAGGCACATGTAGCGAATGTTGCTCAAGACGAAATGTTAGGTGAGATATTTGCCAATACGTCACCGACTATTGTTTTTCATGCAGCGGCATATAAGCATGTTCCCATGGGCGAAGCTGATCCTAAAGTTTTTATTTATAATAATTTATTAGCCTTAAAGAATGTGGCTACGCAATGTAGTCAACATAAAGTAAGAAAGTGCGTTTATATTTCGAGTGATAAAGCTGTAAATCCGGTTTCTGTTATGGGCGCGACCAAACGCATAGGCGAATTATATTTACAAAGTATTAAGCAAACGCCCACTAAGTTTATGACCGTTCGTTTTGGGAATGTTATCAATTCTCGTGGCAGTGTCGTCCCGATTTGGCAAGAGCAAATAAGAAAGAGGGAAAACATTACTATTACAGATTTTAATGCCGAGCGATATTTTATGGGAATGAACGAGGCGGTTTCGTTGATTGTTCAATCTACCGTCCTTGGTCAGGGAGGAGAGTTGTTCGTTCTTGATATGGGTGAACCCGTAAAAATTGTAGAATTGGCCTATGCTTTGGCCGAGGTGTTGGGTATTAGTCCTCGAAATTTGAAATTTGATACGATTGGGTTACGTCCCGGTGAAAAGATATCTGAGGCGCTATATTTTAACTATGAGCAACTTTTCCCGACTTCTCACGAAAAAATAAATTTATGTAAGAGTACAAAAAATGCTTTTCTCTCCGAAGTTCAGTTAGAAAATTTAATTAACCTTTGTTTAGAACCGGGAAGTGATACTGATGTCGTAGCTGAAGTTCAGCAAATAGTTACTGAGTTTCAGTTTTTTGATAGATCAATGCCTACGCAGATGCCGCGGGTCGCAGCAGCGTAAATAAAAACGGTGCCTAATCTTCGCGGTAACGACGCAGCGATTTGGTTTGCGATCGAGCATGTTTACTTTCTAATCGCTTTTCTTTTGAGCCTTTTGTCGGTTTTGACGCTTTGCGCCGTTTAATTGGCTGTAACGCCTTTTCGATTAACTGGTAAAATTTTGCTTCTGCTAATAGCTTATTCTGTAGTTGGGATCGGCTCTCCTGCGATACTATTATAAGTTCACCAATACCGTTTATTTTAGTGGCTAGCTTATGTAAAAGAACATCTTTTTCTTGGTGAGGCAAAAGTTTAGAATTAAAGATATTAAATCTTAACTCTACCTTTGTGTTAACTTTATTAACATTCTGGCCTCCGGCACCGCTGCTACGTGATGGCGAAAAAGAGAACTCCGTAGTAAAATCACGTTTTTTCAGCTTGTTTGCCTTGTCTGTTGGCATTGAAGGTATCCTTTGTAATTGGTCTATTTAAAAAATAATGTTTACGCTTTTTTCCAATATTGATCATTCAAAGTGAATGATGCTGACAGGAAACTAATAAGGAATTTAACTCGTAATAGTAATCACTAACATCTTCCTCATGAGAATTGATAGCGTAATGATTTAGCGAGAGGAAGTCATATATTTATAGATAAACCTAACTAAGCTCAGTGAAATATCCGTTACTGTTAATTACTAATAGTTGTTTATTGCTGAAATATTATAACCAGAATTACAACTATCGATAGTATAAGCGCACGGCATATGTAAAGAATGCTGATCAGGCTAGCTATTCTTTCTTGGCTTCGTTTTTTAATCTGACTTGCTGTTTTTGCGCCGTTTTTGATGATTCTAGAGCTGAAACTTCAGATTGTTGGCGAGACATTTCTTCTAGGTCTCTAGCCATAGCTACTTTTAGGGCCTGTGTCTCTGTCTCTTTTTTGCTTAGTGCTTGCTCTTGTGACTTACTGTCAAAAAAAGATTTAGACTCTTTGGCTGTTAGTCCTGTTACGGCCCCAACTACGGCTGCCGCACCTTGAAACATTTCATTGATAAAATCGGCTAAAGGATTTGTATTTTTTTCTTCCTGTTTAGTGCCCATCATACTTTTTTCTCCCGATAATACTGCAGGCGGTGGTAGTTCTAAACCTGCTAGTTGTAAATCTTTAGCCTCAACTTGCGGTAAAGAAATTTTAGACAAGCTAGGTTTATTAAATACTTTTGGACCGTCAAACTCTATCATAGCTGATTTATACAAATGTTATTTGTTTACTACTGTTATAGACCGAAGGTTAAAGATGTGCCCTAAAAGTTTTCCACTGCCTATTGCTGGAGAGCAGTTCGTGAAATTACTAAGATAACTATTGAATAATATTGAGGATGACTATAGCGATAGCTTGCCCATCAATTGGGCAATGAGTAAGTGATTTTTAACGCCTGGGGAGCTTTCTACACCGCTAGCTATATCTAGTCCAAAAGGCTGGAATGACTTGATTTTACAGTTAATATTTTCTGGTGTTATTCCACCGGCAATAAAAGACTTAGAGAGGATACGTCTTTTTGCTTCTTCGGGAATACCAGCAAAAATTTCTTCATTTAATTCTTTTCCGCTGCCCCCGAATTGGTCAGCTTGCCAAGTATCAAAGAGAAGGAAGTCACTAATACCTGTCCAAGAATTAAGACCTTTTAATGTCAGGTTATCTTTAAGGCGAAGAGCTTTAATCTTTCTGATATTTGGTAGCTGTTTTAAATAGTCACAGTCCTCATCTCCATGAAGCTGAATAGTGTTTGCTTTGGTAATGTTTAAGATTTCATTTACTCTTGTTAGTGGCGAATTTACAAACAAGGCCACAGTCCATATGGTAGGTGGTAGCCCCTCAATTATAGTTGCCGCGTCATTTGGGGATATGTAGCGTGGGCTCTTGTCATAAAAGTTAAATCCTAGAGCCTGGATGCCCAAAGATGCACAAATTAAAGCGTCTTCCATGCGGGTAATACCGCAAATTTTAATTAGCGGTTTAGACATGGTAGTAAGCAATAATCTCTTCAAGCTTATTTAAAACTTGGCCGGAGAATAAGGTTTCTCTTGCCATGTCGACGCCTTCTCCAATGCTGATTGCCTGATCAGCTACATACAAGGCAGCACCGGCATTAAGAATTATTAAGTTACTACGAGGGTCTTTTTTCCCGCCTAATATCTCTCTAACCATAATAGCGGCCTTAGCTGGTTCGGCCCCTTCTACTTGCGAAAGAGAGATTGAGCTTAGCCCAAAATCCTCCGGCTCAATATTATATTCGGTTATTAGGGCATCTTTTATCTCGGTAATTTTGGTTTTTCCGGCGATGCTTATTTCATCCAATCCTTCAAAGCCACACACAAGCAAAGCATGTTTGACTCCTAAACTACTTAGGGCTTCGGCCATCGGTCTGACCAGGGCAGGAATGCTTATTCCTAGAATTTGATATTCAACTTCTACCGGGTTAACCAAGGGCCCAAGAAAATTGAAAATGGTACGAAATCCTAAGTCTTTTCTAATACCAGCAACGCGCTTGGTAGCCGGATGATGATTAGGGGCAAAAAGGAAACAGAAATTGGTTTGATCAAGACCGGCTAGAGCTTGTTCCGGGCTTTGATTTGGGTTGACTTCCAGTGCGTTTAATAAATCAGCACTCCCGCATTTGCTGGTAGTGGCACGATTACCATGCTTGGCAACCTTAACACCACAGGACGCAAGTAGTAGAGCCACCACAGTTGAAGTGTTAAAGGTATTATAGCCACTTCCTCCAGTGCCACAGGTATCAATGATAACTTGCTGAGAAAACTGTTCTTTCGCCGGAACTTTAATCATATGCTTGCGCAGAGCTTTAGCTCCTCCCCTTAGCTCCTCACTTGTAGGAGTATGACAACTTAGCGCATAGAGAAAAGCTCCAATTTGGGCGTCACTAACTTGGGAAGCATCCATGATTAGCTCAAACGCCGAGGACATTTGTTTTTCAGAAAGAGTTTTTCCTTTAAACAAAATCGACAACAGTTCTCTCATTTCAGACATATTCTTCCTAATTCTTACTGCTGATCAGTAGTAGCCAGTGACGTTTTTTGCGTAGGTGCTGAAAAGCGATACCCAAAAGATGTCTTAGCATGATCTCGATTAGATTCTAAGTATTTATTCTGCAATAAGTTTTTAGGCAAAGCAGTGGGGTTTTAGATGGCCGACAAATTGCTCTGTGATTAAGGGGAAAAGTGTTTTGCGTGAGGCAAAGATAATCCTTTAATCACTAGGTTTATTAGTATGTTAGCATTTAAATTGTTCTTTCTCTTAATCGGGTTAGTGAGATTTTTTATCCCGTTTTTATCAGCATTCGGGCAAAGTATTGAAATTACAGCGCCATTGCAAACAGTGACTGTTAAAGAGGGAGATGATTTTGCAAAAGATCAACTTAATAATCCTTGGGATTTTAATGAACGTCGAGATTTTGGTTGGGAGCAATTTTATCCTAATAGTACAATTAAAGTGGCTTACGGAAGATGGAAGGGAGTGAATTCTCAACCGGGTGCCTACGTGTTCCCACTTTTTGGAGGATTTCTTAACAGCGTTTATGCTGAAGGTTTGCCCGGAGACAGGACATTACCCCGTTACGGAATAAATCATCCGATCAATACATCGAAATACTATGTGCTTAGCTATAAGCTCAAGCAGACAAATCCTTCTTCTTATTGTGTTTACTGGAACAACAATAAAACTGTTTCTCTTTGGCCTAATGGAGATAATAGCGGCGCTTCGTTCGATGGGTTTTATCATAACAATAAAGCTTACCGCTATCCCGGATGGTTTATTTATACCCATGACCTATCTAACCTTAGGAGCTTTCAAATACATAAAGGAAGTTGGACTAACAAGGTTTATGCCTTGAGGCTTGACCCGTCTTTTGCTGCTCCGGCAGGATCGATAACTGAATTTGATTGGATAAGACTTGTTGATCCCAATTCTGCTCCTGCGCTTACTATTAGCTGGAACGCTTATAATATTCCGCGCAAGGCCCTAGCGGTGGTTTATGTTGATAGTAATAATAAAGACTACAACGGCACTGCTCTTGCCTATATTCCGGCAGTAGAAGGGGCGGGCTCCTATACTTTTAGCACTGCTACGTTGCCCCCGGGCAATTATTACTTTTATGTTAAGCTGCAAGAGGAAAGCGCCTTGGCCACAGTGGCTACGAGTGGTTATTCCTCTTTATTGCGAGTGAACGTGAAGCCCACCGCTTATTTCACCGCTCCTACACCGATCAGTGGCGAGGATTATGCAGCTTCCGTTGTCGGTAATCCTTGGGATATGAACGGACCTGAAGATTTGTCAAACATATACAATAACTCTCCTTATCCCATGCGCCAATTTTATGGAGAGACTTTTAGTAATGGACAATTTAACGCGATTGCCGATCCTTATGCAAATAACACGGCGATGACTGATGCCCAGCTACATTTGCGTATGTCGTCTACTCCTATTGATACAAGAAAATTTCGCTACATTACTTATCGCATGAAGATAGATAATTCGCAGTTTAAAGATCTATCCGACATGGTGGAGTTTGGTTTTGTTACGCGCGTTGTTATGTGGAATCAGGGTATTTTTGTTGACGGCGTTACTCCCCCGCCACATGTAACTTATGAGGGATGGCATACTTACACCTATGACATGCGTGGCACAAATGCCGGTAGCGGATTTCTTACCGAAGGAGGACGCTCTTATAAAGAGTTTACGTCTATTGCCAATTTTCGTGTGGATCCAATGGAGACTTCTATTCCGGCGGCTTTTGGTTTTGATTGGGTAAAGTTTTCAGCTGAGAACGCCGTCAGTAACAATCGTTATGTAATATCTTGGGTAACTCAGGATAGTGATAGCAGTAATTTTACGGTTAAGATTTATCGTGACAGAAACAACCGCGGTTATGATGGCACTTTAATTGCTCAGCTTACCGATGTACCGGCGGGTGCTTATAGCTATAGCTGGAATACGAAGGGCCTTTCTAGTGGTGCTTACTATATTTATCTAGTCATCAGTGACGGCACTAATACGTTCTCTGCGTATTCTCCTGTTCACATCGCGGTGGGTAGCACGACTTCCATCAGTCAACGCCGGACGAAATATGATTACGATGGAGATGGCAAAAGCGATCAAGTGGTTTTTAGACCAGGAAGCACAGGTAAGTTTATTATTAAGGGTAGCCTTAGGAGAAGTATGAGTTTACCTTTAGGAAAAACCGGAGATAAGCCGTATGAAGGTGATATTGATGGTGACCGTAAGGCTGATCCTATCATTACACGCTTTGATGGATCGGGAAATATACTTTGGTATGGAAAAAAATCATCGGATGGAACTATTCTTTATCGGCTCTGGGGGAAACGTGGTGATAGCGTAGCGATCGGGGATTATGATGGTGACGGTAAGGACGATTTTGCCGTATTTAGAAAAGGAAGTTGGTACATATACTACGCCACCGGCCAGCAGGCAGGTTTTGTTTTCGGTGCTACAGGAGATAAGCCGGTTGCCCAAGATTACGATGGCGATGGTCGAACCGATTTAGCAGTGTGGCGTCCAAGCAATTACACTTGGTATATTAAGAATTCCGGTTATTCCGGTGGATATGCTCCAACCGCGACTACGACACTTGTTTGGGGTGTAAGTGGTCAAACCCCAATTGCCGCAGATTTTACCGGAGATGGTCGAGCAGATTTAGGCCTCTTTAATAGTTCTACAGCTCAATGGTTCGTGCGCGATGTCCTTAATAAGAATAATTTTTTTAGTACTAGTTGGGGAAATGTCGGAGATATTATGATTGCCGGAGATTTTAATGGTGATTTAATATCTGACTTTGCCGCTATAGGAGCTAGGAGCTATGATTGGAAACTTAATTATCGAAATGGCCTACAATCAACCGTACAGTGGGGTCTTGGTAATGATTTGATTCCCAGATAA
The DNA here is from genome assembly GCA_020852715.1 of Deltaproteobacteria bacterium. Classification (GTDB taxonomy): domain Bacteria; phylum Bdellovibrionota_C; class UBA2361; order SZUA-149; family JADZAE01; genus JADZAE01. Next base: position 74,396 of record JADZAE010000047.1, read on the forward strand.
GGCCTTAAGTATATAGAGATCCAGTGAATAGCGCCTTTTTAGCGAGTAATGCTATTAAAGCGTCCATCGACTTAGTTTGCTTCAACTAGAGCATTTTAATTTTGGTTAATAATTTGAGTTAATGGGCAGAATCTACTACTCTATTCCTGTATACCAGCAACGTATTTTGAAAATTTATAGGAATAAGCGGTATGATCGCTAAGTTCTTGCGGCAAACTCATTTTTTATTTTTTTTCTTATTAGTTCTTGCCACAATATCTCAAGCACAGGTCATTGAGCTTACTGCACCTCTTGTTCCTACTACGGTTAAAGAGGGAAGCGATTTTGCTAAATCAGAGCTAGGTAATCCCTGGGATTTTCAGGAAAGAAGAGACATCGGCTGGGAAGAAAAATATGTTGGTAGCAGCATTAAGGTGGAAAAAGGAAAATGGATTGGAACTTTTAATTCACCTGGTGCTTACCTGTTCCCTTTGTTTGGAGGGCTAGAGGGAACTATTTATGCTGAAGGTCCGCAGGGTGATAAGACTTTGCCGCGTTTTGGTATTAATCACTCCATTGATACCAGTCGTTACTATCTTCTTAGTTATCGCCTCCGTCAAAGCAATCGCTCATCTTATGCAGTTTACTGGAATAATCAAAAAACAAGTAATCTTTGGCCTTCGGGAAATAACTTTATAGCGCGCCGCGATGCTTTTATTCATGCCTCGCGTTATTATAATTATAGTGGCTATAATATCTATACTCATGACTTAAGAAATACTTCATCTTATCCTTCTCGTGCCGGCAGTTGGTCGGGAAAGGTATATTCTCTGCGTCTAGATCCATCACTTAGCGGTGAAGCGGGGTCGAAGACCGAGTTGGATTGGATACGCTTAGTCGATCCAACATCAGCTCCGGAGTTATCAATAGAATGGAATGCCGATGCTATTCCTGCCAAGAGCCTTCTTACCTTATATTTGGATACCAATGACAGTGATTATGACGGAACACCAATTGCCGAGTTTTCCGTCGCTGACGGTAGTGGTTCTTATACTTTACCTACAGCGATATTACCGCCGGGTAATTACTATTTTTATTTCACCGTTAGAAAGAATATTGACATGACTGTTCTGGCCCGGAGCAATTATTCAGAACGTCTTACTATTAATAGCACTCCCATGGGCTATTTTGTATCTCCTACTACTACCAGCGGAGAAGACTATGCTCGATCTATAGTTGGTGATGCTTGGGATATGTCAAACGCTGAGGATTTGAGTAATGTTTACTATAATTATCCTTATCCAATGAAACAATTTTACTGGGAGAATTTTACCAATGGTAAATTTAATGCCGTTTCTGATCCTTATTTTAACGGCTCGTCGATGACAGATGCCCAGCTTCATTTACATATGGGTTCGACGCCAATAGATACGAGAAAGTATCGCTACCTTAGTTATCGTATGTATATAGATAAATCACGTTTTGCGGATATTTCCGACATGGTGGGCAATGGATTTATTACCCGCCCCGTTTTTTGGACACAGGGAATTTTTGTTGATGGTGTTACGCCACCGGCGCATATTGTTTATGAGGGCTGGCATACTTATGTTTACGACATGAAGGGAACGAATGCCGGACGCGGCTTGTTATTTGAAGGTGGACATTCGTATTCAGAGTCTAATTCTCTCAGCTATATGCGGATTGATCCCATGGAGACTAGTATTCCGACGGCTTTCTCTTTTGATTGGATTAAATTTACAGCAGATAATGTTGCGAAAGATGGATATTTCAATATTATTTGGTCAACCAGCGATTCTGATAATTCAAGATTTACGGTAAGTGTTTATCGAGACACTGATAAAAAAGATTTTAACGGTAGGTTAATTGCTACATTGAGCGATGTCCCCTCCGGTGTTTATAGTTACAGCTGGAACACAAAGCGTCTAACAAACGGTACCTATTATATTTATCTAAAAATCAGCGATGGGACCAGCACTTACAAAGTATATGCGCCAGCCCCGGTTCTTGTAGGGAATACTGCTCCGTTAAGTTATCTACGCACTAAACATGATTACGATGGCGATGGAAAAAGTGATCGGATAATTTTTCGTCCGGCTACAGAGGCTTATTTTTATGCCGATCGTAGTAGTCGTGGTAAAACAATTTATATTTGGGGACAGAGCGGCGATACTCCTCACGAAGGGGATTTTGATGGTGATAAAAAATCCGATGTTACGGTGAGCCGCGTGGACGGCAAAAATAGGCTCAATTGGTTTATCAAACGCTCAACAAATCGTAGTCTTTATAATAAGATTTTTGGTTATAGCCGGGACACTCCGGTTATTGGAGACTATAACGGTGATGGCAAAGATGATTTAGCTCTTTGGCGTGCCGGAACTTGGTTTGTTCTTTACGAAGATGGCCAGAGAACTAGTAAAACTTGGGGGGCAGCTGGAGATATACCAATGCCACAGGATTACGATGGGGATGGTAAGACAGATTTAGCGGTTTGGCGTTCCAGTAATAGAACTTGGTATATAAAAAATTCCGGTTATGCTTCTGGTCGGGCACCTAGAGCAACCACTACTCTTGCTTGGGGGGCTTCAGGTCAGACCCCCGTTGCCGGAGATTTCACCGGTGATGGTCGTGCTGATTTGGGAACTTTCGATCCTATTACAGCCACTTGGTATGTACGTGACGTTCTGAACAGGAATAGTTTTGTTAGTGTTGTTTGGGGAAGTCCAAATGATATTCCTAAAGTAGGTGATTATAATGGCGATCGAATTGCCGACCTAACAGCCATTAATTCTGATACATACGTTTGGGCTCATGATTATCGTAATGGCCAGACAACAACTAAAATCTGGGGCGAAAGTCTAGACTTAATTCCTTAAGCTGCATTAATCCCTTAGCTTGGTCTTAGTTGAATGAGGGGCATTCCGAATGCCCCTCATTCAAAATTATCTAATAGTTAAAAACTCACACTTTTAAAATATTTAAGTCTAAAGTTATTATTATTTGTCACCGATTTATAATAAATAAGCCTATAATTAATATATAAAGTAGAATTAATAATATATAAATTTTGAAACCTAAAAAGAAAATAATTGCTAATGATATACGGATGTTAGCTAACTTTTAGGGTGTTTTCTAGGATTAGTTTTGGCTTTAAATTAAATTCCTTCGAGGAGAAGAAAGATGAGCTTATCTTGGCTGGTACCGCTAAGCGTATTAATTTTTGTCAGCTTACTTGGCGCTTTAGTTTCTCCACTTTCTACTCCCCATAATCCGGGCGCTACTATTGTTGTTGGAGATGTAGCCTGGATGCTTACAGCTACCGGACTTGTGCTTCTTATGACACCGGGGTTATATTTTTTTTATGGTGAAATGGTAGGTAGTAAAAATGTCATATCCACTATGCTACAGAGTTTTGTAGCGATGGGGATAATTACGGTAATTTGGATTACGATTGATTTTAGTCTTGCCTTTGGCAGTTCAATTGGCGGCTTCATTGGTGATCCTAGAACCTTTTTGTTTTTCAATCACATGGGCAGTGGCACAGATGCTGCCCTCTCACCAACAATTCCCTTAATTCTATTTGCTTTGTTTCGACTTAAGTTTGCTATTATTACTCCGGCGCTAATCACGGATTCGTTTGCCGAGCGTGTCAGGTTTTCTTCTTATATGCTGTTTATCGTCCTTTTTAGTGTGTTCATTTATGCCTCGCTGGCGCATTGGACATGGCATCTTCAAGGGTTTTTACATGCCTGGGGTGTTTTAGATTTCGCCGGTGGTGCTGTTGTTCATATGTCTGCCGGCTTTGCTGCCTTAGCTGGCGCACTGGCGTTAGGGAGGAGGCGGTCACATCAAAAAAATGAATCGCAGTCACCGGGAAATATTGTTTTGGTTTTGTTAGGGACAGAAATGCTCTGGTTTGGTTGGCTTGGATTTAATGCCGGTTCTGCTTTAGCTGTTAATGAAACGGCCGCTCAGGCCTTCATGACAACCAACACAGCTTCAGCTACAGCGATGTTAGCCTGGTTGTTTTTTGATGCCTTTAAGGGAAGGAAACCACCTGCTTTGGCAGCTTGTATAGGAGCAGTCGTGGGCTTAGTAGCAATAACCCCTGCGGCTGGTTTGTAAGTGTCGGTGCCAGTATGTTTATCGGAACTAGCGCGTCCCTGATAAGTAACTTAGTTGCCCACTGGCGGTCGGAAAAATCTACACTCGATGATACCCTAGATGTCTTTCCTTGTCATGGAGTAGGTGGGATATGGGGAATGTTGATGACGGCTGTGTTTGCCGATAAAGTAGGGCTTATTTATGGGTCGACAACACTATTTATAAGCCACGTTTTTACGCTGTTGATCGTGGCTGCCTTTACCTTTATTGGATCGTACTTACTTTATAAGTTTACAGATTTGATAATTCCTCTTAGGGTAACCGAGGAACAGGAAAAGGTTGGTTTAGACGTTAGTCAGCACGAGGAAGTATACAGCTTTTTAGTAAATCACCAAGAATAGCAAGTGTCAGAAAGATTGGAGGAATAATGAACAGAGACTTAAGAAACTTTTTAGAGATTCCCTATGATGAGCTGGAAGAACTTAATCTGGAAGCCAAAGCTAAACAAAAAAACAGGATTTCTTATGATGAGTTGAAGGAAAAATATTGTAAGTATCTAGCTGATACTAAAGAGCTAAAAGCAGTTACGGTTTGTTTTTCAGATCTCGAAGGGTGCTTTCACATGCTCGATTACGACAAGAAGTTTTTATTAAAATCAGAAGATAATCTGACTTTTGACGGTTCATCCATCAAGGGCTTTTCGGTCGTTAGTGAATCTGATTTACGACTGCGTCTTGATTGGGGAACGTTCAGATGGTTGCCTAGTGATGTTTTTGGTCCGGGAAAAGTGATTGTCTTTACCGATATTCTTGATCGAGACGGCCACCCTTATGGCTCTGATATACGTGGGATTCTTAAGCGGTTTACTAGCGAGTTATACCAAAAAGAAAAAATTACTTGCAACGTTTCTGTGGAGTGCGAAGGGTTTTTATTTCATGGGCTCAATGCCGAACAAAATTATAGCTCCCGAAATGGATTTTCATTGGTGAGTTCCGGCGGCTATTTTAACTCGTTGCCCGGTGATCCATTAAAACTTTTTATCGATGGTTTTGCTGAAGCTCAACGTGCCTTGGGTTTTGAGAATGAAAAAGACCATCCGGAAGTAGCTCCTTCGCAGTTTGAATTAAACTATACTTATGTAGATGCTGTAATTGCTGCTGATCAATTACAGCTTTATAAACTAATTGCTCGTCAAGTAGCAGCAAATATGGGTTTGACCGCTTCTTTCTTACCGAAGCCGGTGGCCGGTATTAATGGCAGTGGTTTACATACCAATATGTCCTTAGCCAAAGATGGTAAAAATATATTTTATGATGCTAAGGGGGAGGAATCGCTATCCAAATTAGCTTGGAATTTTGTCGATCGTTTGCTCAATAATGCTAACGATATGTGCCTAATTTTAAACCCCAGTGTTAATGCTTATCGTCGTTTGGATCCGCATTTTGAAGCACCTAATCAAATTAAGGCCTCAGCGGTAGATCGTACATCGATGGTTCGTATCCCAATTGGCAATGAAAAAACGGCACGTGTAGAAGTGCGCACAGTCGCTCCTGATGCTAACCCTTACCTTACATTTTTGACTTTATTTCATACTGGAATGAAAGGTCCAATGCGTGAAACAATTTCCTCGGAAACGAGGAGAACGCGCACTCGTTTCTTACCGTATAATATATACGATGCCATTCGTCTTTTTAAAGAAAGTGAGTGGATTATTGATGTTTTGGGCGAGTCAAACAAGGAAAAATATGCCGATCTTAAGATTGCCTCAGCTAACCGTTGCCCCAAAGAACTGGGTACAATTATAAAATCCAGTGAAGTGCTGTTTCACCATGATGTGGTTAACCAGGGCATTTGGGGAAATTTTTGATTGTTACAGCATGTCGCTAGGATCAACATCAATCGTTAACTTGTATTGCCGGGCATCATAAGTATCGCGGTAATAGTCGGTGACTATTTTTGCTAAATGTGAAATTGTCGCCGGCGATGAACACTTGATTAAAAGATGCCAACGATAATAGTTTTCAATCTTCTCAATTGGCGCCAAGGATGGGCCTAGTACTTGGATTTGGTTATCAGCGCCATTCTTCTGCTCCAGACTTTCTGCTGCTGACCTAACAAGATTGGCATACTGGCCAGCAAAGGTTTCTGCTCGCAGTGCGCTTTTGCTGGCCACAATCAAGCGTAGTAGTTTTACATATGGCGGGTAGTTAAGGCCTTTTCTATAATTTAATTCAAATTTTACAAATCCTGAATAATTGTCTTGCTGACAAGCTAGCAAAGCTGGGTGCTTAGGTTCTCTGGTTTGAATAACTACTATTCCCGGGTGTTCGCCGCGACCGGCACGGCCGGAAGCTTGCATTAAAAGTTGTAATGTTTTTTCACTAGAACGAAAATCCGGTAAATGTAGGGCAATATCAGCATCTATTATGCCCACCAAAGTTACATTAGGTAAGTCATGTCCCTTAGCGATCATTTGTGTGCCTACGAGAATATCAATTTCGTGCTTGCGCATCTTTTCCAATATTTCTCGGTGAGCATCTTTTCCGGTCGTGACATCACGATCAAGGCGTTCAATGCGAGCCAGCGGAAATAAAGCTTTTAATTCATCATATATCTTTTCTGTGCCACCACCACGCTGCATCAAGTTGCCAACTTGAGCTGCCTTTCTTTCCAAGTTTTTATTGTTTAATATTTGCTGATCTTCTAACTTTGTCAGACGCTGATCGCGGCAAATTGGGCAGTAGCTAGGAGTTACTTGAGAATGACTACAGTAGTGGCAAATTAACTTATGGTTTTTTTTATGATAAGTATAGGATACAGAGCAGTTTGGGCAAGAAACGACTTGGCCACAAGTTGTGCATTGTAAATAACTGGCAAAACCGCGACGGTTATAGAGTATCATTGCCTGTTCTTGTTTATTGATTACCTTAACTAAGCTTTGAAAAAGTGTCGGTGAAATATTTGTGGAAAGCATTTCTTTGCTTTTGACTTTATTTAAATCGACAATTTCGACTGTGGGTAAAGGATGGGTTGTCGCGCGATTAGCTAAACGCAAATAATGATAACGTTTTAACAGACAGTTATTTAAAGATTCAAAAGATGGTGTGGCAGATCCCATGATGATCGGGCAATTGGTAAATTTTGCGCGCATCACAGCAATATCACGCGCTTGATAACGAAAAGATTCATTTTGTTTAAAAGAAGAATCATGTTCTTCATCGACAACTATTAAGCCAATATTTTTTAACGGAGCAAAAATTGCAGAGCGTGCACCGATGATAACTTGCACTTTGCCCTCTAGTGCGCCTTTCCAAGTTTGCCAGCGTAGAGATTTAGAAACTTGGCTATGTAGCACGCCGATAGGAACAGGTAAGCGCGAGCGAAAACGATCGATTAATTGCGGAGTCAGCGCTATTTCCGGCACGACCAGTAAAATAGTTTTTTGCTGCCCTAAGACGGTTTTTATTGCTTGCAAGTAAACTTCGGTTTTTCCGCTGCCGGTAACTCCATCTAAGAGAAAAGCGGCGAATTGTCCGGCATTAATTGATGTTTGTATTTTTGCGATCGCTTGCCCTTGTTCGTTGGTTAGTTGCTTCGGCTCATTAAAAACAAAGTCACTGGCTTCCGTTTGTTCTAATGACTTTAATATATCATAAGTTTTACTTAGGCTAATTAGCTCTTGCTCAGCCAAGGACTTAAGTGTTTGCGTATTGTATTTAATATACGTTCCTAGATCTGTTCCGCTAATGGGTAATTGACAATTAGTTAAATGATTTAAAATCAACCATTGTTTTTTTGCCCGCTTTGAGAATTTTAAGATTTCATCTCTGTCAGCAAGCAAAGCATAACCTTTTTTAGTTAAATTAATTACAGTTTCCTGCCGCCCTTGAGATATCGTAGGAACTATCGAATCGACAACATAAGCTAAATTGGCGCCGTAGTATTCGGCTATCCAGTTAAAAAGAGTAAGCTGATCGGCGTGAAATGATGGTTCTGCCTCTTGAATGGGTTTTAACGGTGGATTTTGTTTTTTGTCCTCTTTGAGTGTCTGTTCTCCAAATAAAGAAAATTGTGCGGAATTATTTTGTTTTTTCTTTTTTTCTTGCTGTTGAAGGGTAATATATTCAGCTAAGCTCAGCTTTTTTATTATCCAGCCATACTTAGTTTTGTTACTCACTTCGACAACTACTTGCCAGCCGGCATCGGCCTGAGCCAAATGTTCAGGTAGACAGTATGTCAGCGAAAGGGGAATGTCAGGAATCACCACTTCCACCACTGCGCACGTAGTTGTCATATCTAATTACTCGATAAATAAAAAAGAGTCGTTGCCTAAGTCAGTGTTCACTGATACCTCTAAATTGATGTAGTTTCTAGCTAAAAAAGCATCTTTCTCGGAGCATAGATTATAAAATGGGACTGAGTTCTTTGTTTAATGCCGGCCGCAATGACGCATATGTCAGTGTTGATATTGGTTCAAATACAACCAAAATAATGCAGCTGGATATCAGTGAGGCGAAGCCTAAACTAATAACGGCGGCTCTTGCCCCAACGCCGTCGAATGTGGTTTCCAATAACGCCATATCTAAGCCCGATGAGGTTGTAGAGACTTTGAAAAGTTTACTTGAGACAAACAAGGTCAGCTCAAAAAAAGCGATCATTGTTGTTCCCGGACCATGCGCATTTACTAAAAGAGTAACGCTTGCTCAGACTAGCGTTAAGGAGTTAGCGCATAATATAAAGTTTGAGGCCGCTAATTATATCCCTCATAACATTGATGCCGTTTATTTAGATTTTCAGGTTGTTAAAAGTAACGGCAAGTCCACAATGGATGTTTTGCTTGTCGCAGTCAAAAAGGAAATCGTAGCTACGTATCTATCAGTGGTCGAAGGTGCGGGGCTAGAGCCGATGATTCTCGATGTAGACTACTTTGCTTTGGAGAGTATGTGGGAGCAAAACCACATAGATGATGGAGATCGCACAGTTGCATTGTTAAACATTGGTGCGCGCTATACTAGCGTTTTAATTAAACAAAGTGGGATGATTTTGTTTTATGGTGATATTGGCTTGGGAGGGCGTCTTTATACTGATGCATTGTGTGAAGCTTTACAAATTAAGCCAAAGGAAGCCGAACAAATTAAAGCCGGAGTAGTTGATGAAAAATTTGATGTGAACGTTATCAATGAAACCGTGGAAAGAACAACAGATCATATCGCCGGTGAGCTGCAAAGGCAATTAGGATTTTTTTGGAATGCTTCCGGAGCAAGCAAAAGTATTGAAAAAATTTATCTCACCGGCGGAGGTATTCAAGCAGCAGGATTACTTGAGGAGTTACAGTTAAGAACGAAAGTTTCTTGTGAGCTCGTGAATAGTTTTAAGGAGATCAATTGCCCCGCGACTTTCAGTGCTAATTATCTCAAAGAAATTAATAGCGTCATGTCGGTTAGCGTGGGTTTAGCAATGCGACGCCTAGGTGATAAGCAGCACTATTTCTAACATTTCAGAAAGGTAAACATTTATGATTCGCATAAATTTATTAGGCGAAAAAAAAGATACGAGTGGAACTTACTTTATTCAGATCTTTGCCTTTATTTCTTCTATTTTTGTTTTACTATTAACTTGTTTTTTTCTTTACCAGGGGACATCAGAAAAAGTCAATGTTTTGGAAACCGACAAATCTATGCTTGAACAGCAAGTCAAAGTATTAGAGAAAAAAACTGCTGAAGTTAAAGAGTTGGAGCAAAAGGAAAAGTTACTTAAAGACAAGCTTTCTGCAATTGCCCAACTTAAAGCCAAGAAGAAAGGTCCGGTTCATACTTTAGACGAGCTAACTAAGTCTATTCCGGAAAAATCTTGGCTGGAGAATGTCAAGGAAAGAGACGGATTGATTGAGCTAAAAGGGATAGCCCTAGATAATCAAACAATTGCAGTGTTTATTCGTGATTTAGAAAATTCCAGCTATTTTCAATCGGTGGATCTAATACAATCCAAGCAGTATGTAAAAGATGACGTGAAGATGAAAGAATTTGCTTTGGCTTTAAAATCGGAGGATCCTTTAGCCAGGCACAGATTAGCGGCTACTAATAAATCAGAAGGCCCTGGCTCGGATGATGCGCAGACTAAAATAAAATAGTGATATTAATACGAATCAAAGGTTAGATAATAGATATGAATAGTCAGCTTGAGTCAATTTTAGAATTACCGGTGGGACATCGTCTTGCCATTTTGTTTGGTAGTTTATTTATTATCTTTGTTTTGTTCTGGTTTACGATGTTTGCGCCGATTAATACTCGTTATGATGATTTAAGTAAAAAAGTTGAAGATTTAATTACAAAGAAAAACCAGCAAGAAGGAATTGTAAAAAATCTAAGGCACTATACCGATCGTGTAAATAATCTAAACACCGAGTTAGAAAAAGCCTTACTCCAGCTTCCTGATAAACGCGAGATCGATCAGTTGTTATTAAGTATTTCTGATAAGGCTAGAGATGCCGGCTTAGAGATAAAATTATTCAAACCACGCGGAGAGGAAAAACGGGATTTCTACGCAGCTGTTCCTGTAGATATAGAAGTCACGGGAACATATCATCAAGTTGCTTCTTTTTTTGATGAGGTTGGCAGAATGGATAGAATTGTTAATTTAGAAAACGTGGCTATTTCCGATCCGGTAATTGAAAAGAGTTCTGCAGGTCTTAAAACCCTAGTTACAGCCACAGCATTTCGTTTTCTTGATGAGAGCGAACGGCCAAAAGCTGATGAGAGTGGCGAAAAAGAAGGCGCAAAGAAGCGCCGCCGGCATTAATGTCAAGTCGCATAATGCCTTGTTTAAGGCAAAAAGTTCTACTACAAAGCTAAATTTGCAGACGTAGAACAATGATTTGCATATTTCCTAAAGGAATTAAGTTAATTTATTATTTGTCACTAAAGGACCTTTGCTGATTCTAGTAGTCTGGTTTAGTGAAAGGATAATGGCAACCGCGCTGTATTTAAGTCGTGTTGCCGTTAGGTTTCTTATGTTTAAATAGGATAAATTAAGAGAAATTTATTTATTCATCTAAATTAAGAAACTTTTATTGGCATAAGTAATCTTTGCCCCTCTAAAAAATAAAAACAATAGCTCGCACAACGCCTTTGCCGTGTCTTTGTGTTCCCAGCGAAGGAGCGCGCTTAAAGTAAAAAAAAGTGAACGATTTTAGTAAATTCTCCTTTGACTAAGTAAATCATTTGCTATAGTCAGATCACCAATAGAACTAGGTAGTATTACTAGTTGAGGATTTAGGTGGCGTTAACCATCCATTGAAATATCAGCCGAATGATTATTTTAGTCGGGTGATTCTTTGATTGGTTACTTATTTTAACCGAGTTACTGCTTGTTCAGTCTTGAGGAGAAATTACATGAGCGTGCTTAGCAAAGCTCTTCGATTTGTCGTTGTCGTATTATTAATCAATGGTTGTGTAGCTACTAAGTCGGGAAATATTGATCCCGCTCAGCAGACTGATGCTGGTAGCACGGCTACGAATATGGATGTCGCCTCCGGTGATAGCAGCAAGATGCCGGATGCTGCTTCTGTTCGTGACGAAAATATTTCATCTACGCCGAATGCTAAACAGACAGCTTTGGATACGACATCCGTTGTCTTAGAAAAACTTTCGTTGAATAAAACGAAAGAAAACTCCGGAACAGTGATGATATCATTTACTGACGCCGTTCCTTTCGAGTTAAAGCAGACGACTCCCACAGAATATATACTTTTAGTTGCTGGAACACGTATTGCTGAACAAGCTAAAGTGCCCTTGTTGGGAGCACCGGGTGTTGCCGGCATTCGCTCAGTGCGGGCTATGCAAAATGGCTCATCGGCACAAATTCGCATGTTTGTTGATGGTGGCGTGAATTTAAAAGCAGCCCTGCAGGGTAATAGCATATTAGTTACCACTGCGTCAGATGTTGCAGCAATGAGCACAGATGCACGCTCTCAAATGGCGGATGCGGCTAAGAAAGACCAAGCGCCGGCTAAGGTTACAGATGACGCAGCACGTAGCAATCCTACAGGCATCAATTCAGCAGATGGAACAAAAAATTATACAGGTCGTTTGATTTCGTTGGATTTGCAAGATACTGATATTGATAACGCTCTAAGAATCATTGCTGAAGTTTCCAATTTAAACATTATTGCTAGCGATGAAGTTGCCGGTAAAGTGACATTACGCTTAGTTGATGTTCCTTGGGATCAAGCACTAGATGTAATTCTAAAAACAAATGGCCTAGATCAAGTGACTGAGGGAAACGTAGTACGTATCGCCCCGGTTGACAAACTGCGCCAAGAGCGTGAAGCGCTAATTGAAGCACGCAAAGCAGCTCAGAATCTCGAGGAATTATCTGTTACGTATAATCGTGTAAGTTATGCTAAGGCTACCGATTTAACTGAGCAAGTTCAGTCTGTGCTTTCTGAGCGTGGTTCAGTGGCCGTTGATGACAGAACAAATCAGCTGATTATTAAAGATATTAAAGAAGGCCAAGAAAAAGCGGCTAAATTATTAGCTAAGCTTGATCTGCGCACACCGCAGGTCTTGTTAGAGACTCAGATTGTCGAAGGATCAAGAAATATTCTTCGTGATCTAGGTTTCAGACTTGGCTATGTTTACAAAGCAGGTCCGGAAACAGGAAATGCAACAGGTCTAAATTTCCCGAATTCAATAGATTCAGTTACTCGTTCTAATTATGGCGCGGGCAATGTTGCTGATACGGTAGGAACAGCGATTTCTGCAATTTTTGATTCGGCAGATGGATCTAAAACATTGACTGCTCAGCTAACTGCTTATGAGCAAGAAGGTAAAGTTAAGATTATTAGCCGTCCTCAGGTTGCGACTATTAACAATAAAGCAGCAAGCATTAGGAGCGTTGAGGTTTTACGTATTCGCTTGCCGGATGCAGGAACATCAATCGCTACTGGTTCGGGGGCATCAGCTTCTGGAGGCGCAACTGCGGCTTTTGAAGAAATTGAAGTAGGTATTACATTAAATGTAACACCTCAGGCCTCACCTGACTACTATGTACTCTTAGACATTAACGCTAAGTCCAGCACAATAGGACCCACGATCGTTGACAATATTCCTTCAACAGTTGAACGCGAAGCCACATCAACAGTGTTAGTAGAAAGCGGAACAACCTTTGCTCTTGGTGGCGTATATCGTATCGAAGATCGTGACACAGTTACCGGAGTGCCTTTTCTAAAAGATCTACCGTTCCTTGGTTATTTGTTTAGGAATAACCTAGTAGATGATGGCGATGAGGAACTGATATTCTTTATTACGCCGCATGTTGTTGAAGGTAGTTTTGACGCGGCTGCTATGCAGTAAAACGAGCGTGGCTTATGCCATGCCTGACAAGTTTTGTGAGTAGAAGATTAAACCATTGAGGTTCAGAGATATTAGGTTTCTTAATATATGTCATTGCACTCAGAATTAATAATATTGAACGATACACATCCGGCTGGAATCGGGTTAGCTACGGAAATTATAGTTGGCAGCCTGGCAAAAGCGCTTGAGGTTATCAAAAATAAAATTAATTCCGAGGCTAAAATAGTAATAGTGCTTGATGAAGCAGTTTATTTAAATTGGCAAGAATATATTAGCCAAAGTGTATCAGTAGGTTTGGCAAGACAGGTAGAGTTTATTGTGCAAGCAGGTGGTGAAAGCTCTAAAAGTTTTTCTTGTCTTGAATCGCTAACAACAAAGTTAGTCCACTTAGGGTTTGCTCGTAATGACTGGTTGATTTGCATTGGCGGTGGGGTGTTAGGTGATTTGGTTGGCTTGCTTGCATCGATTTACATGCGTGGGGTAAAGTTAATTCAGATTCCGACAACGCTTATTGCACAAAGTGATTCAGCGATTGGCGGTAAAACGGCAGTAAATATCACCGAAGCAAAAAATGTCATTGGGACATTCTACCCGGCTGAGTTTGTGATTAGTGATACAAAATTTTTAACCAGCTTACCGGAGCGAGAATATCGGGCGGGAATAGTAGAAGTTATCAAGCATGGGTTACTGGTGGATCGGGGGTTTTTAGACTGGATAGAAAATAATATTGAGGCGGTTAAAAGTAGAGAAGCCTTGTGCCTGAAGGAAATTGTTGAGTTTTCTTCAAGAACAAAGCTTGGCTTTGTAGTAGATGATTTGGAAGACCGCCTAGGTAAAAGAGCTATGCTTAACCTAGGGCATACTGTTGCGCATGCGTTGGAGACAATAACTGGCTATCAGCGATTTCTCCATGGCGAAGCGGTTGCCTGTGGTATTGATTTTGCTCTTAGGTTTGGTGCTGAGCGTGGAGATACGCCGGTATCATTACTCAAAAGAGTAGAAAGCATTTTTGCTTTGCTTGGTATAGAAAGTCGGATTCCAAATGATTTGCTAAAACCTGAGCTTGGTGTACAGGGCTTAGGCTGTGCTGATGTTCAAAGAGGACAGACAATAACGTCTGAAGATATTTGGACGGCTGCATTACAGTCGGACAAAAAACGATCTTCATCTGTTATTAAATATGTTCTTTTAAGGCAAATTGGTGATGCTCAGTTGATTGATATTGAGCCTCGTAATTTAGCGCAGATGATTTTAGCAATTGGTAAGAAGTAGGAAGAAGTAAACTAGGCAAATTTAATGCTCCAAACTTGGAGGGCAACAGAATGTCAATCTTTCGTAAACTTGGGTTAACAGGAATCGTATTAACCTTGGCCTTAGTCGGTATCATTAGCTGCGGCGGTGGCACCAATAATGATCAAGGTGCATCATTTACTGCGCTCGGATTTGTCACCGTAGACGAAGAGGGTAAAATACAGCCGGACGTTTTCGATGGTGGAAGAAGTATCCTTGTAAATCGCGATACTGATATGGCCTATTCCAATATTTACCAGAGAGGAATTGCATGGATGGCGGTGCAGAATAATCTCTGCAAGCAATTTGTGCGTTTAGTACGTTTTGATTGTGATTACAATGTTCAAGGTACTGAGCTTTCGTTCACTGTTCCTTCTGATTCCACGAATACCGGCTTTATTGTAGGTGCCGCCGGAGGTTGTAGCAGTGATATTCTTAACGATGGCAGCTCAAGTTCTTCATCCTCTGAGGAGGGCGTGAGTAATATTGGCCAAGGAAATATTGCCTATGTGCCATTTGATCTAGTTTCTCAGGATGTGTTGTCTTACCTAATGGTCAATCAAAATTCATTACCTGAGTTACCATTTAGAATGACAGCAATTTGTCGAGCTGTAGGAATAACTCAAGCGGGTGATTCCATAGTTTCCAATGACTTGTATTACCCAGTAGAATTTATAGAAAACGCTGAATGCTGTACGGGAACGGGAGTTGATGGTGGTGGTGGCTTCCAAACCGGAACGGGCACGGGTGGAGACCCATACATGGCATCCACTGACTCAGATTCTTCTGCGAGTGGTGCTGCGACTTCGGTATCGTCAGCTTCATCAGCTAATTAACAGGTAGTCGTTGGATAGTTTGTGTAAAATAATAAGTTAGCACGAGGATTAAACAATGCTAAACTCCAGTATAGGAAAATCACTTTTGGCAACACTAGCAGCAGTAACTTTTGCTGGTGTTTGTATCATCGGCTGTGGCGATACAGACGGCGACGGTAATACCGATGCCGGGCTTGGAACTCAGTATGTGTCCGACGGCGGTGCCGGTGGATCAATTACAATTGATGTCAAAGAAGATCTGACAGTTGGCGGCACATCGCCATTTATGGTGAGTTTGAGAGATGCCCAAGGCCAGCCGCTAACTTTTGTTCGCATCTTTTGCGAATCTGAGCATGGCATTGCTATTATTGAACCTTCTAAAGGGGGCACAGCCTTCGAATCAACTGATTCTTATGGAAACATGAGCGGTGTTATTGGCGGTATGAGCCCGGGTAGTTATATGTTCGAGTGCCGCGCACCGATTGAATATAACTTGATTGCTCGCGTAAGTGTTAAGATTACAGGTGAAATTCCCGCTGGTTTTGCTGGTTGGCCAGGAGCTGCCGGTGGTAACTTGGGCGGTGGCTATACTGTTCCGCCAGACGTTGAAAATGGCGGTGTTCGTATTACTGCTATTACTTTCATAGATGGTAGTACATCGACATTGATGCTTGATAATTACCAGAATACATGTATTTCGACTTCCGGTAGTTCGTCTAGTGCAACCACGACTGCTGAGCCATTTTACGACAAGTCCTATAGAGTAAGTATTGCAAATGGCTCAACTAGTGACGTTGCTATTACAGAAATAGAGGTTGAAACCTTAGACGGCGTAGGCAATAGAATCGGCTCCGGTTCAATGGTTCAAGGCGTAGCTCTTGATTTAGCAACTGGAGCTACTGCTCAATATGCCGGTAATTATGTTGCACTACTACCCACAGCTGACTATGATGTAACTGTCATTATTCGTGGTTATTATGTTGGTACCGGTGAAGACTTTGAGGTATCGGCAGTTCAGAATATTAGGTTCAGTGACTACTGTCATTGCTCTGCAGGGACTTCGTGTACTAACTAAGCTGATGTTATAGTTGAGTAAAGGCCCAGGTGGCAGGGAAACTCCCAGCTGCCTGGGCCTTTTACTTTAAATTGGTATTTAATGGATAGGTTAGATCAGATTACTGGCTTACTTAGCGGAACCGATGGAGCTGATAACTGTCTCCTTGAGGCCGCTAAGCTCACAGAAACAAAAGAAAGTAGAATAGCGGCCCGAGAAGTTTGTTATTATGGTTTAAATAAGACACCTGCTCATCTTCGTTTAAGGTTATTGCTGGCAAAATTATTTTACCTTGATGGAATGATGGTTTTTGCCACCAGAGAATTGCAAGAACTAAAAAAATATTATCAATCGGAAGCATTAAATAAGTTGATTGCCAGTTTAGGCGGGGACACTAAGCAATTAGTGGAACCTAAGCAGGCCGATGTTAGTGAAGTTGATCTTGCGGAAGACGGCGATAAAAATTTTCAGGAGTTAATCGCAGAAATCGATCTGGATGAAGATTTGTTGGAAATTCTCGATGAAGATGACAATAAGGAGTGAGTTATGGCCAAGTCTATTTTAATCATAAACGGACCTAATCTTAATATGCTGGGTAAACGTGAGCTGAATATTTATGGTGCTACTACTTTGGAACAAATTAATAATAGTATTCAGGAGCGTGCTATTGCTCTTGATTTAAACGTAATTTGTTTTCAATCAAATAATGAAGGTGAGTTAGTTGATAAACTACAGCAAGCAGGTCCGGGTTGTGATGGAATTATAATTAACCCTGCCGCCTATACGCATACCAGTGTAGCTATTCGTGATGCGCTGGCCGCACTTAATAAACCAACAATTGAGATACACTTGTCCAATATTTTTAAGCGTGAGGATTTTCGCAAACATAGTTATATCAGCGATATAGCCTTCGGTGTTATTTCCGGGCTTGGCGCTAATGGCTATATTCTGGCGTTGGATGCACTAAAAAACATTCTCGAATCTTAAAAGAAGCCTCCAACTTATTTTTCTAGCTCATCCAAGACAGCTTCCTGCACTGCTCCTCTTTGCCTCATTACTAATTCATAGTAATAATCGACATCTTCTAACCCCATATTGGCAGTATAAACCGTGGTGCTTAAGACTAGATCATAATTAACTAAGCTTAGCTTAGCGCCAATTAAGGTATCAGCTACTGTGAGAGCCGCAGCACAGAAAGCTTCACATTGCTTAATTGGCACGCTCATTACATTAATGCCAATATATAGCGTTGTCTCAGGGTAACGTGAGACACCTTCTAAGGTAATTTCTAGTTCTTCCTCTTCGCTAATACTTAGTGACCAAGTAAGCATATCAGAGCTTCTTTGTTGAAGGCATTCTTCAGCATTAAAGCCTCTTTTAGTCAAAAATTCTTCAAGCAACCTGACGGGGTCTTTCCCACCTGTAATTTTTCTTATTTTTGAAGGAGATGGTTTTAACGTTCTTATTTTCGACATACGTAATTACCTTTAAGAAAATGGCAAAGTTTTTGAGCAAATTATACATCGGTATTTGTAACTTGTTACCTTATATCTAACTCTATATAAACTAAGCTAGCTATGCAAAAAGTTTATATCATCTTTCTTATAGGGGAATAAACATGGAAATGCTTGTCTTAGTTTTTATTTTTGGACTGCTTATCGGCAGTTTTTTAAATGTGTGTATTTGGCGTATGCCGCGAGATCTTTCGGTAATTCGCCCTTATCGGTCATTTTGTCCCAAATGCAACACTCAATTGTCAGCCTTGGAAAATATTCCAATAGTCAGTTGGTTTTTTTTACGCGGTCGTTGTAAGAGCTGCCACAATCCCATCTCCGGACGTTATCCCTTAGTGGAATTCTTATCGGGAATTTTTGCTGCATTATCTTTTATCAATTTTGGTCTGACACTAACAGCGCTTGTGATTTATATTTATGCTGCTTCTTTAATAGTCATTACTTTCATTGATTTGGATTTTAAAATCATTCCCGATGCCATCAGTTTATCTGGTATAGTGATTGGCCTAATTATTGGTGCAGTTAATGGCTTTTACCCTGGCATCTTTGTTGCTCCCATTAGCCAAAGTGCATTATCCTCTTTATTCGGAGTGCTTGTTGGTGCCGGTCTGCCATTAGCTATCTTTTATGGTTATTATCTTTGCACTAAGAAAGAGGGCTTAGGTATGGGTGATGTTAAATTATTAGGATTAATTGGGGCACTTTTTGGCTGGCAGGCAGCGATAGCAACAATATTTATTGGATCATTTTTTGGTGCCATTTTCGGTATTGGATTGATGGTTTTTGGCAGTGCCGGACGAAATACTGAAATACCTTTTGGCCCTTGGTTAGCGTTAGGAGCATTGCTGCATTTATTTCTCCCGGAATATTTTGTTATTTTCTCCATGACACTCTAGCGGTGATAGTTCATGGCTAGTGCTAGGCAAATAAATTCCGACTCAAATCCTATTTCTAATAGAGCGATTCTGATTGTCGACGATGAGGAAAATATCGTTTCGGCCTTAAAAGCGGTATTGAGCAATAACGGATTTGTGGTAGCAGTGACAACCAGCCCCAGAGAAGCTTTGTCGTGGCTAGCCACTAGAAATTTTCAATTTATCGTCGTCGATTTAAAAATGCCGGAGTTAAACGGATTGGAATTTCTACAAGAACTCGCTAAGCTGGAAGTTAAAACGATAGTCATTGTTATGTCTGCCTTTGGCACTACAGAGATAGCGCTAGAAGCTATTCGTAAGGGAGCCAACGATTATATAGCCAAGCCTTTTACCCCCGAAGAATTACTTTTTGTTCTGAAAAAAGCTGAAGAACGTGAGCTGCTAAAGTCAGAAAATATACTACTAAAAGAGCAGATTGCTAAAAACTACAGTTTTGCCAATATTATCGCGCAGTCTGCTTACATGCAGGAAATTTTTAATACGATTAAAAAAGTTGCTGACTATCAGACAACTGTAATTATCCAAGGAGAATCGGGAACAGGCAAAGAACTGATCGCCAGAGCATTACATTTTAATTCTTCTCGAAAAAATAAGCGTTTTATTGCGATTAATTGCGGAGCAATTCCTGAGAATCTTTTAGAATCTGAGCTATTTGGTCACAAACGTGGCGCTTTTACTGATGCGACTAAAGATAGAAAAGGACTTTTCCAGGAGGCTGATCAAGGTACCTTGTTCTTAGACGAGATTGGTGAGCTTCCCTTACACCTGCAAGTCAAGTTACTGCGTGTCCTACAAGAGCGTATGATTGTACCGGTGGGAGAAACAAAGCCAATTCCTGTCGATGTGCGAATTATTGC
Organism: Deltaproteobacteria bacterium; assembly: GCA_020852715.1. Taxonomy (GTDB): domain Bacteria; phylum Bdellovibrionota_C; class UBA2361; order SZUA-149; family JADZAE01; genus JADZAE01. Next base: position 94,315 of record JADZAE010000047.1, read on the forward strand.
GGCGACTTTAAGGGATTTAGAAGAGGATATTATTAATGGACGTTTTCGTGATGACTTATTCTATCGTCTTAATGTTGTGTCCATTAAAATTCCACCGCTAAGGGAGAGAAAAGAAGATATTCCTGTGTTGGTTAATTATTTTTTGAAAAAAAATCAGCAAAAATTAGGACTGGGTATTCATAAAGTAAGCCATCAAGCAATGAATGCATTAATGGATTATTCCTGGCCCGGTAATGTTCGTGAGCTGGAGAATTGTATTGAAAGAGCAATGATTTTAACTGAAGACGAGGAAATATCTTATGAGAGCCTGCCTAATTCCTTAAAGCAGGAGATAGGAGAAGAATGCGAGGAATTAATCGTTTCCGACGATAATCTATCAATTAAGCAGCGGACAAATGTTTTAGAAAAGCAGCTAATTCTCCGTGCTCTCAAAAAGACAAATGGTAACCGTACTCACGCTGCCCGCCTCCTAGAAATAAGCCATCGAACATTATTATATAAGCTTAAAGAGTATGGTATTGCTTCTAACAGCGATGAGGAATAGCTGTGGCTAGATTCTTTTGCCAACTTCTTTGTTTGTTTTTCCTTAGTGGCACTTTGTTAGCTCAGGAACAACATAAAACGGCCAGTCCTATTTATCAGCATACTGACGAGAAAGGGCGAGTTGTTTATTCTAATAAACCAGCTAGTGATTTTGAGGAAAATATTGCATTGCCAGAGATAACTAAGGAAAATTTAGATGAAAGGATAGAGGATATAAAAAAAGCTACACCGCTGAACTGTGAGAATCATGGCGGCGTTTCCTGCTCACTTGGTGAAGATCAAGATGGTAGTGTGATATGCTTGGATGGGTTTAGGGAAGCCGAGGAAAAGTTTATTGTTCTTTGTACAAACGCTAAGTTAAAAATAGTTTCTTTGTATTTGAAAAATGAAGAGGGGAAGGTTATTGAACTTGATGAGCGTGCCAATTTTGTTCAGCAGGTTAAAACTACAAATACCGTTGCCTTATTGGTGAGCATTTACAACGCTACCGGAGTCGAGGCGCGCGATGTCGAAGTGAAGATTCGTGAGAGACGAATAGAGTATTTACAAGCAAGCGGTTTGATGAACATTAAATCATACGAAGTTCAGGATTATTTATTTCCGGTTAGTGGTTTACTCAAAATTGCTAAGTTGAAAAACATCACACGTGGAATGATTCATTTATCCTGTCGAAATTGCCGCTAAAAGCTGTTGAGTCTTATACACAAGTCCATAGAATAAGTTACCTGAGACTATCCCGCGCTAGCGCTATCGGCGCAAGAAAATGCCGCGAACGCCGTGGCGTGCGTGGGCAATGCCCACTGCGGTGTGCGGCTAAGCCGCCAACTGCCGCGTGCATGTGGGGCGCCGGCGACCCAGTTGTTCGCTAACGTTCACAACATGTGTGTGCGCTCCACGAGCGTTTGCAAAATTATCTATACCGTACGCAAGAAATAAGTTGAACGGTATATTACTAAGTAATTAAGTTTTGCGTACGGTATAAAGAAAAGCAAGGATGGTTTTCGCGGAAGCGAAACCCCGATTCGCTTCCGTAAATGCCCATAAATAAGCCATGGACGGCCTATTTATGGGCAAAATGAAACTAAGCCCCATCGGGGCGGATTTTGCGTAGCAAAATCATGGGGGCAAAGAATAGGCCTTCACATATTTAGCCGTTTCCGATAAGGAAACGGCAGTGACTAATCAAATATTTTTATAATAGCGTTATTTAATTAAATTTTCTACCGAGTGAAGGTTTATCCATTTGCTTAGGGCTAGGATAGAAAGCTGAAGACTTTTCAGTTCAAAAGTTAAATTTCTTTTTGCTAATGGTATAACACTGTGGCGGCAACGCCGAGCATGTTAAAAATATTATCACGAGGTTATGTTTTTACGATTTATGTATAAGACTTAGAAAAACTGCCCGCCAAGAAAGCGAAGCTCAACTCATCTGATGTCTTTAATTAAATTAGCAGGAATGTGCTCTAAAAAGCGTGAAGAGTAGCCGCTGGAGCAATTTGCTCGTCCATAAGAACTGCGCGAGGTGGCATAAGTAAGGTATAGCTTGAGTTTGGCACGAGTTAGACCAACATAAAAGAGCCTTCGTTCTTCTTCCATTTCCTCAGTCGCCGTAAAAGCGTGGGAATGTGGCAAGAGCCCGTCTTCTAGGCCGGTAATGAAGACATAATCAAATTCCAATCCTTTGGCTAAATGTAAAGTCATTAAGGAAATGAATTCATTTTCTTCGTTGTTGATTTTTAAAGTTTTGCTACTTTGATCTGCGCTGGAATTAAGGCTAGCGCGTTCAATAAATCCGCTAAACAAAATTGGTTCATTTTGTTCTAGTGCATTATGAGCATAGCTTTGCGAGATACGCACTAGCTCCATAATATTCTCTTGCCGGCTCATGTCCTCCTCGTTCTTATTTTTTAATTTTGTCAGGTAGCCGGATTTGTTGCCAATAGACTCGATGAACTGCATGAAATATAGGATTTTAGTGTATTGATTTTCTGTTTCGGAATTTATTTGCGTTTCGACGACTTGGGCAGCTTGGCTTAACTCTTCAATCAGTAAATAAAAAATATTTAATTTTTTTATGATTGCTCCGGTAAAGAGCTTACTTTCAGCTTTGCAGATATTAGTGAGAGCTTGGTAAAGAGTTAATTGGTCTTTCTTGGCAAAAGCTTGTAACTGTCCTACTGTGGTTGAACCAATACCGCGTGCCGGGGAATTGATAATACGCAGCAATGCCTCATCATCTTTTTTATTAATGATCAGGCGTAAATAGGCAATGATGTCTTTTATTTCTTTTCTATCGTAAAACTTAAAACCACCAAAAATTTCATAAGGGATATTTACTTTAATCAAGGCATCTTCAATGGCGCGTGATTGAGCATTCGTGCGGTAGAATACGGCGATCTTTTGGTAAGGAACACCACTAGCCTTAAGGCTGGAGATCTGGCGGATTAGGAAATCGGCCTCATCATTTTCGTCGAAGGCGGTATAAATGCTTAAGTCATTTCCTTTAGGGTTAAGTGTGGTGATGTTTTTCTTTTCCCGCTTAGTGTTATTGCTGATTACTGAACTAGCGGCGAGAATGATATTTTTTGTTGAACGGTAGTTAATTTCTAATTTTACTACATGCGCATTGGGGAAGTCTTTGCGAAAATTAAGGATGTTATTCACGTTGGCCCCGCGAAAGGCGTAAATCGATTGATCGTCGTCACCGACGACACATATATTTCTATGCACAGGAGATAAGCTCTTAATCAGCAGATATTGAGCGCGATTGGTATCCTGGTATTCATCGACCAAAACATATTTAAAGTGCTGCTGATAGTGACTGAGGATTTCTGGTTTTAGTTTGAAAAGATTGAGCACATTACAGATTAGATCTCCAAAATCCATGGCATTAGCTTTCATGAGCTCTTCTTGATATTGTAAACAAACCTCAATCAGCAATTTAACATCATAAGGGCGATTCTTTAGCGTATCATTATCTAATGATTCTATCTCCCGATAATTATTCTTCAAATAATCAAGGTGCCCTAAAATATCCTTAGGGGCGAGAATAGAATCCTCTACTTTTTTTTGCTTAAGAATTCTTTTAACGAGTGAAGCTGAGTCCGAGGTATCATAAATAACATAATTATTTGTGTATCCTAATTGTTCAGCATGTAAACGCAACAGGCGAGCACATATCGAGTGAAAAGTGGACACCCATAGCGGATAACGATTCCCCATCAGTAGGCTACTTACTCGGGATTTCATTTCGTTTGCTGCCTTGTTGGTGAAAGTGACAGCTAGAATTTCCATCGGATGGGCAGCTTTTGTAAAAATTAAATGGGCAAGGCGTCTTGTTAGAACTCTTGTTTTTCCGCTACCGGCACCGGCGAAGATCAATAGTGGGCCGGCGCCATAGGTTACGGCTTCTAATTGTTTCTCATTGAGATCCTGCAAGTGGCTGGGAAGAGATGACAAAGTTACCACATTTTATGTTCTGCAGATTAATAATGTCCATAATAGCCGTAAATGCGTTCTTAGCGACGCAGTTCTCTCATCGAGATTAATCTACCGACATCAAATAGAGACTTAATTTTCTCCACTTGGCTGACTCGTCCAAAGTTCTTATTTGTGCTACTTAAACTAGGAAATGAAAGCTTAAGCATTTGGCAAAAAGTTAAGCAAAGTAGTATTAACTCAAAGAGTGCCATTGGGTCTTTAGTTATCGTGGCTATTAACATATTACTTTCCTCGTGGGCATTTGTTAACCATTAGCTAGAATAAACATAGAAACAACTTCTAGTTTTGTTGTATAGAAAAAGACTAGAATCGTCAAGCGTAAAAATGAAAAAGACTTAGTTATCTTATGGGAAATTACGATAGAAAAGATCACCTTTATAAAAAAGCCAAGGAAGAAGGACTTAGAGCCAGATCTTCATATAAGCTCGAAGAATTGGATAAGATGTTTAAATTATTCCGTCCGGGCCTAATTGTCCTTGATTTAGGATGCGCGCCGGGAGGCTGGATTCAGGTTGCTTTACGTAGATTAAAAGGTAGTGGAAAAGTCATTGGTATTGATAGATTAGATGTGATTGCTTTTAGCAAGAGTGAATTGCAGCTCTGCAATTCACTAGAAAATCCACCGGTAATATTAAAGGGAGATATTACTTCAGATGAAGTTCAGCAGCAGGTTATTAATATTGCAGGACGTCATGTTGATTTGGTGTTATCTGACATGAGCCCTGATTTAAGTGGTGTTCATTTTCAGGATGCTGCTCGGTCTGCTGAACTTGTGGAAATTGCCTTTGATCTTGCTCGGAAAATGTTAATTCCGGGGGGAAATGTTATCGCAAAAATCTTTCCCGGTCCGGAAGCAGATCAGCTTTTTAAAGAAAAAAAGGCAAGCTACAAGAGTTTAAGTAGGGTAGAACTGAAGTCCTCACGCAAGACTTCAAAGGAGTTTTATTTAGTAGGGCAGGGTTTTATTCCGAGGCTCGAGGGAAATTAGTTAAACATTATGTTCTTATATCTATACAATCTCATCTCGCGGTTTGGCACTTTGGTCATTGACTATTTTTTCGCTGTCGGTGCTGCCTGGCTATTTATTTTAAATGTTCTCTATAAAGCCGTCACTCCACCCTATAGGTTTTCTCTGATAATTCAGCAGCTTTACGTTATTGGTGCTCAGTCCGTAGCTGTTGTGGCTTTAGTTGGAGTCTTTACAGGCGCAGTTTTAGCTGTACAGGGAGAGTACACTTTGGCTCAGTTTGGTGCTACGGCCTATACCGGATCGGCCATTGCTTTAAGCCTGATTCGCGAGCTAGGGCCGGTATTAACGGCGCTCATGGTTAACGGACGCGCCGGCTCGGCGATGACGGCTGAGCTTGGTATTATGAAGATCACGGAGCAGGTAGATGCGTTGCGTTCTATGGCTGTTGACCCGATACGTTATTTAATGGTGCCGCGGATTATTGCCGGCTTAATATCTGTTCCTTTGCTTACTGCTATTTTTAATGTGGTTGGCATTGCCGGTGGTTACATTGTCGGCGTGGAAAATTTAGGTTTATCTTCCGGAACTTTTATGTCCCAGATGATTCAAGCGGTTAAGGATGTAGATATTATCTCCGGCTTTGTAAAATCTGTTGTTTTTGGTTTCACCTTTTCTTGGGTTGCTTGTTATAAGGGCTGGACATGTGGTTTCGGTGCTGTCGGAGTAAACCGAGCAACGACCAGCGCTGTAGTGACTTCAGCGGTCGCGATTTTAGTTTTAGATTATTTTCTAACTTCAATCTTAACAAACATTTTCATGTGATTAAGATAAGAGATTTACATAAGCGATTTGGAGAACAAGTCGTTCTTGCTGGCGCCAATTTGGATATTGAAGATGGTAGCGTTATCGCTATTGTCGGGCCAAGCGGAACAGGCAAAAGCGTTCTTTTAAAGATTATTACGGGATTAATGCTTGCTGATTTCGGCGAAGTGATAGTCGGCGATGAAAGTATGACCGGAGCGAAAAACTCTGAAGAACGGCGGCGTATTTGCCGTCAAATGGGTGTGCTTTTTCAGAATGCAGCATTATTTGATTCTTTGACACTTTTTGAAAATGTTTGTTTTCCCCTGGATGTGCGTAAGGAGTTAAAAGAAACAGAGATAAAAAAAAGAAGTATGCATTACTTACGCGAAGTGGGATTGCGTGGTTTTGAAAATGCTCTACCCGGAGAAGTTTCGATTGGTATGCGCAAGCGTGTGGGGATAGCCAGAGCATTAGTGACTGAACCAAGATTGATTCTTTTTGATGAGCCCAATACCGGTCTTGATCCGGAAGTAGGGCAGGAAATTTATGAATTGATTAGTGAAACCCATAAAAAATTTGGGTTCACCGGAATCGTGATTAGCCATGAAATCCCCGAAGTTTTTCAGGTATGCAGTCGCGTGGCTATGCTTTATGGGGGACAGATACAAGCCGAAGGAACGATTGATGAATTTTTAGCTTCAAATAATCAGGTTGTAAAACAGTTTGTGGCCGGTAATATTCAGGGGCCTATACAGCTGTGTTAATTAAGGAGAAATAATTGTGAGCACTGTTGCAGAAAAAATTGAAATTCCACGTAAGAAGTTGACGGTAGAGTTTCTTGTGGGGATCTTTGTAATAATCGGATGTTTATGTTTTGCTTATTTAGCGATCAATATTGCGCGGATGCGTTTGATTCAAACGAATATCTATCAACTTACAGCGCAGTTTGACAATATTTCGGGACTTACTGTTGGTGCCGGAGTAGAAATTGCCGGCGTATCGATCGGTGAGGTTTCAGCAATTAAGTTATCTAAGACTAATGCTTTAGTGACGATGGATATTAATAATGATGTTGTAATTCGCGATGATGATATAGCCGCAGTGCGCACTAAGGGTATTATTGGTGAAAAGTTTGTGAAAATAATTCCGGGTGGTTCGGATACGCATATTAAAAACGGGGACTCTATTAGCGATACCGAGTCCACTGTTGAATTTGAAGAGATTATTGGCAAGTTTATCCATAGAATGGAGTAGAATATGAGAAAGCAAAATATGAGGATAAGTATGAGAATTTTCGGGTTATTATTAGGCTTGTTCTTATTGGCTACTAGCTCAGTTGCTGAAATAATTGCTCCGCTGGCTAAGGTGCAAGCCACTATTGAAAGTTGTCAAAGCGCAGTGCGCGCGAAAAAGTCACAACTCAGCGAAGAGCAGCTGAAAAAGGAATTGGAAGTCATTATTCGTCCGGTTTTTGATTTTCGCGAAATGGCTAAGCGTTGCTTAGGCAGCAACTGGGCTGACGGCAAGCCTGAACAGCAAGAGGAATTTGTTAGTCTATTTAGCGAGCTGCTTGCGCGTACGTATCTAAATAAAATTATTAAAGGTATTGAGGATAGCACCTTTAGCTATCCGGAAAATCGTGTAGAAAAAGATCGCGCTATCGTGATGACACAGATTAAAAATAACGATGAGAAAATAGCGATTGATTATCGATTATTTCTCAAAGATAATTCTTGGTTAATATACGACGTGATCATTGAGAATGTCGGACTGGTTTCCAATTACCGCGCGGAGTTTTCTGCAATAATTCGTAAAGAAGGATACGAAGGCCTATTAGAGCGTTTACGTAAAAAGTAATCAGTTAAGCAATGCCAATTGTTCACGCAAATCGGCAATTTGTTCCTGCCAGTAGCGCGCTGTACCAAAATAAGGAAAGGCCCGAGAAAATGCCGGATCTTTCCAGCGTCGAGCAATCCAGGCCGAAAAGTGAACTAAGCGCATTGTCCTAAGCGGCTCAATAAGATTAAGCGTGTTCTGGTCAAATGCTCTCATTTGCTCGTAGGCGTTTATTATTAGCTGTAATTTTTGTTCATTTTCTTCCCGTCTGCCATTAAGCAATAACCATAAGTCCTGGATTGCGGGCGCCCGTACCATATCATCAAAATCAACGACTAACGGACCATTTTGCCCCCAAAGTATATTGCCCAAGTGAAAGTCACCGTGTGTAGCGATGAAGTTATGTTGAGGGTAAAGAGGCTTAATGGCAGCTAGCAGCTGAGAGACGGTTTGTTCGTAGGTGTCTTCTAGTTCCGGTGGTAAGCAGTGCTCATTAAGCAAATAATTTAAATTTGCTTCAATATACGTCGCCGGGGATAAAAGAATACGCTCAGTTGCGCTAGTAACTGCTCCGACATTATGAATGCGTGCGATTAATCGGCCTAACTGAGCGAGCTGTTGATCATCAAGCTCATCATGAGCTAAGCAGCGGCCGCCAACTTTAGGAAAGATGGCATATAAAATTTTGCTCTCAGGTATCTCCTTTAAAGTGCTTCCGTCAGCAAAAGGAAGAGGAGCCACTACCGGAATATCGCAATCTTGTAAGCGTAATAAGAATTCATGTTCTTCCGTTATTTGCTCTTTTGTCCAGCGTGCCGGCCGGTAAAACTTAGCAACACGAAAACTGTCCCAAGCGCCGGGTCTAGCCGAAGCATCTTCCAGTAGAATTTCGATCTCATAAACACGGTTTTCCATGCTATTTAAAGCAAAGCAACGTCCGGTACAGCGATAGCCGCCGCTTTCTACGGCATTGAGGATTTTATCGGGTGTGAGATCATAAAACATCTTAGTTTCATTTTCTCCCCAGCTGGAAATGTTATCGACCATAATTTTATCCTAATGAATTTACAAACTCTTTAGCCAGATAATCAGCAAAAAGAAAGCCCCGTGTTGTCGGCGCAATAGAATTCTCGTGCACTACAATTAGGTTTTGCTCAACCAATGATGGAATTAAAGTAGAGAATTTTTGCCGAAAAGAAGTTAGAGCAATTTTTTCGAAAGCCGACAAATTAACCCCATTTATTGTGCGCAGCCCAAGAAAAATTATTTCTGTTAGGACTTCTGTTTTAGAGAGAACCTCTTCCTTAAATTTGGCCGAGCCTAACTTTTCTGTTGCGCTTAAATAAGCGCTTAATAATTTTGCGTTAGCCCAACGTAACCCAAAGGGCGCAGTCTTGTTACCATTAACAGAAAAACTGTGGGCACCCGGCCCTAATCCTAGATAATCATTCCTTGCCCAGTAGTTAAGATTATGCCGGCTCTCTTTGTCGGGCAGCGAATAGTTACTAATCTCATATTGCTCAAAGCCATGCTCTGTTAGTATGAGTTGCGTGCTTTTATACATCGTCGCAAGTAGATCATCGTCTAAAGCTGATATCTCTCCGGTTTTAAGTTGATTATATAGATCGCTACCATCTTCATAAGTTAGCTGATAGACGGAGAGATGTTCAGGTTGTAAAGAAATGGCTCTGATAAGATCATTTTTCCACTGTGCTAATGTTTCCTCGCTAGTGCCAAAAATTAAATCCAAACTTATATTTTCAAAACCGCTTTTTCTGGCTGATTGATAAGAACTAATTACGTCAGTTGCATTATGTAGTCTGCCTAGCTGTTTTAATTTTTTATCCGAGAAGCTTTGTGCTCCAATGCTTAAACGATTAAAACCCAAGGCTCTTAAAGTTTGATAGTCAACACCGCAATTGATTGTTACCGGATTTGTTTCAATAGTTATTTCCGCATTGTTAGCCAAGGTAAAATTTGAATTTAAAGTCATCAGAATGTTGGCAATAGTTTCGGTTTTGAGTGCTGTTGGCGTTCCCCCGCCAAAATAAACAGAAGTGCAAGCCCGCTCTTTCCAAAACGGAAGGGAACTATAAAATGCTATCTCTTTTTGTAAGCCTTGTTGAAACTTTTCCTGATCAGTTTTTAAATTATTTGAGACAATCGAGTTAAAATCGCAGTAGGGACATTTTTTTAGGCAAAATGGGCTGTGAACATAGATGGCAAATGACGATAATTCTTTCATTAGCTTCGATAAACCCAACAAAAAAAGCAAATAGAAAATGCGATACGATGATCCGTCACTATGCTCTGGCAATAACTGGTAGAATAGTTAAGCATTAAGTGTCCTTTTATCATAGTGTTGATTGACATTACTTATACCGCACACAAAAATAGTATTACCCAGTAAAGCACCGTTCAACTTACTTTTTTGTGTAAGGTATAATTTGTTGCCAGCTATGGGTTTGTCTTTTTCTGCGGCAAAACTTGGCTACGCCAAGATTTTGCTCGCCCAACTAGTCATACATTTTCTTCAAAAATGAATGACGTTGGGTTTAATCAGCGACTATCTAATGATTTTAAAAATGCGTTTTAAGTTATCCCAAGAAATCTCGGAATTCCAATAAATCATAAAGGCACGTCCTTTAATGCGATCGATTGGTAGAAATGGATTTGTCCAAAAACGCGAGTCTCGTGAAGCATCACGGTTATCCCCGAGCATTAATACATGTTTTTCCGGAATTATTACCGGTCCAAAATCTTTTTCTCCACCATGGACCCAGTGACTCCAGCTATCAGCAATGGGTACATCATTAATGAAAACTTTTGTACCGCGAACTTCAATTTTCTCACCAGGCAGTCCCATAACGCGCTTAATAATATTGATGCGTGCTTCGTTATCTTTTGTTTCTGGGTCATCGGGTAATGTGAAAACTACAATATCGCCACGTTTAGGTTCAGCGTAATTAAAGGCAGAAAATTGTCGGTAGGGAAAAGGTAACCAAAAACCGTAGCTTAATTTATTAACGAGGATATGATCACCCACGACTAAAGTAGGCACCATTGATGTTGATGGAATTTTGAAAGGTTCGAGTAGCGACCAGCGAATGATCAGGACCAGAGCCATGGTCTGAACAATGACCTTAACCAGGTCGACCAATTCCGTGAACTGTGTCGGCTGACTAGTAGCGCTTAATTCTGTATCTATTTTTGTATTTTCCATTTTCTTGATTTCTTGGATACCAGACCTAAGCGATTAATAAATTCTCAACAAAGCAGTTACATAACGTAAGATGAATATTAGTTCAATTTACTGGCTAAAAAACGAGGAAATTATATCCTGGCTAGTCATTAAGTTGTTGTTTTTTACCAAATACTATTGTTTGGCAATCTATTTCTATTTCCGGATCGATTTTTAATATTTTGGCAACGAAAATGGCCGACTCAAATAGTCTTTCCTTAATTGTTTTGATTTGCTCAATGTCAGTTACATTTAGGTAGGCAGTAATATTGTGGTTCAGCTTAATGACAACGCACCCTGGGTCTAAATTGATAATTTCAGTGATTACGCCGAATACCGGGTAAATCTTACCAACTTCGGCTTGACCGTGAGTGACCTCCAAACCGAAATCGTTAAGGAAATTCTTTTCTTTGGTTTGTGCTGATTCCATATAAAAGTTCTACCTAAAACTGCAGTTTATCTAATTTAATAGCCAAGTTCGAAAACCGAAAACTTAAACACGTTATGCTGATTACCGCACAAAAGCAACGTTCAAGAATAAAAATATAAAGCAGTAATTATGGGCCATTATAATTTATTTAAGGCGCAAATGATGGCTAGAGCTTGATATCATGAGAGTTCCAGAATTCCTTATAAGAGGAAAATCCCGGGACATTATTACTGGGTGACTTTACCGAATTTTTTCCCTGCACAGGTATCAGGTCCAATGCCGAACTGATCTTTGCTCCTTCGGGGACAACAGGAGAAGTAACGAACGCCAATGCTCCGGCTTGAACAGTATTTTTGTATTTAGCTCCCACGCTGAAACTCACTTTGAAGCGGTCGTTGTTTTCCTTGTCACCAATTTTTTCGATCGCATCTACCAAGCCTGCTAGTTCACCTTTAATAGTGACCGGGGAACCGGTTTTGATGCCGTGAATAGCGGGAAGTTGGGTAACGAACTGAGCATCGTTATAATCAAATGTAATATTGCCAGCGCTGGTAACTAGCTGGGTAGCTAAAGCAACAAACAAATATATTCCGAACATAGAAATTTTAGTCCTTCAACACTGCGCACAAGAGCTAATACACCGTGCTTCCTAACAAATTTTTAACTTGGCCACTACAGAATAATGATCGCAACCGGCTCTGGGCTATATAGTATGGGTGGTCGAATGGCAAACTATTAATTAGTAATACACTCAGATTTACGAGAAAAAACATACCTTGCTTAAGCTAATTTATTTAAAAATAGCAACACTTCTAGTTTAAGGCTCGACAATTATAATAATTAACTTTCAAGATTAACACCTAAATTTATGATTGATATTGCATTAGATCACGGCGGAGAAAGTAGCGAAGATGTAATTGCTAATTTAAATATTAGCGACCCCGAAGTGCCAAGCTTAAGGCCGGAGTTAATCTATGACCAATCGACTGTTAGCCGGAGATTAGCCCTTTGTTCCACTGAGAAAGCCAGGGCACTGGTAGATTACCACCTGGCAATGAAGCTAGCCTTTTTGCCTATAGCCGTAATTAGCACTCGGAGTGAATCCTCACTATCTGTTATTGTTTCTTTTGAGGCTTCTCCAAACGATATAAAAGCAATAGAATTTGCCACCGGACTAAACCTAATCATTGACTATGAACACCGGGAGGCGATTACTCAGGCAATATTTCTGGCCTATCATCAACGGCAAGAACCTTTAAATATGGCCATAACGCGCGCTGAAAGTGAACAGCGCAAATTGCCAGCGGATTTTGTTATTTCTACAGCGACACAAGCAGACCAAGCCATTCCAAATTTACTTAACTTGCTGCTTGATCAGGCTATCTGCACACGGACTAGCGATATTCATATTGAACCGTTAGATAATTGTTACCGTATCCGTTTTCGCCAAGATGGAATCTTAATTGAGCAGGAAAATTTATCAATAAGTGCCGAAACGGGTGCAGCATTATTTCGCCGCATTCGTGTCCTATCCGATCTGGATATAACAAGGACAGCTCTGAGCCAAGAGGGCGGATTTTTATATGAACAAAAACCTTACTCGATGCGCATTCGTGTTTCGATCCTTTCCTTACATCATGGAGAAAAAGCAGTGCTTAGAATATTAGATAATAACTTCCTCTCTCAACTTCAGGGATTAGGAAACTTGAACAAGCTTTTGTCGTTAGGATTAGATAACGAACAGGCAAAAATGTTAGAGTTAGCACTTGCCAGCAAGAGCGGAACACTCCTTTTTGTCGGGCCAACAGGAAGCGGAAAATCAACATTGCTTTATGCTTGTCTGAATATCCTTAACGATAATAGTATTAATATTTGCACAATCGAAGATCCCGTTGAGCGAGTTATTCGCGGTATTTGTCAGGGCGAGATTGATGATAAATGTGGTCGCGATTATGACACCTTACTACGTGATTTATTAAGACAAGACCCTGATGTGATTATGCTCGGAGAAATTCGCGAAAAAAAAACGGCGGATACTGCCTTATCTGCCGGGCTTACGGGGCATTTAGTTCTCTCCACATTACATACAGGTAATTGCATCGAAAGCGTTTTTCGCTTACTGCAATTCAATGTGGCGATAGAGTTGATAATTACTTCCGTAAAACTAATAGTCGCTCAGCGTCTGGTTAGAAAAAATTGCTCGCATTGTTTAGAAGAAGCGATTTTAAATCCTTATCTTCGTTATTTACTTGGCCTAAATGAAAGTCAACCCGTATTTCAAAGTAGAGGCTGTGAACAATGCTCTGGTCGTGGTTATCAGGATCGCATTGGTGTTTTTGAAATACTACCGATAACGAGGCAACTGCAGGATTTTCTTGTTACAACTCATAATAATAAATCGCTGACTATGAGCCGACTACAACAAATGGCCATTGAAAATGGTTATCGTTCTCTTAATCATTCCTTGCGTAGCATGCTATTAAAATCAATAATTTCTCCTGCGGTGGCTTTAGAGACAGTAGGAATAAGTCCGACTATCTTTAATTGTGAGAGATCTCAGTGAGCCAAAATGTAAAGTAAGGGCCAAGTTGGGACGATTAGTCTTACATGAGCAGAAGTAGGTATTTGAAAATGTTAAGTTTTCGTAAACTTGGTTTGAGCAGGGTCGCCGCCAAGTTACAGGAAAGTCTTGACCTTGTGCTGGAGCAGCAGAAAAATTTCGCCGATGTTAACCATACGGCAGTTTTGGTAATTCTGGAAGAGGATATTAAAAGCTTGCTTGATGAATGTCGCCTGATTAGAGAAGGAAACATTCGTCGGCATAGTGCTTTAAAATCTTTTTATCTTCGGGCGATGACTGCCGTTGAGGAAACACAGTGTTTTCATTCTCCTTCCCCGGGTGGCTCTTCAGGAAAACTAAAAAAAATACATTACATACATCCACATCCAAAGGGAGAGAAACCGAAGCTTCGTTCGACAATAAAATAACCTAGCACTACGTTTTAACTGACATATTTATAAATTATGCACGGTTGTCTTTGGCCGATAACTAAGCTAAACCTAGCGCAGTGGATTTTCAACACAGACACGGCTATCCCATGCGGGCAAAAGAAATAAATCTATTTAGTTTTACCGATGAACAACAGAAAGTGGCGGAGTGCTTGAGAGCTGCTACAGGGATCTCGCCATTAACAGCTAAATTACTGGTGCAACGGGGAATTGGGGATATTGAGTCTGTTAAATTATTTTTACAACCAACGCTAAAAAATGGATTGCCTGACCCGGTTGGAGTAAAAAATCTTGATTTAGCGGCCAATGCTTTGTTGGCTGCTTGTAAGAAGGGTGAGCAAATTACCTTGTACTCCGACTTTGATGTTGATGGTTTAACATCCTGCGCGCAGTTGTATCTTTTTTTAAAAGCGATTGGGGCAGAAGTTAATTATTATTTACCTAATCGATTTGTCGATGGCTATGGTTTATCAATGGCTGCCGTAGAGAAGTTGATTAGAACAAAAACAGCAATTTTAGTTACTCTGGATTGTGGGACTAGTAACAAAAGGGAAATTGAAAAGTTAAAACACTATGGGGTTAGAACAATTGTTGTCGATCATCATGAAGTAATTGAATTACCACCAGCAGAGATAGTCGTTAACCCTGAGCAGGAGGGCTGCTCGTTTCAAGAGCATAGCCTGGCTACGGCGGGCTTGGTTTGGATGCTTTTGATTGTAATGAGGAAAAAGTTGCCGGAATTTGAATTGTCATCGTCCGAAAAAACAGACCCCAAGGCTTACTTAGATTTAGCTGCTTTGGGAACGATCTGTGATATGGTGCCTTTGCTTAAAACCAACCGAACTATTGCTTGTCGTGGAGTAGAAGCGCTTAAGCTAACCAAAAGGCCAGGGATTGAAGCATTAAAAAATATTAGCGGCCTTTCCGCTAATCCTAGATTTGGTTCCGGGCACGTAGGTTTTGTGCTCGGACCGAGAATAAATGCGGCCGGGCGCATGGCTGATCCGCAAGTAGCTTTTAATTTATTGACAACCAGCGATCATAAAGAAGCAGCAACCTTAGCTGATCATTTAAACAGACTTAATGATAAACGTCGTCAAACTGAAGAAGAAATGCTGAGAATAGCTGAACATTTAATTGATTCTAGTCAGGCTTTGGTTTTGCAGCCGGTTTTGGTTGTCTATGATAGCAGTTTTCACTTGGGGGTTATTGGTATCGTAGCTCAGAGGTTGGTGGAAAAATATCAAAGGCCTGCTTTTGTTATGGCCCCGGGGGAGATGATTAAGAGCAACGAAAAAATTGCCGTGATCAAAGGCTCAGCGCGCAGCATAAAAGGCGTTGATGTGGTGGGTATTTTACAAAGCTGTGCTAGCGAATTACTCGGATTTGGTGGCCACGAGCAAGCAGGTGGTTTTAGTTTACTACCGGATAAACTGGGGGATTTCGCCTCGATAATCGAACGTGTAGCCCAGCAGCAAATCGGAGCAAATTCTTATCAACAGACAATAAATTGTGATCTCAAAACAGATTTTGCCGCTATTGATTTTCAACTGGCCGAAGAATTTCAGATGCTTTCTCCGTTTGGCATTAAGAATCCTACGCCATTGCTTTATACCGAAAATGTTACGATCGACTCCATTAACGGTTTGGACAACAATAATTACCGCTTTATACTAAGAGAGGGAAAGTATTTTCTACCGGCTGTTGCCTGGGGTAAAAAAGAAGTTCGTGACTTAAGAAAAGGGAGCGTGATAAACATCGTTTATCAGCTGGAGATAAATACCTATCAGGGCATTTCTTCGGCTCAGCTTAATTTAAAGGAAATTTTGTCGTGATTAAAGAGTTGAATACCTATTTACATTTTGCCGATACTTTAATCCGGCGCCTTAGTCAGCGCGTTTTCGAACTTTATGACTCCGATCAAGATCTTCATGTGAACTATAAAACACGGACTAATTTAGTTACCGATATTGATTGCTGGGTGGAAGAAACAATTACTCAAGAAATAAAAAGTAAGTTTCCTGACCATCATGTCATTGGCGAAGAGTCAGCGGAAGAATTAGTTACTAATTCTGGTAAAAGTCTAGGAGAAATGTGCTCAAGTGGTTATTGTTGGGTAGTTGATCCACTTGATGGCACCACAAACTTTGTTAATTCTATTCCGATTTTTGCTATTTCTATAGCCTTATTTATTGATGGACACAGGACATTGGGCCTTGTCTATGACGTCAGTCGCAAAGAAATGTTTAGCGCGATGAAAGGATATGGTGCCTTTTTAAACGGCAAGAAAATTTCGGTTGGCCCCAAAACTGAGATGCTTGATGCTGTAGTTGGTTTAGGTTACCCGCACACATCAATCGATGATTGGGGATCTTTTCGTGACGTCTATGAAATGTTCCTTAAGGAAACCAGAGCAATTAGGCGTTTCGGTTCGAGTACAGTTGAACAATGTTGGGTGGCCTGTGGACGACTAGATGGCGTGTTCGAGTCTTTTATGCGTCCCTGGGATGTCGCAGCCGGATCGTTGATTATTGAGGAAGCCGGTGGCATTGTAAAAAACTGCGAATGCTTGAGTTCGGCAGAGTTTAATGTTTTTAGCAATTCTTATGTTGCTGCTAACAAAATGCTTTTCCCCGAGTTTTATCGTCTATCTTTAGACGCGCTGGAAATATTAAAAAGTAAGCCTTAAAGCCCAATTATTTTTTCGTTAGTTTTTTCACCGTAGATTGCGGGGAGCTACCAAAGCTGTTCTGAGCGCTAATCGTTACATAAAGTTGGGTTACGGCAGCATTGCAGAGCAGTTGATACTGGTAAACCGGTCCATATTGAGGATGTTCGGCTTTTGCGAGCATCTCTATTGGCAATGTGACTGCGCCGTTAAGATTGTTTTCTGATTGGCCAAATTTAATCTGGTAAGAATGCACCGAATTCGTTGGTAATAACCAAATTAAATCAAAACAATTGCTGCTGGAACGCTGCAGCAATAGGCTTGTGCTTTCCGCTAATAATGTTGCATCGGTAGAGGTTATATTTTGTTGATTATCTGATTCTTGTTCAGAATTTTGCGTTGAGTTTTTCCCAAAAAGTTCCATTCCTGCTCCGGCACTAGCGCGAGGGTTAGTTTGCGTGGATGTATTTGGTGCGGCTAGCGGTTGCTTATCATTCTCATCTATGCCGAAAAGACCTGCTCCTGCCCGGGCATTAGCTTGCGGCTTTTGTTGTAGTCCCTGTTCCACCTGAGGATTGCTGACAGTAGTTTTGGCTTTGGCCTTCTCTACTTCTGCTGTTAGCAGTCCCATTCCAGATCCGGCTAATGTTTCCTGCGAAGCGCTATTTTCAGCGGCCGAAAAATCAACGGAATTTTCTTCTTCAATGTTAAAAAATTCGAACGAGCCACAAGATGTTAAAAAAAACACAAGAAGAAGATAATATTTAGTTAATTTCATGGCCTAAACTTTAGTTAAACGTGAACAATAGTGATGCACTTTTCAATCTATGCGGTTATACTTAGACGCGAATGATAATGCAATAATTTCCTAGTTCTTGGCTAGGCTAATATGAAGCAAGTATGGCTCAATATCAAACTCATATTTCCTTTTCTGTCGTTTCCGGGGCTGCCTATGCCTTCATGGGATATTCCATGTTCCATATTTTCCCCGAACATTTATTGTTGGCCTTCATTTTAGTTGTGATCGCCGGTATGCTTCCCGATCTTGATGCCAGTCATGGTATGCCGGCCCGAGAATTAAGTGGACTGCTGGCAGCTTTAGCCCCTGTTATTTTGTTTGAACATTACCCTAATCTTAGAACCGCTGGGTCAGCACGTATGTCCTTGGTTTTTATTGTTTGTTATTTGCTAACGCGCATCTTAAGTTTGCGTACCCTGCAAATTTTTACGACACATCGAGGTATGATTCATAGTCTACCGGCAACGATTATTGTTTTCCAACTTTCTTATTTTTTATTTTCTGATTTGTATTGGAAGGATCAAGTCTATCTTGCCGGAGCTATCGGGTTTGGGTTTTTATCTCATCTTGTTCTGGATGGTTACACTAATTTAGACATACTGGGAACAGCGATGGGGAAGCGTAGCGGTGGTGCCCCCGCTTTAAAGATATTAGCACCAACTTGGGGACTTACCTTTTTTATTTATGGGATAATTGCTGCGCTTGGCTATGTTATGAGCAATGATTATTTTCCACAAATTCGTCTTCAGAAAACAAAAACTGAAACAAAAGCTGAAATAAAAACCGAGGTTAAAGCCTCTAGCTCATCGGCAACAGCACGCTGACTAGGTAGTAGGTGAGATTTTGTTTTGATATTCGAGAAACTTTTGCACTCCTTCCTCGCCCAGATATTTAGCTAACATCTTGGTATTGGTTTCTGTTAGATCGACAAGGATAAGGCCATCAAGCACATTCCCAAATTCGGGATCAATATTAAACCCTAGTAACTTACCGCCTAGTTTTAGGTACTGCTTTAAAAGGACAGGCACACTACTTTCTTTAGCTTCAATTTCTGTGATCAGCTGAGAAACATCATTGATATCTTTAACCACCGTAGCAAAAGAACGCTTATCGACGCCTCGTATTCTTATATTACGATGGGGTTTCCTGGGTTTAATGAGTTTTGCTAACTGTGGCAAAAAATTATTTGACCTTAAAAAAGAAACGATCAGTTGGCGAGAAATTGTGTCATACTCGCTGCTTATGCTAACCGGGCCAAAAAGGTTTTTATATGCCGGATTTTTAACTACATAATGACCAATGCCTTTCCAGAGCAATAGAAGCGAAAAAAAGTTTTTCTGATACTCGGGTTGAATAAATGATCGCCCCAGTTCTAACGCTGGAGTTATCTGTTCAATCAAAGAAGAAGAGTAGCGAAATAATGAGTGTGTATAGAGCCCGGTTATACCGTATTGATTCAAAATAAGATCACATTTTCCTATGCGATAGGCACCGATAATTTCCTTCTTCTCTTTATTCCAAGCGAAGAGATGAGTGTAGTAGCTATCGAACTTATCAAGGTCGATAGATTTACCTGTTCCTTCGTTGGCCGCGCGAAAAGTTACTTCCCGCAAACGCCCAATTTCATGAAGGGTGTTGGGGATTTGCTCAGCGCTGGCATAAAATACCTCCGTTTCGCTATTCTCTGAAAGTTTTTGTTCTGCCGGTAGAGCGTGGATTTCTTTATCTAATAATTCGGCCGGTAGCGCTGAACAGATAATTTCATAATTTGCCGGCTGGTCGATTTGCTTATCTTGCTGTGGCGCTGCGCGGTGTCTAAGAATATAGGTTCGCAGTCTGATGAAACTTAGCATTTCCGCGTCAGTTTCAAATTTCATTAACTTATCATTACTAATTGACGAGCCGATATCAACGGAGATAGTCTTATTTTGCTTATTGCCAAATTCACGCGCTAGCAGAGCAGTGCGCAGACGAGGATGAATAAGTCCCATTAATTGGAAAAAACAACTATTTCGTCCATGAAAGTAAAGTGGAACAACGCTTGCTCCCGATTTTCTAACCATTGTACAAAGATTATCGTTCCATTCGGGATCCATTACCTCGCACTTCAATAAATGCAAATGAGAAACTGTTCCTGAAGGAAAAAGTGCTAACAGTCCACCGGCTTTTAAGTGTTTTAGCATTTCACGCATTGAGGAAATATTGCTACGCGTTGCCTTACTACCACCGAATGGATCAACACCGAGAAAATATTTTCTCGCTTCCGGCATGGTATTTAATAAGTAGTTTGCCAACAACCTAACATCGTTGCGAATACGGGCTAGAATTTCTACCATCACCAAGCCTTCAATGCCGCCAAAGGGGTGATTGGAAACAACGATTGTTGGTCCGGTTTTTGGTATGTTGGCTAAAGATTCCTCTGGAACCTCTATCTCGACATTCATTTCAGATAAAATACTTGATACGAAATCCTCACCAACGTTTTTAATAGCGGCACTATATATTTTATGAATCTTGTCTAAGCCCAGCGCATAATAAACTAGTGGACCAGCAAATAAGCGCAGCGTGCGCTCAAAAACAACATCATTGGGTAAATTATTTTCTGATTGGTCGCTCAAGTGTGTAATAATAAATAGCCGGTTAATACTACAGATAAATTAGTGATTCGTTTAGCATACAATTACATAACGCTACAAGGGCACATTGTTTTTAGTCATGTTCACGTTTATATGTGAGGCAATAATGACAATAATATCTCCCTCTATTCAAAAAGCCCTTCTACCGATAAATAGCGTTCGCCTGTATCGTAGGTAAACGAAAGTACTCTTGCGTTTTTGGTTATATTGGGAAGGTAGTGGTTGATTGCGGCTAAAGATGCACCACTTGAAATACCAACAAATATACCTTCTTCTAAAGCACAGCGTTTTGCAAATTCAAATGCCTTTGCTGTTGGTACTTTAATTATATCGTCAATCAATTCGCGATTTAAGTTTTTGGGAATAAAGCCGGTACCAATTCCTTGTATTTTGTGCGGACCGGGTTTGCCACCAGAAATGACCGGAGAATCTTCGGGCTCGACAGCAATAACTTTGAGATTTTTATATTCTTTTTTTAATATTTCAGCACAACCACTAATGTGTCCTCCGGTTCCCACACCGGTAATTAAATAATCTAGTCCTTCAGGGAAATCAGCAAGAATTTCCTTAGCTGTTGTTCGACGATGAACATCAATGTTAACGGGGTTTTCAAATTGCTGTGGTATCCAAGAATCAGCTGTGCTGCTGTGAATTTCTGCTGCTCTGGCTATGGCACCGGACATACCTTTTTCCTTGGGTGTAAGTTCTAATTGAGCACCCAATGCTTTCATATAACGTCTTCTCTCTAAAGACATAGATTCTGGCATAACTAACAATAGCTTGTAACCTTTAACGGCGGCGACCATTGCTAGTGCAATACCGGTATTTCCCGAAGTTGGTTCAATAATTAAAGTATCTTTTTTTAGAATGCCACGTTGTTCAGCATCTTCAATCATTGCTAGTCCGATACGATCTTTAATACTGCCGCCTGGATTTATTCGTTCAAGTTTTAACCAAATTTCGGCTTCAGTTGTGAAAAGACGATTAATTTTTACACAAGGCGTGTTGCCGATAGTTGCTAAAATATTTTGTGCCTTCATAAGACTCCATTATTAGTTTTTAAAAGAGTGGCCTCTATAGCATTTTCTCTGAAACCTGTCCGAAGAGATAGATATTGCACTATTAAAATGATGAGCCAATCGTTACTGGTTTACACAAAGATTTTGTCTACTAAATTTCGACTAGATTGATCATTCTAAAATTGATCTCAGTGTAGAAGAAAGATTAAACCGTTTGTTGCAAGTAAAGATTTTATTGTCTATGATGCTAGAATTCTCTAAGTGTCTAACTCGGAAATAAAGGCCTTTCCCAGGATGAAGTAAATAGCTCGATGGCGAAGTTAAACAATTTTGAAATGATTATCGGTAGTAATTCTTACCGGCCTATTATGATAGGCGGGATGGGAGTCAATATATCTACCGCTGCATTGGCTTTAGGTGCCGCTAAATTAGGCGGAGTAGGTCATATTTCCGATGCTATGTCGCCCTTTTTAAACGACATGCTCTTTGGCACCCGCTACCAAGCCAACAAGCAAAAAGAAACACGGGCGCAAGAGAAAATAGATCCAAAATATATCTCACGTTGGACAGAGGATATCGTCTACCGAGCAAACAGAGATTATGTTGCCAGCGTTATGGCCCATAAAAAAGGCGAGGGTGGGATTTTTGTTAATGTGATGGAAAAGCTTACTATGGGTGCGCCTAGTGAAACACTGCAGGCTCGCCTCCGAGGAGCTTTGGATGGTGGCATTGATGGTATTACTCTTTCTGCCGGACTGCATAATGCTTCCCTGCGCTTAATTGAAGATCATCCGCGTTTTCGTGATGCCCACATCGGGGTAATCATTTCATCTTTACGAGCGTTGAAAATATTTTTACGCGGAGCTTCTCGTGTTAACCGTTTGCCTAGCTACATTGTTGTCGAGGGCCCACTTGCTGGAGGGCATTTAGGTTTCGGTGAGGATTGGCATAGATTTAGTCTCAATTTGATAGTCGAGGAAGTTATATCATACTTAAGGAGCGAAGATCTTAATATCCCCGTTATTCCGGCCGGCGGGGTGTTTACCGGCACCGATGCTGTCAATTTCATAAATATGGGTGCGGCCGGTGTTCAGGTAGCGACACGTTTCACTATATCTCAGGAGTGTGGCTTACCGACAGAGGCTAAGCAGATTTATTTGCGCGCTGAAGAAAAGGATGTGGAAGTTAATTGCTCATCACCTACCGGCTATCCAATGCGCATGTTAAAAAGCAGTCCTTCGCTTGGTTCAAATCTAAAACCCAGCTGTGCTTCGCTTGGTTACATGCTTGATCGCGAAGGTAATTGTTCATATAAGGATCTCTACGAGAAGACACCGGTTGATGCGCAAGGCAAAAAATTACCCATTTACGAAAAAATGTGTATTTGTCAGCATTTTATGCGCCTCCAGTGCTACACCTGTGGACACAATGTTTATCGATTAAAAGACACAACCATCATGTTACCTGATGGTTCATTTTATCTTCCGCCAATGGAGCACATCTTTAAAGATTACCTGAACAGCGAAGATCAAAGTGTTGAACTACCCGTGGGG
Organism: Deltaproteobacteria bacterium; assembly: GCA_020852715.1. Taxonomy (GTDB): domain Bacteria; phylum Bdellovibrionota_C; class UBA2361; order SZUA-149; family JADZAE01; genus JADZAE01. The sequence continues at coordinate 117,324 of JADZAE010000047.1, forward strand.
AACACTGATCAGTCCCCCCAGCAAGCCAGCAATGGTTAATAAGGATTTTACATTAATCAAATACCCGCTGCTTTCAGAATGGGCATACCATTTGCAAAAAGTAATTTAATTTTTGAGCTGAAAAGCCTTCGGCTTTTTATCTTTGCCCCAATGATTTTGCTTCGCAAAATCCGCCTCAATGGAGCTTAATTTTATTTCGCCCATAAATAAGCCATCCATGGCTTATTTATGGGCATTTACGGAAGCGAATCGGGGTTTCGCTTCCGAAGAAACCATCCTTGTTTTCCTTTATACCGTACACAAAAATAGGATTGCCCAGTAAAGCACCGTTCAGGGTCTTTGTTTCAAACCTTTTTGTGTACGGTATAATTCGCTTCCAATAGAGCGCTTTTTGTTGGCGTGGTGATTTTTTGTTTTAATAGATCGTAAACTGTGCCTTGAAAAAGAACTTTACCGCCTTTTTGTCCGGCTTCTGGACCGAGCTCAATTAGGTAATCAGCGTTAACAATAAAATCAAGATTATGCTCGACTACAACCACGGTGTGACCATCATTAATAAGATTTCTTAAACTTCCTAAGAGAAGAAAAATATCTTTGAAATGAAGTCCAATAGTCGGTTCATCTAAAAGATAAATATTTTTACTGCTTGTGTAGTGAACAAGTTCATAAGCGATTTTTAAACGCTGCGCCTCTCCGCCGGATAATGTGTAGCTGGGTTGTCCTAAAACCAAATAACCTAATCCCAGCTCCTTAACTGCTTTTAAGATACGGGAAATCTTTCTATGCGTTGTGAAAATATCACTAGCCTCATCAACCGTCAGTTTTAAAATATCTCCAATAGAAAGGTTTTGATACTTCACTTGCAAGGCTGTGCCGTTATATCTGAGGCCATTACATTCTTCGCAGGTAGTTTGCGCTTCGGGAAGAAATCCCAATGGCACACTGATGTAGCCGCGCCCTCCACATTTAGCACAGCGCCCGTGTTTGGTGTTATGAGAAAAATAAGAAGGGGTCAGGCCATTCATTTCTGCTTGCGGTAAAATGGCAAAGAAATTTCTTATTTCATTTAAAAGACCCAAATAAGAAGCAGGAGTGGAGCTAGCTGATCGGCCTAAAGAAGCTTGAGATATTTGTAGGCAGTTCTCTATCCCTTGGAGTTCCATAGGGAATTCATCTTCTTTTTTGCGCTTTTTATTTTTGACGTTTTCTAAAACCCGTGGCAGCAAGGTCTGAAAGACAAGCGAACTTTTACCAGAACCGGAAACGCCACAGACAACTGTTAATGCTGCCGTTGGAAATTCCACCTTGATATTTTTTAAATTATTGGCGGAGCAGGTAGGAAGTATTAGTCGCGGGCTTGATTTTGTAGTCTCTTTATGTGGAGCTGATATAATTTTGTCTTCTTTTAGAAATTTAGCAGTAGCTGAGTTTTTACTTTTCAGCACTTCTTCAAGTTTGCCTTGAGCTACGATTTGGCCGCCATCTTTGCCACCGCCCGGCCCCATATCAACTAAATAATCAGCGCCCCTAATTAAACTTTCTTCGTGCTCGACAACAATTACACTATTTCCTTGTTTTTTTAGATTATCAATAATGGAAAGGAGTAACTTGTTATCTTGGGCATGCAAACCTATACTTGGTTCATCAAGCACATAACAAACGCCACTTAGTGGCGAGCCTAAAGCACGTCCTAATCTAAGGCGCTGAGCTTCGCCGCCGGAAATACTATTGCCGGCGCGAGAGAGTTCTAAATAGCTTAGGCCAACATCGGTCAGAACTTGTAAGCGATGTTTTACTTCATTGATAATCGGAGAAAAAATCGCCAGCTTATCGGTCGACCATTTAAGATTATTAAAAAATTTCAATAGCTCCGGTGCCGTCATCTGCGTAAGTGCGAAAATCGTTTTTCTCTCGAAGTAAGTAGAGCGGCCGATCTTTCCCAGACGACTGCCGCGACAGTCCGGACAGAGTTCAGTTTTGTTTCGCTTTTCTAAATAACCACTGCCATCGCAAGATTCACAGGCCCCGATTTTACTGGAGAAGGAGAAGTCATACGGCGTTAGATCGCGAAAACCTTGTTTGCACTTAGGACAAACTGTTTCTGTATTGTAAACTATCAATTTGCCTAATTTTGAGTTGAGTCGAACTTCAATCGTGCTGCCGCTTAGCGCCAGCGCCTGACTAAGCGCGCTTACCAGAAGCGAACGATTAACTTGCTGATTATTGACAGCTGCGACGAGCAGAGAAATAGTATGCTGCTGGTGGCGTTTTAAGCTCATATCTTCGTTGATACTTTCTAGCTGGCCGTCAATTATTGCCTCGCTTAACTCAGCATTGAGCGCACGCGCCAGCAGTTCACGGTAATTACCTTTGCGGGCCGTGACGACGGGCGCGTAAATAAATATACGCTGCGCATCAAGTTTGCTAATTTCAGAAATTATTTCTTCCACGGAATAATGCTGCATAGGTAAGTCATGTTCCGGGCAATGCAAGACGCCAGCACGAGCATATAAAAGACGAAGATAAGGATATATTTCGCACAATGTCGCCACAGTAGATAGGCTTTGGCTAATTACTGTCTTTTGGGAAAGAGCTACAGTGGGTGCCAGCCCATCTAAAAAATCCACTTCAGTAGGTTTAATTTGTGTGAGAAAATGTCGCGCATAAGGCGATAAACAATCAATAAAACGCTTTTGTCCTTCAGCAAAAATGGTATCAAAGGCTAAACTGGATTTCCCCGAACCACTGACTCCGGTAATCACCGTATACTGATTAAGCGGAATGTCGAGGTTAATATTCTTCAAATTATTCTGCCTTGCACCGCGAATCTGTAACTGGGTGAGCTGATTGCTCTTATTGTCAACAACCGGTAAATTGCTTTCTGCTGACTGTTGGCAGTAGCTTTTTAAGCAAGCAACGGTTTTAGATGTTTGCAGCAGTTTTGTGTCCTTGATCAACTCCAAGGGGGCGCCCTGACAAACTATTTGCCCACCTGCCTCACCTGCCTCCGGGCCCAAGTCGATCATCCAGTCAGCTTTGGAGATGATATCTAAGTTATGTTCGATGCAGCAGATGCTATGACCATGCTCAATAAAAAGATTTAACACTTTGAAAAGATCGGCGATATTATGCGGATGAAGTCCGGTTGATGGTTCGTCAAGTAAGAATAGCGAAGGTTTTTTATTACTTTCGTTTAAGTAGCTAGCTAACTTAACACGCTGGGCCTCGCCACCACTTAACTGGCTAAGTGGTTGTCCGAGTTTTAAATAGCCCAGCCCTAAGTCTAAGAGCGAAGCCATTTTAGCGTTGATAGCGCTAATTTGTTTGTTGTTTCCTGTTTGTGAGAAAAAAGTGCGGATATCTTCGAGTGTCATATTGAGAAAATCTGAAATAGACATCCCCTGATATTTAATTTTAAGCACTGAATCTTGGAAGCGAAGCCCCTGACAGGCATCACAAAGAACATAAGCGTCAGCAAGAAACTGTAAATCGATTTTTTTATAACCTGAACCTTCGCAAATCGGACAACGTCCCCCGACGACATTGAAAGAAAAAGCCGAACGTGAAAAACCTTGTTCCGTAGCTTCCGGAGTAGCGGCAAAAAGGGCACGAATTTCATCCCAGACTTTAGTATATGTAGCCGGATTAGAACGAGGCGATTTTAAAAGCGGCATTTGGTCGATGAGCACGATATCGTGAAGCTGCTCCGCTCCTACAATTGAGGCATAACTGCTAACATCTTGCTTTTTGCCTTTTTGTGCCAGGTAATTTTTGTAAAGAACTTCTTTAATTAGCGATGATTTACCTGATCCGCTAATTCCAGTAATGACAACCAGAAAGTTAAGCGGAATCTCAACTGTAATGTTTTTTAAGTTATTGACCTTTGCCCCTTTTATTTGCAGTTTTTTTGCTGCGGTGAAGTCGTGGCGAATGTGTTTATCGCTAACGCTTTGCCGCAAATATTTAGCGGTTAGTGAGTTTTCGCATTTGACTAATTCACCGGGTCGCCCACTAAACACTATTTCTCCGCCTCGCTCACCCGACCGCGGGCCGAGATCCAAAACATGATCGGCCGCACGTATGATGTCCTGATCATGCTCAACGATGACTACAGTATTGTTGTGATTGGTGATGGCGCGACAGGTAGAAATAAGCTTTGTTGTATCTGCCGGATGTAGTCCAATAGTCGGTTCATCTAGCACAGTAATAGTATTTGTAAGTCGAGAGCCAATAATGGCCGTAAGATTTACGCGCTGCGCTTCGCCGCCGGAAAGCGTTTTAGTTTGTCGATCAAGTGTTAAATAATCAAGGCCAATATCAACCAAATAACTTAAGCGGCTGACAGCTTCAGCTGTAGCGTTTTTAAGCAATTCCCATTTGTGATCATGTTGCACCGCAGAAAGCAGAGAAAGAAGTTCCCTTACCGGCATATTCCAGGCTTGATGCATAGTGTAACCGTTTAATTTATAGTAACCGGCATAGGCTTGGAGACGAGTACCATGGCAGCTGGGACAAGTTGTTTCACGGCGATAACGGGAGAGAAAAACGCGCACATGAAGCTTATGGCGTTTGCGATGAAGATATTCAAACCAGCCGCTAATGCTTAAATAGTCGCTTGTCGTCTTACCAGTAAAAATTAGTTCCTGTTGTTTCTTACTAAGCTCGTGCCAGGGCATAGTTGTGGGGATTTTTTCTTTCTTACAAAAACTAAGCAGCTGTTCGAATTCCCAGCTGGTGGAGGGTGTCTTCCAACAAGCAATAGCACCTTCTTTAATTGTTCGAGTAGGATCGGGTATGCAGAGATTAAGATCTATGGTTAAAGTCTTACCAAATCCAGAGCACTGATGGCAGGCGCCAAGAGGAGTGTTAAATGAAAAAATATTGGGTGTTGCCGGAGGAATTTGAATACTGCATTTTGAGCAATAGGAGGAACAATGATAAGCGTGAGACAGCGGACTTGCTCCATCTTGAAAGAGAGCCCAGGCAATAATGTTTTTATCATTGCCCGTTGTTAGTTGTTGAATATCGGCAAGTAATCTTTGTTCGAGAACATCAAGGCGTTCTTTGCTCCACTTAATACGGTCAACAATAATATGCAATGGTAGCGTGACAGAGCTGATACTATGCTGCCCTTCTATCTCTTTGATTGTTTGTGTCTGTTGTTCAAAATAACGAAAGTAACCAAGTTTTAGCAGATCTGAACATTCACTGTGGTTAGGAATTTTGTCGAGCGAGTTAGTGACGATTACTTCTTTGACATCTAGGGAGCTAATCTTGCCTATAAAATTACTTAAAAATTCCTTCGGCGTGTGGCTGTAAAGTGCTTTATGGCATTTCGGACAATAGGGTAGAGCAGCGTATGCCCAGATGGCTTTAAGGTATTCATTAATCTCAGTGAGTGTTCCCACAGTCGAGCGGGAGCTATGAACTTGATTATGTTGTCGTAAAATCAGTGCCGGTCTAATGCCTTTGGCTGAAGCAAGATTTGGGCGTTTAAACTTTTCTAAAAATTGCCTAGTATAAGGACTAAATGTTTCGACATAACGTCTGCCGCCCTCCGCATAGATGGTGTCAAATACAAGTGATGACTTTCCTGATCCGGATAAGCCGCTGACGACGATGAGGCTATTATGGTCTAACTCAACTGAGATATGTTTGAGATTATTCTCAGCGATATCTGTAAGAATTAATTTATCCAAAATGCGGCCTAATAAATGAGTTTGCTACGACAAAAATCGGCTGGCTTCGCCTATATTTAACTTGCATTGTTTAAAAAAAATGAGTTTAAACCCAACAAGCTAATGAAATTTTCACTTCGTTCAAAATTCATTAGCGATGGCTTTATAAATCAAAACCGTATTATTAAACCAAGTCTTTCTATGAAAGTAAATAACAGCCCAAAGCTTAAATTTCTCTTGGCTTTTGTCCACATGACGATGCTTATTGCGGCCTGCTCAGGTTCAGCCTCAACTTATTCGGTAAATAAGGTGCGGGTAACTTCTGCTGAAACTGAAGAAATTGCTGAGCAAACCCAGGCCGAAGCCAAAACAACAAGGCGTAATAAAGAAGAGATAAAAAACTATCTTAACAAGGAATAAAAAATGAAGTCACTTCAGCAGACTATTATCGTAGCTAGTATTTTAATTCTTTCTGCTTCCTTTACCTATGGTCAGGTTTCTAAGCATGGCCGTGGGGCTGACGGGCAAGCTTACCGCATTGATGAAAATGGTTATAAACTGATAGATCAGTTAGCAGAACTAGAAGTTACAATCGACGAACAAAACCGCGAGATTCTCTCTTTAGAAAATGAGATTGCAGAGAAAGATGTAAAACTAAAAGGCTGCACAAAAGGCTCAGAGCGCAAGATTTCAGAATCCGACATGACTGGTGATTGGGCAATTAAAGGAAAAGACAGTCAGTGTCTTAAACTAGAATGCAATTGTGAAGACAGACTTCCTCCACAAGTTCAATGTCCACCTTGTAAATCTCCAGGCTCAGATTGTCCGGAGGTAGGTTGTCCTGAGGCGGATTGCCTGTCGGTAGCCTCACCGCTAAAGGATAAAATTTTGCTTTTAGAGTCAACGGTTAATAACCTACAAAGAAACAATAAGGCATTAGAGGAAAAGTTAAGCTTAACAGAGAAGGACTATGGCGATACTCTTGCTACGCAAGGGCGGACAGTCGTCTCTAAGGAAGAAAAATATAGCAAGCAAATCACACAGCAGGCATCAGAATACGAAAATCGCTTATCGATAAATGAAGCAGAATTAGCTAAAGCCCAAGAACAGATTAGTAATAAAGATGTAAAAGAGCGAGAACTGCTTGCAAAAATCGAAGTGCTTAATCAGCGGATACAAGCTCAAGATGGAGTAATTAGTCTTTATGAAAAGCAGCTAGCTTCGTCAGCTAAATCAGAACCCAAATTAACTGCTCTTCAAACTGCGCCCAAAGTGGAAGCTCGATCAACAGTTTCTGCTATCCCACGTGCCATTCCTAGAGAAATTAATGAACGCCTAGCTTCGATCCAGAAGCTAATTAATGATAGAAAATCTCTATACGATAGACAGAAAGATTCACGGACACAAATTTCTATTACTCTACAGGAATTGCGTACGCGTAACGGGGAATCGCTTGATAATCTGCGTAATTCTGCCTCCGTGTTGACGACCCCGGATCAAGTGGACGAGCTGCTGGAAAAGCTGAGCGAGATCGAAAAAATATTAAACGATGATTTAAAGGTGCTTCGTCGTATTACCAAGATTTAGGGTAGGTATGCTTAGATCATGAACGATTATGAATTTTGCTCGAGTTTCTTGGGTAAAGTATTTAATACCAATAGCAATCCCATAAAAAAGAAAGCCATAGTCCTTATTTCGCCATCACCAAAATTATATTCGACAAGTCCAGCCACTTGCCAACCGACTAAAGCAAAAAAAATGGCAGCAGTTAGCATCATTCCTTGTTTGGCTAATGGGGAAGGCGAGGATTTAAAGTTTTTCCAAGTAAGATACGAAAGAAAACCAATAGCTAGCAGCCACCAGATATAACTAATCGATCCTAACCAGCCTGTTTCAACGGCAATATTGAGTAAATTATTATGCATGTGGCGATGTAAATCAGGCAACGAGGGATCGATTTGTCGCATATAACGAGCATTGTCCGGTCCAACGCCGAAGGGATAAAGTTGAATCAGGTCATAACCCATCTCCCACATCTGTTTTCTCCCACCGGCAATAGTGAAATGCTCAGAAAGCGCACTAAGGCGATTATGAACAGGAGTTAAGAATGAACAAAAAAGAGAAAATAGGATAATAGAAATTAGGCAAAGTTTTTTGCCGCTGATTAGAGAGAGCATACTTAAGGCCACAATAACTCCCAGCCAAGGACCTCTCTTAAGATTAACTATAAAAACAACAAGCAATAGAGCAAATGCAACAATAATTCGGCCGTAGTCGGCGGATTGGGAGCGATAAAATCCTGACAGTCGAGGAAAAATAAAAGAGTAATTTATCAAAGTCGGAGTAGCCAGTATTACAATTATTGAGCTTAGTAAGCGAACCGGTAGGTAATAATCTGATCCTACGGGCAATATTACATCTGGCCAAGCCATGAGTAGGAAAAGAATAAAATAAACGGCAAATAGAGGAAGATACGTAGTCAAACGGCAATGTTCGGATAAGCTTTTATCGAAACTATCTTTTCCTTCCAAGAGCAGAGCAAATAACACAGTTATTATTAACACCAGCTGACCTGACTCTGTCACCGGTCCAGGAAAACCGATCAACGATTTTACTTCCTCGGGGCCAGAATAGAGTGAGTGGATACCAACAAAACTTTGTCCAACAATGAATGCAAAAAGATATTGTTTAATCCGGTTAAAAAATTCACTAGCTGAAGCAGGTGAGTTTTTTGCCAACCAATACATCATAATTGGCAGACACAAATAGATTGCCGAGGAAATAACTTCTTTAAGCGAGCGCGTGATAGCTACTCCAAATAAAGAGGAGATGAGATTGGCTAACAACCAAAGAGCTAATGGAAAAATAAAATAAGTTTTTACCTGATCGGTATTACAGTTGAGCCCGGTGTTGCCACGATAGATATAAAGAACAATATACCAATAAAGGATGGCAACTGCTAAAATAATTTGTGTCAAGGCAATTGAAATAGCGGCAATAAAACAGTACAAATAGAGCAAATAATGAACATTTTTATTGAATGATTCTAAAGAAAAAAGAAGCTTAAGCTTTTGTTGACTGAAGTTCATTATTTACAAATAGTCTGATATTAAACCATTACCAAAAAGTAAATTAACTTATAAGCTGAAAAGCATAAATGCTTTCTATCTTTGCTCCCAAGATTTTGCTTCGCAAAATCTGCCCCAATAGGGCTTTATTTTATTTCGCTCTTAATTCAGCCATTCATGGCTTCATTAAGAGCATTTTTGTGAGCAAATCGGTGTTTCGCCTCCGAAGAAACCATCCTTGGTTTTCTTTATACCGCACACAAAAATAGTATAACCTAGTAAAGTACCGTTCCACTTACTTTTTGTGTACGGTATAAAAACAGCATAGACACTTTTACCTGATAGATAGTAATTTAGCAATGAATCCAAAAAATAACAGTGGGAAAATAAAACGCGTATTTCTTTACGATAAAAGCATGGATGGTCGGCAGGAGTCCCAGAGGGGCGGATTTTGCGAAGCAAAATCATGGGGGCAAAAACTAAGCCTTCACATATTTAGCCGTTTCCGATTAGGAAACGTTCATAATAATACAGATCCGCATATTTTTAAGATCTCTATTCGTTTAAAACTTTTACCCTGTGAAGGCTTACTAAAACCCTTTTTAGTGATATTTTTCTTATTATCCTTTGTTAATTATGCCGTAGCTCAAGATGACAAAGAATCCCTCGACACAAAGTTCATTAGCGAACTATTAGGTAATCCTTCTAAGGTGACAGGAGAAAATACCGAGTTTGAAACATGGTATTACGGAGAATCCAAGGTTTTTATCAAAAAGGGTAAGGTTATTGCTTGGACGGATAACGGGGAACTAAAAAAATTGGCTGACCTTCCCAAGCAGCGAAAAGTCGCTGATAAAAATAAAACGGAGATTTATTGGCCTAATCCTTGGACAGCACCGACAATAGACCAGCGCGAAGGGGTAATTGACGAAGTTTTGCCTCAATAGCGGAGGATATGATCAGCTGATATGTTGCAAGTTTGAAATCTCTTGGTAAGCATCTTCGATTTGTTTCAATTTTTCTTGGGCTAACTTAATAAATTCTTCCGGAACAGCTAAGTCTTTAAGACGTTCTGAAGAATAAGAAGCCTTGAGTTCTAAGTATTTCTTTTTAATCGTTTCCGCTGTGTCCGAAGGTGAACATCCTAGTCGTTGATAACAGGTAATTTTCTCTTCCTGATAGCGGGCAAGTAATTCCAAATATACTGAATCTTCGATTCCTAAAAGTTTTCTTACTCTATCGATCAGCTCCTGCTCAGCAGCGCAAAACTGTTTATCGGCTGAGGCTACATTAAGCATCACTTCTATAAGCCAGCGATACATACTAGGGCTATCAATATTATTATCGCGATAGGCTGCAGCTATACTCTCTATATTTTCACTAGAATTTTTAGCTTTGTTAAAGATACTTACAGCCAGTTCCTTTTGCTTTTCAGAAAGTTGTAGTTGTTCATCGATTAATTTATTTACGGCCTCAATTTCTCCACTGGATATGCGTCCATCAGCTTTGGTTAGTTTAGCTAAAAGTGAAAATGTGCTAACAAAATTAGTACGTCGTTTCTTTTCCAATATCCTCTCTTCTTCTGAAGGCCTAACGTATTCCACTTCATGAGCAGGTATCTTTCCTAATTTACTTTTTCTTGAAAAGAATCCCATAATTATTTCTTGGTCTTTTGCTTACTGGTTAGTACGGAAACCTCATCTAAAGCAGGCAAAGAATCAAGCATCTGTTCGAGCTCAACATCTTTAACAAACAAGGTTTCTTCATGAAGATTAATTTTTTGTTCTTCAAAATTACTAAGATTTTTCTTGGCTAGATTTCTTTGATCTTCATCGGCTGTATTATTAAGCGATGATATTTTGATGATGGTCTCAGTTACTAAATCAAGAAAGCCGCGCACGGCTCGCTTTAGCATTTGCGGCAGGTGAGAGAAATCATTGGCATCAGCCACGGAAACTGCATAGGGCTTTTGTAAGGTTAAATAAAAGATTTCAATCGTTCCTTGTCCACCACGATCATGCGCAGTTACTTGCAAATAAGGTAGCTCGTCATTTTTTTGCTCCTTATCGATGAGTTTTACCCGCACTCGTGGCCATCCCTGCCAGTCGTCTTTAAGTAATTCAAAATCAAACCGTTTACCCAAATCGATACGGCAAATATCAGACAGCGAGCGGCGGATATGCATAACTGATTTTAACAGATTTAGGTGTCTTTCCTGAAGGGCTTGTTCTGCTTCTCCGACTTTAAGTTCTTGCTCCTTTATTTTTGCTGAAATCAGCGTAGAAAATGCATCAGCCGTTGTTTTTAAATTTGGTTTGCTACTGGTAGCAAAAGAATCGCTGAGGTCTTGTTGTGAAGCAGGATTGTTATTTTTTTTATCTTTAGTATCCATATTAAGCTTATTTTAAGGAGTGACCAGGTGAGCTAAAAGCCCTTCTAACAAAGGAGCCTCTTCGGGGCTGCATAAACGCGGAGATTGATGGTTAACCATTATGCGAATCGCCTTTTCCATTTCTAGCCGTAAATGATTTTTTTTCGGTGGCTTAACTAAAAACCCTGTCGCCCCAATTTTCATGCAATTAATTAGCGTTTCCATGTTGCCAAATGAGGTAAGAACCATTATTGGTAAATGCATTAATGTTTTACTGCGACGAATATATCCAATAAGATCTGTGCCGGACATTTCTGGCATATTGAGGTCAGTAATCACACAGAAAAAATCTTTAGGAGCCTTTTCCAGAATCTCAATGGCTTCCTTTCCGTTGGCAGCATCGATGACAGTGCCATAACCAAGAGCTTGTAAATAGGAAGAAATAATCTGGCGGGGAGAATCTAAGTCCTCAACTAAGCATATTTGCCTTTTGATGCCTTGAGTTACCTGTAGCGGTAATTTCTTCAATGCTTCTTTTATTTCCGGGACAGCATCTTTGCCATGGTAGGCATTGCCACCGATAAAGCGAATTCGCCAATCCTCTTCGATAGTGCCATAAAAATTAAAAATACCAAAAAGGGTAAAGGGCGAAACGCTCCAGACCATCTGCGCAACATCGACGGCTTCTTCTATTCCAAAACGGGCGTCAACAAATACTGCACTGTAGGTGTTAGTTATAACAGCTTTACGTAAATCACTAAGGTTATTTAAATCAGTTGTTTGAAAATCTAGCGCCATTGCCGCTCCGTGAATATATTTTGCTGAACGGGCATCTGTGCTTGCTGTAATTGTTGAATGCATAAAAATCTATCGAATTAAATCCTGACGATAGTGCTTCTCCCGGAAGCTCTGTTTTTAGAAAAGCAAAATGAATAATTGCTTATAACCTATTTAAATAATAGGCCAATAGATAGTGAAATGCAACGATATTCTTCCTGCTCTTGGAAAGGCCGAGGCCTTTTAATCCCCCCAAATACGAGTGAACAAAGAAGCAATCATCTCCATGAAAAGTTGAAAAAATATCAACACCCCATGATTCCCGGCGATAATCCATAAAAGGCAAAACGAAAACCAAGAAAAAAACATTGCGCCGATGAAAGACGCAGAGATCATAATGCCACCATAAATGCGTTTTAAATCAGTTTGGCTGATATGTATTTCATGTAGGCCAGTGGTAAAATCGATTCCTAATGCTGCCGCCAATAAGATAGTAAAAAGCGGATGATTCTTATCGCTTACGAATAGACAAATAATGAAAAGCGGTAGCGAAAATAACGGAAGACAATAAGGAGCCAAAGTTATCCATGGTGCCGATTGCAGATTATCTTCTTGCAGTTCATAAGTCACATGACCGGAATGTTCGCTAGCATGAAATTCTTTAAGTGAGTTGCCGCTGATAATTACCATTACCGCATGTTTTGCTTCATGCAAAAAAGTACGAAAACCATCTAGCCCAGAAAAAGAAAAAATGACCAGGCCGGTAGCAAAGCCAACAAAGAAACGAAACCAAGTATATTCCAGGGCACCCATGACAGAAAGAATCAGTATGACGGCAATAATAGAAACGCATCCGATAATATAAAGTAGAATGATGCTGATTAAAAACGCGATTCCTCCGCTTTTGCTCTTTTCATCAGGTTTTTCTTTTTTCTTATCTTTCACTTACTTGCTCAGGAACGAGGTTTTTCCCTTCTTAGTGTTTTTTTAGAGAATTGAAAAACAAAAAAAGGGGGCACTAAGCCCCCTTTTTATACGGAAGATAAAAACGGCTTACATCATACCGCCCATACCACCCATACCGCCCATGCCACCCATACCAGCAGCTGGATGTCCGGCACTGCCCTTCTCTTCTGGCTTATCAGCGATGATAGTCTCAGTAGTGAGCATTAATCCAGCAACAGATGCTGCGTTCTGCAGTGCACTTCTTGTTACTTTGGTTGGATCAATAACACCGGCTTTAACCATGTCCTCGATCTTCTCAGTAACGGCGTTAAAGCCTGTAGCGCCAGTGGCGTTCTTCACGTCATTGACGATAACGCTGGCTTCATGCCCGGCATTAGAAGAAATAGTGCGTAACGGAGCCTCAACAGCGCGAGCAACAATGCCCACACCAATCTGCTCATCGTCAGCAATTTTAAGGCTATCAAGAGCCTTTAAGCAGCGGATATAAGCAACGCCACCACCGGGAACAACGCCCTCTTCGACAGCAGCGCGTGTAGCATGCAGTGCATCCTCAACGCGAGCCTTCTTTTCTTTCATCTCAACTTCAGTAGCCGCGCCAACATTAATTACCGCTACACCACCGACGAGCTTAGCTAAACGCTCTTGGAGCTTCTCGCGATCGTAATCGCTGGTTGTCTCGTCAATTTGTGTGCGAATCTGCTTAACGCGAGCATCGATAGCAGCCTTTTGTCCGGAGCCATCAATGATTGTGGTGTTATCCTTATCAATAACAATGCGCTTTGCTTGACCAAGTCTGTTGATATCTACGCTTTCGAGCTTAATGCCCAAATCTTCGCTAATAAACTCACCACCGGTGAGCACAGCGATATCTTGAAGCATAGCTTTACGACGATCACCAAAACCAGGTGCCTTAACAGCACTGATATTTAATGTGCCGCGGATTTTATTTACTACCAAAGTAGCCAAAGCTTCGCCTTCGATATCTTCAGCAATGATTAATAGGGGACGGCCGGAGCGAGCAACCTGCTCTAATACAGGTAGTAGCTCTTTCATATTGCTGATTTTCTTTTCGTTGATCAGAATATAGCAATCCTGTAGCACGCACTCCATTCTGTCCGGATCGGTAACGAAGTAAGGTGATACATAACCACGGTCAAATTGCATTCCTTCGACAACTTCAAGAGTTGTGTCTAGGCCCTTTGCTTCTTCAACTGTGATTACGCCTTCCTTGCCTACTTTCTCCATCGCTTCAGCAATAATTTCACCGATGAAGCTATCATTGTTAGCGGAAATTGTGCCCACTTGAGCGATTTCTGCCTTGGTTTTTGTCGGCTTGGAAAGACCCTTTAGCTCGTTGACGATAATGCTTACAGCCTTATCAATGCCGCGCTTAATGCTCATCGGGTCATGTCCGGCAGCAACCATACGTGAACCTTCACGGAAGATAGCACGTGCTAAAACAGTAGCCGTCGTTGTTCCGTCACCGGCGACATCAGATGTCTTAGAAGCAACTTCACGCACCATAGCAGCGCCCATGTTCTCGAACTTGTTTTCGATTTCGATTTCTTTAGCTACAGTTACACCGTCTTTAGTGATAGTTGGGCCACCGAAAGATTTCTCGATAACCACATTGCGACCACGAGGTCCCATTGTAACTGCTACAGCATCAGTGAGCTGATTTACGCCACGTAGCATTTGGTCTCTTGCATCCAGACCGTATTCTAAAATTTTAACTCCCATATGGAGACTCCTTTTTTATTGTATTAATTGTATTAACATTAAACTAAAATTTCTCCCGATGACTATTCAATTACAGCAAGAATGTCATCTTCTCTGATGATCAAGCGATCTTGATTATCTATCTTGACCTCAGTTCCGGAATATTTGCCGAACAGAACAATATCTCCAGCTTTAACTTCCAAAGGACGAACTTTCCCATCTTCGGCAATTTTTCCTTTACCGACAGCAATGATTTTCCCCTTCTGAGGTTTCTCTTTAGCTGTGTCTGGGATAATGATACCGCCGGCGGTCTTCTCGTCTTCTTGAAGTCTTTCTACGATAATGCGATCGTATAAAGGACGTAGGCTCATAACAATTTCTCCTCTTCGTTCTTGAAAGTGAATAATTTAACTAACACTATGATCAAGTAATGAGATTTTGAAAAAACCGAGGTGTTTTTTATTCACCAAAAGCGACCATAAAACTCAGCAAACTTGATCAGCCGAGCGATTGTGGAGCAAGGAAAATGGCTTAAAATATTGCCTAAATTCCGCTCAACTCGAAACGGCAAACAGTCTTTAAGCACGCCTCTATGTAGTGTCAAGGCGAGGGGATAAATTAATTAGAAGCAGCTAAAATAAATTTTAAAATAACCCCCCTGATATCTTGGCCTGCTAATAATATTGCATAGTTGCAATTCCGATCAATATACAGCGCAAAGCTAATTCCCTTCAGTAGTCAAAACATTAAAACCTATGTCAGTAATTAGCAGCGGTCTGTATGGGGTTGTGGATTAACGGAATGCTACAAGTAGTTGGCCGGAAGCAGGAGATATTTTAGAGCTGCTCCGTAGCGGTTACTCTTAAATATAACATTCGGTTTTTTCCCTGCTTCTTATTACTGAAATACCCAAGTTACAAAAGATACTAATTGCTACTATACTAAAGATAGTCTCAGCTAATAAATCGAGTTAGCTAAAACTTAGCGCCCCAAAAACTTCAAAAGGCGACTCCGGGGAAATCAGTAAAGAGGGAATTGTGAAAAATAAAAGGCTAAAGATCATTCTAAGTTTATGGTTAATAGCAATTGGGCATACGTGTTTTTCACCATTAGATAAGCTACCTGATGGGTTTATACGAAGCAATACCACTATAATAAGGGCATATTTGGGTGAGGCAGATGCTCATATTATTTCGGTGCAATGTATAAAAACGATTACGGGGTAGGGCAAAATCATAATGAAGCTGTTAGGTGGTACACTAAAGCGGCTACGCAAAGACACTCCGGCGCACAATATAATTTCGACGTAACATATTTTAGCACCAAAGATATTGGCAGAACTACATCTGAGCAGCCGAAGAAGAGTCAATCCTCTCGCTATCAGCGCTGGGGTTAATAAACCCTAGTCATCCATTTTCTTCAATAATGAACGACGTTGGGTTTATTTAGCATATCCACCAATGCCCAATCATTATCAATTCCAAAAAACAACATAATTTTATAAGCGATAAAATCATTTACCACACCGCTATGCTCCGATATACCATTAACGTAACCGTTCACGACTTTTACTGAGTTTCTATATAAAAGCCCCCAGAGGGGGCAAGTTTTGCGAAGCAAAACTATGGGGGGACAGAGACTAAGCCTTCACAAGATTAGTCGTTTCCGATGAGGAAACGTCAATAAATTTAAAAATATTCGTGTTTCTAATTCCCCTGAAATTTTAATGAAAATTATCCCGTGAAGGCTTACTTAGAACCTCCGAGCGCAGGTTCTATCAAAAGATCACAGACCTCTATGCCACCAGTGTTGATTACGATCCTACACTTGAGATCAGTATAAACTTTTTTAAAACAGTGCAAAACAAAATGCATTGGGCCATCACCGGAAAAACTGCTGCTGAAATTATCCATGAGCGCGCCGACTCTAGCAAACCAAATATGGGACTAACAAATTGGCGTGGTCCAAAAGTGCGCAAACCTGATGTGATTATTGCTAAGAATTACTTGAACGAAGAAGAGCTAGGCGCGCTTAATAATCTCGTTGAGCAATATTTGATATTTGCCGAAGGCCAAGCGATGCGTCGGATTCCGATGAATATGACAGATTGGATTGTCAAGTTAGATGGTTTTTTAAATCTTAACGAAAGAGATATTTTAACACATGCAGGGAATATCTCTCATGAGGTAGCGAGAGATTACGCTGAAGCCGAGTATGGTAAGTTTAATCAAGTCCGCATAGAGAAAGAAACACTTAGCGATACTGATTTTGAAAATGCTATTCATCAGCTACCCTCAACTAAAAAAAGGTGAAGGATAATACTTAAGTGTGGGATACTCCCGAGCTTCTGGCAATTTAAATTCGCAGACGAAATTATTCTGTATCCTCCCTTAAAACCGCTGTTGCTAACTCCGTGACATACTCTTGATATAAGCTTTTTAATTCCGGAGGCGCTACGACATTTACATCCTTACCCCAAGTAATTAAATGCTTCACCATCTCTTGTAGACCACTAGCTCTAAATTTCACTATGACCGCGCCATTTGTTAGCTTTTCTACTTCTTGAGTCGGATGAAACGCATACTGCATGGCATGCGCTGCCGCCCGATTATGGAAATCCCAAATGACATCATGGAGCCTATCCTCTGTATATGGCCCAAACGCACGATTAGAAAATGTTCTTAAACAAAATTCTTTTGCCTCATAATACCTATCCAAAACTTCCACCGACCTGATATTTGTTAAGGTGTATGAACGAAAACAATCTTGCCTATCGCTCCATGCTACTAGATAATGCCTATGCCCATACAAAATACCATAAGGGTCGACGATGTGATGAGTAAGGCATTTTCGAAAATTAGCACAATAAGTAATACGTACTTTACGGCGTGCCAGCACAGCGGCGCGCAGATCAAACACAATTTGCTCATTCACCTCTACTCTGGGTTGTGGGCGAGTGATCATGCCCTCAGCTTCCAATAAGGCAGCGACGTCAGTTTCAATACCAGCCCTTTTTTTTCGATCTATAAGGTTTATAAGTTTTTGTTTTAAGTTAATTAGAATAGCTGCGTCCGATTGTCTCCCCTCAAGCTTTAGTAAAGCAGCAGAGGAAAAAAGTATTGCCAATTCTTCAGCGTTAAACGAGGGAAGTAGCTCACAAGATTGTAACCCCAGTTTCCAATACTTTTTTCCATCAGCCCCAATTGTTCCAATGGAATGACCAAAAACCTTAACAATAGTATCTCGCATTCTTTCCGCAGTGCGACGAGAGACCTTATAAGTTCTCTCAATATCTTCAAGTGATATTCCTGCCTCTGATGCCTGCATGCTGATAGCAAGGCGCAAAAGGTTTTCTAACTTGGAATAACGATGTCGTATCTGATTCGTCTTTAGCATGATATGCTACTTCAGAGTCGGTAAGCATGTCATAGTTAAAAGATAAAGGCCGGGGGAGTCACAAAAGTCTAATACAATGTTTGCACTGTAGTATGTTGCCGTAAGAGCTTGAGCTTACCCCGTCCTCTTGCAGCTTAGTACGCAATTGTTTGACTATTGATACAGCCCCAGCCTTCGATGAATGACATTAATTTGGACTACAGCAAACTATAGCTAACGAAGGAGTGTACGCCCCCCAACCAGCTTCGCTAGTTGTGATGATATACGTTCCCGTAGGATATTCGTTGCTGCCGTAGGTAGCAAAGTGGTTCTCTACAATATAAGCTGATTGGTTAGATACAGTGAAAGCCCAGAAAATCATCAGATCACCGACTTGTGAGCCTCTATTTCCCGGATCACCACAGGATAATTCGGTGGGACACGCTGTTCCCTCTGCGCATGATGTCCCAGTCTTTGTTTCCGTAATGCACGTGGCTAAATTAATGTTTCCGGGTATTCCTTGGATGCCAGCTGGGCCTTGCGCTCCCTGAACCCCTTGCGCTCCCGGAACTCCTTGCGGCCCTTGTGGTCCTTGTGGCCCGACAAAACTACTAGAGCTAGCCACTTTGGTATAGCCGGTTGGGCAAATTGAACCACTAACCGTTTTATATTGTTTTGCCATAGATACTTTCCTATCAGTGCCCACGGGTATTTTTGTTTTAACGCAGATCGAGGCAGCGTAAGCCGATGAGCCAAATAGAAAGCTCGTAGTAAGTAAGCTTAGTAAAAACTTATTCATATTTCCTCCCAAAAAATTGCTTCATTGATAACGGTTACCTGTGGGCGATAGTATGAAGTGAATTATATATGGTCAACGCTCAGCCAAGTCGGTCTGTCCATAATTGACGTTTGCTAAAAGCGTTTGTGAAAACTTTACAGAAAATGAATTTTGTCATCTGTCAATAACGGACAGATCGCCGGTTAAGGACTGCTCACATTAAATATTTAATTCGAACTATTGTTTCCCTGAAGCGGAGAAACAAAAAGAGCTTCTAAGATTATGACAAAGTCCAATGCCCAGTCAGCGGCTCAAGGCTGTATCAATAGCCCTATTTTTTTTAGTCGGCATTATGTTGTGATAAGGTCAGGCGATCATCACAACATATTGCAGCTACGCACGCGACCGTCCAACTTGCGATACAGCCCGAAAAGGTAAGGGGAGGTAATTGTTCAAAGCTAAAACAGCCATCAAATTCGCCAAACCAATCATAAATAACTTCCAATCAAATCTTTCTCACAACCGCGACGAACCCAAATACCCGCCCGAACGATTATACTTCACGCGCCTTGTCGGTCGGCGATTGGCATTTGGTCCCGTGAGAACATGAATCTGTTCTCCAACTGTTTGCACACCAAACACCCGATGACTGCCCGCCAAAATATTCCGCCCATTGACCCGACAGCTCTGCCCACTTTCGCGAGTAATCGTTAGCGTCTCATCATCGTCATCCCACATTCCCCATAATTCGCCCATAATTACACCTCATTTAAAACTATTCTTATTCACTATTATAGTAGCGCAGCCAAAATCTTCTCGTCAAACACTCGCCCCGCTTAAGCCCCCTTGACCTGTCCGTATCTGGCGTATAGGCTATGTAAGTCCCGAACTACTTATGCTACTCACCAAAACCAAGGAGAACGCCTATGTTCATGCCCATTAAGAAAACCGATAAAAACCGCTACTCAAGACTAGAGGACATCTTGCAACTAGCCCTCAAAATGCAAACAACCGAAATCGGCATCTCACTAGAAGACATAGAACGCATCTTCGCAGTCTCACGCCGCACCGCCGAGCGTATGCGCGATGCCGTAATAAAAGTCTTTGCCAACGAGGAGTGCCAAACCCGCGCCGACGGCAAAAAATACTGGCGCCTCGGCCGCAACTCCGCAAACCTCATCCCCGCATTTAGCGCCGACGAATTTGCCCGCCTACAAAGAGCCATCCGCCTACTCAAATCCGAAGGCCGCAAAAAAGACGCCGCCGTCCTCACCGAACTACAAGCAAAACTAACCAACTGGCTCAGCCCCAGCAAACGCGCCGCCATAGAAACAGACATCTCCGCTCTCACCGAAGCCGAAGGCATAGCCGCGCGCCCCCGCCCACGACCAATCATCGACGACAGC
Source organism: Deltaproteobacteria bacterium (assembly GCA_020852715.1). GTDB lineage: Bacteria > Bdellovibrionota_C > UBA2361 > SZUA-149 > JADZAE01 > JADZAE01. The sequence goes on from JADZAE010000047.1 coordinate 137,462, forward strand.
ATACTCCTTGCGCTTCGCTCCGCCATCCTTGCCCGGCGCAAAGTAAAAATCTCCTACTACTCGCGCGCCCGTAGCGGCACCGGCGAACAAACCATCGCCCCCTACGGATTCATCTACGGAAACCGCCACTACCTAGTCGCCTGGAGCAAAAAAGCCAAAGACTATCGCTACTTCACACTCGGTAACATTAAATCCGTTGAAATCCTCAAAGACACCTACGAAGCCCGAGACTTCTCACTAAAAACTTTCTCCCGCCGCTCATTTGGCGTCTACCAAGAAAACAAAGTCTATAACGTCATCTGGAAATTCTCCAAAAAAGTCGCCGCCGACGCCCTCGAATTCAAATTTCACCCCACACAAACAGTCGAAAAACAAAAAGACGGCACAGTTATAGTCGCCTTCACCGCCTGTGGCCTTCTCGAAATGGTCTGGCATCTGATCACCTGGGGTAGCGAAGTCAAAATCATTGCCCCCACAGAACTAAAAACCCTCTACCAAGAACACCTCAACAAACTAAAAGGAGTCTACAAATAAACCATGCCCAGATACTTAACCAAATCCCGCTTCAAACTCGCACTCCAGTGCCCCACTAAACTCTACTACACCGGCAAAGCCGAATACTATAACGCCAACAAAGACGACACCTTCCTGCAATCCCTTGCCGAAGGCGGTTTCCAAGTCGGCGAATTAGCCAAGTGCTACCACCCTGGCGGCACCGAAATTCAAAGCACCAACCACGACGAAGCCTTAAAACAAACCGCCGACCTACTAAAAACCCCAAACACCACCATCTACGAAGCCGCCTTCAACTACCAAAACACCTTCATCCGCGCCGACATCATCATTAAGCAGGGCAGGGAAGTAGAACTCATCGAAGTAAAAGCAAAATCCTATAACCCCAACACCGACACCTTCCTTAACTCCAAAACCAAAGCTCCCGCAGCCGCCTGGAAAGAATACCTCTATGACCTAGCCTTTCAAACCTACGTCCTCGAACACGCACACCCCGACCTAACAATCACCCCCAGCCTCCTACTTGCCAACAAAACCGCCACTGCCACAGTCTCAGCCCTTAACCAAAAATTTCTCCTAGTTAAAGACGAGCACAACCAAACAAAAGTAAAAATAAACGGCGACACCTCGCTTCCCGCCCTCGGAGATCCCATACTAATCAAAGTAAACCTACGCCCAGTAATCGACCAAATAAAAACCCAAAGCATCCAAGTCGCCTCTCACACCTACACCTTCGAAGAATTCATTCACCTTGCCGCCAAACACTACGCCCAAGACCAAAAAATAAACTCCCCCATAGGCACCTGGTGTGGCAAATGCGAATTTCGTAACCACAACCACACTCCAACCCAACAAAGCGGCTTTCATCAATGCCTAAATGCCCAACTAAACCTAACCGACTCAGAGCTAAACCAACCCCTCATCTTCGACCTCTGGCAGTGCCGCAATAAACAAACTCTCATCGACCAAAGAAAACTCCTCCTAAAAGACCTAACGCCAATCGACATCGAATTTGACCCCAGCCAAACACCACCCAACCCCACCAAAACCCGCCAGTGGCTACAAATTAAAAAAGTTAAAGACCAAGACAACACACCCTACATCGACAAAACCAAAATCGCCCAGCACCTCTCTAAGCACCACTACCCACTACACTTCATCGACTTTGAAACCAGTAACGCCGCCATCCCATTTCACCGCGGTATGAGCCCCTACGAAACCATCGCCTTTCAATTCTCTCACCACCAAATCACCGCCACCGGCACCATCACCCACCAAGGTCAGTTCCTCTGCGCCCAGCCCGGAATATTCCCCAACTTCGCCTTCATCCGCGCACTTAAACAAGAACTACAAAACGACAACGGAAGCATATTCCGCTACGCCGCACACGAAAACACCTGCCTAACTAAAATAAAAACCCAACTCCAAAACTCCAACTCCTCCGACACACCTGACAAAGAAGAACTAATCGAATTCATCGACCACATTACCCACAGCACAAATAACGACCCCCAGCAAACAAGCGGTGAGCGCGACATGATAGATCTACTTCAAATCGTAAAAGACACACTCTATCTTCCCCAAACAAACGGCTCTAACTCCATCAAAGAAATACTCCCCGCCATCCTAAACGCCTCCCCGTACCTCCAAAACAAGTACTCCAAACCCATCTACGGAAAAGCATGCACCATCAAAAGCCTAAACCTCGACCACCACACCTGGATCAACAAAGACCAAAACGGCAACATCATCAGCCCCTACAAAACACTTCCCCCAGTCACTGAAAACCTCACCTATGACCAAGCTGAAAGCCTCGCCACCACCGAAATCGCCGACGGCGGCGCCGCCCTCATCGCCTACGCCCGCCTACAATTTACCCAAATTTCACCAACAGAACGCCAGCAAACAGAACAAGCCCTCCTAGGCTACTGCGAACTAGATACACTCGCCATGGTCATGCTCTACGAGTACCTACAACAACAACTAATCAACTAAGGAGAAAAACAATGCTACCACTAAAAGACCAAATCTACTGGCTTCGCGAAATCACCGACATCTACCAAGCGCAAATCTACCTTCTCTACCAACCAGACATCCACGACCAAATAGACCAAGACGCCCAAACCCTCATCGACAACCAAAAACTCGGCCTACTAAAACCCCGCTTCCTCATCGACGGCACAACCGAAATTCAATGCCGCGTCATCTATACCGTACACAAGAAGTAAGTTGAACGATGCTTTGCTAGGTAATACTATTCTTGTGTGCGGTATAGATGGAACCAAGGAAGGTTCCCAGGGAGCGAAACTCCGATTCGCTCCCTAAAATGCTCTTAATGAAGCCATGGATGGCTGAATTAAGAACTGAACAAAAATATACCATTCCCTTAGGACAAAAATAGAAAGCCGAAGGCTTTTCAGCTCCAAAGTTAATTTACTTATTGGGAATGGTATACTCCCGAAACGACCAATACTCCAACCACCAACCAGACGAACCCGAAATCTTCCTCAACTCATTACTCAAAAAGTACCAAATCAACCACTACCTCTACCTATCCCGCGCCACCTCCATGAACGAAAGCAACAACTGGATAGAGTGCGCGCTCACCACCAACAAAACCTCCCACCAAATCATCCGCCGAATCTTTTCCTTTTTCCCCTTTAAATCCTACCTCAACAGAACCATGGAACTGTTACGCTCGTGCGAAATCGGACTTTTTGAAGTCAGAGATAAGGGGTACTTTAGCAGCCTGATTAATAAGTTTTCTATGCTGTCTAGCCAAGCATAGATTATATCGTCTAGTAGCTAGAATTTC
>JADZAE010000048.1 GCA_020852715.1 Deltaproteobacteria bacterium
GCTCTTAAGAGCTCCCTCCCGATCCTCCTAATAGACCACCCTTCCTTGAGTAGAGCACCAATAATAGCACGATCTTCAATGGTTAGCTGAGTATATTTCCTGTTCATAGTCACCTAGTATAGCTGGGTTATACTAGGTGTTGCACTTGCACATTGAACCCGAGGGTTAAATGCCTGCTTTATGTTTAATAGCGTTAAACCTCTTTTAAAGTCTAAATCCTATAACCTACTAATTTTGCAATACTTGTTGCAATTTTTTAACTTTTCCTATTTGTAACTCAGCAATATACTTAGGCAAATTACTTTAAGAATTTTGTGGTTCATAGTTACCCAAGTCTACTGCCCGGCAAACAATAAAATATTTCTTCTGCTTACTTATGGCACCTATTGCGTATTATGGCGCCAAATATGTCACTCTAATTTCTTGCTTTTGATGGCTCAGGCTTGCGATCTAATAGTTTGTTGTATTTTTCCATTTTATTTTGCTTTTTAACAATCCGGTCAAGAGCCTTTTGGTCGTCTTTATCAGAGTCAAAAATCACTTTACTGTTTTCATCGAGACATACTGACGGCGTTGATTGGTTCTTCGGGCAAAGGATCGGATAAAATACGAACTGCCAGTTCTAAGATTTCCAAGGCTGTCAAACCTCAACGCCTACCTAATAATAATCAGCTTAGCTGATTTTAGACTCCTTATAAACAACGTGCTTCTTAACAACGGGATCGTATTTCTTAAGCTCAAGCTTTTCGGTTTTGCCTTTCTTGTTCTTGGTCGTAGTATAAAAATGACCTGTCTTTGCAGATGAAACTAATTTAATTAACTCGCGCATGCCTTTATCCTCATATCAAAACTTCTATTGCTAAACGGTCTGAGGCTCATATCAAAATCAGCTAACTCAATCAAACAATTGAGCTTTTGCCTAAAAAGTCGGTTTATCGCTAAAAACTAGTGTATTAATAGGTAGTTACCTCATCGCTAATGTTTATGTTCTCAAAGCAAAAAAACAGACACTGTGAAAATGGCTATTTTCTAGCGGATGACAACTTAATTACGACCTCTTTTTTTATCGTGCCTATTGGTTTCCTGACCCAAATAATCCCATATATGTATCATATTTAAGTTTATCTTTGAATTGTTTAATTCACAGTTTTTATTAGTCATTGATTAATAATACTTTGAAAAATACCAACGCTCACGATAGCACTATGAAATTAGTTAATTTTCTAAAAGTCAACATACTTCACAAGATCTTTGCCCTATCCGTTATTTTCGTCATGCACTTGGCGCTATTATTTATCTCTCCAGTTTTGGCGCAAGTAAATCCCCTTGCTTTTGAAGATAGTGATAGCATGAAAGAGCTTCAACAAAAAATTAAGCAAAATGGTTACAGCTTCACGGTTAAAGCCAATCACATTTATAATTTGCCACAAGCTGAGAAAAGGAAAACGTTAAACGGGCGTCATCCGGCTTATCACATTGCGGGGCTAAGAGAAGTTCCCGCACCTTCCGGATATATTAAACCTTATCTACGCGGCACTTTGCCCAGCAGTTACGATATAAGAAACATCTCCGGTGCCTCTTATATTGGCGCAATTCGTAACTAGAGAGTAATGGGGTCATGCTACGCTTTTGGTGCTGCAGCGATGGCCGAAGCGGCTTACAATTTTCAGCAGAACCTCACTAATTCCCAAACGATAGATTTTTCCGAATCCTATATCGCCTGGAGTCTAGGTTCTCTTTCGCCATACTATAATCACTTTTATGGCGGCTATGGCGCCGATTATGATTATTATGAGCTATTGGCCTTAACCACACCCGGTGAGGAAACAGGAGCTGAAGGAATTATTCTAGAATCGGCTTTTCCTTATCAAGTCTAGGAACCCACTTTTCAACAGGTTTACAATTCATTTTTTGAAGACAGAAAAGTTTCTAAATCTTGGAGTCGCGTTTATCCCGATTCCTATGAGGCGACGACAGATGAAATAAAGCGGCAATTTATACTTATGGTGCAGTGGACGCTGCAGTTTATGTCGGTACCGCCTTTGACGCTTATGACTCCGGTGTTTATGAAGATGCTAATGTTAATCCTACCACTTCGCCCTGTTATTATTCAGCAACAAATCACGCGATCGCATTAATTGGCTGGGATGATAATCCACCAGAAGGCGGCGACGGTGTTTGGATACTCAGAAACAGTTGGGGTGAAAGTGGCTATATGCGCATTCGCTATAATTCGGCACGAGTAAACACTTCTGCTGCTTTTTTGCTTTACGATCCAACAACCCCGGTGATTAGTGATGTCTCCGCGGCAATTAATGAAAATGGTGCCAATCTCGGCTTTAAAATTAATCCTCAGGGATATGACAGTGAATATATTGTCCAATACGGCCTGACCACCAGTTATGGATCAAGCACAGCCGTTTTTGATGCCGGCTCCGGCAGTTCTGATGTTAATGCCACAGTGGCACTCAGTAACCTTTTAGCAAAAACTGTTTACCATTACCGTGTCGTCGCCGCTAATGTGTTTGGCGAAGTATATTCAGATGATTATACTTTTACTACATCCGGCGCCAAAAGGGCTCCTGTGATAACATCCGTAACCGCCGATGATATTACTTCCAATTCAGTAACTCTAACCGGCATTATTCAAACGATGGGAGCTAATACAAATTATTACTTTGAATATTGGATTGGTAGCGAGGCCCATAAACAAACTTCCACGGGCTTAATCAGCAGAAGTTTGACAGAGGCCGAAGTAACAGCAAAACCACTGGGGTTATTACCTAATAGCCAGTACAGTTACCGCCTGGTGGCAACAAACTATGTCGATACCGTTTATTCTCAAGTAGGAACTTTTAACCCCACAGAGAGTCTATTTCTCGATGATTTTTCTACCGGGACTATTCCCAATTCGTGGACACACCAAATGGTTGCTAAAAACGGCTCTTCCACGCCCCGCTGGCAAATTGCCACAGACGATGGCTATTACAGCATGTATCTAAACTGTAGTTCTCTGGCGGCTAATGACGAAGTACGCATGATGTTGCCACAGTTAGATCTAGCCAATCGCAGAAATTTATATTTATCTTTTAGTCTTGAGCATAATGCCAGCGATATGCTGCTTGATTATTTCCAGCTACAAATTTCTACTGATGGGACACATTGGACAGATTTAGGAGAGGAAATTTACCGTTATCGAGTCGGTGATAGAAGCTATGAATTATATATCATTGATCTAAGCAGTTATCAGGAGTCACTAAAGATTTACATTGGTCTATTAGAGCATTGCCAGGGAGGTCCAGGGATTAAAGTTGATGGCCTATCCGTTTCTGCGCTCAGTGGCTTATTTTATCCCGATGATTTTCCCGCCGCTCTGGGATTGTGGAATACTAATTACCGAATGATCAATGTATTAGAATTGGCCAATAAAACTCTGCTTAGGAAAACTATACAGCTGAAGGCTCTTTCGAAATCAGGCACAATTCTCGGATCTAAAAGTGTTATACTCTCACCTGGATCACAAAAGAATATCGTTCTTAACGATATTCTTTTGCAAGCCCACACAAACGAAACGGGCATAATTATTATTAGCGGAGCTAACAGTGAAGACTTAGCCGGCAGAATAACTCTTTCCAGATGGAATAGCACCAACACGGCATTGGAATATGCTTTTTCCTCTCTCTTAGAAAGGGATAATCTAGTACACAGAGGAAATACTTATCTAGGATTAAACTCTGCTCAGCCCATCAAAAATAATGTTGATAGCAGTAGTCCGGTAACGCAGTGGTTATCTGTAGTGAATCTCAGCAAAAGTAGAAGTAAATTTACGCTGAACACTTATAACTTAACCGGTTTAAAAATTGCCAGCAGTAGTTTATACATTCGACCTAACGAAAGAAAAGATTTTGCTGCACAGATTAGCAGCGCCACTAGCGGCAGCATTGAAGTTATACCACAATATGACTCCACTACTTACGTGGCTGAGCTTATTCGCTATGGACAGCGCGCTGCTAACGAACAAGAATTTTCTTTTGCGCTGCCGCTAATCTCATCACCAGGAGACTCCAGTCAATCGCTACTCATCTCCCGCGGTGCTAATGCTGAAAATTGGATTGAGGTAATAAATACCGGCGATAACAATATTTCCACATATGCTTAAATTTATGGTGAAAACGGCAATCTGCTCGGACGAAAGCGCATTGTTTTATCCACTAAGCAATTAAGCCATATTTCGACGGAAAGCTTCTTGCAAAATGGCCAAACATCGCTATTTAAAATTAACACTAATGCCTCAACAAAAAAATTAGCCGTCAAAGGAATATCTTATAATTATGATCAGAGCCAGAGGCTAGCTAGTGCCTGCATCACGGAACCAACCGCACTAACTGCCGCAGCAAAATACACTTCTTATAATTTATTCAACCAAAACCAAAATTGGTTAAGATTGTTTAATCCCGCATCCAGTCAAATCACAGCACAGGTGAAAATCAAAACGCCGCAAGGTCAAGTTGTCACCAAGACCTACAAAATAAATGCCCACGCCGGCATTTCTTTAGGTCTGCACAACTATACTGCTTATAGCACAGCGGCAAACAGCTCGAATATTGTTCGTGTTTATGAAGCAGTCATTGGTGAAATACTGAGATTAAGAACTTTATCATTCGGCGATGTCGATTACGCCTTATCCACACCTATTGGATATTTGTAGTAAGAGCAAGTGAAATGCCGACCTGAAGTCCAACGACGTGTCCGCCCAAAAGCGAAAAAGCTTACTCATATTTTTAAGCGACCGGATATAGCATGAGAAAGCGTGCCCTGGTCGGCATATTCCAGTTCGCCACCCTTGGGCATACCTTGAGCAATACGACTCACGGTCACGCCAAGCTCGGTAACGTTTTTTGCTAGATACATCGCTGTCGCATCGCCCTCAACAGTGGTACTTGTGGCCAAAATTATCTCCTCGATTCGTGTTTCCTTGCTGCCTCGCTCTCGGCTTTTTTGCACACGGTTAATGAGCTCATTAATTTTAGTTTCTTCTGGCCGCACCCCTTTTAGTGGCGACCACAATCCGTGCAGCACATGATAACCACCATGAAAGCCATTGGTTCTTTCGATGGCAATAACATCAGCAGGCTTTTCGACAACACAAATTATACTCTTATCTCGCGATCTATCACTACATAGCGGGCAAACTTCCTCGTCAGCCAAGCCAAAACAAATCCTGCAAAAGACGATTTTTTTTCGCGCTTCGAGAATTGCCATCGCCAAATCCGCAGCATCGCGTTCATCTTCTTTGATCAAGTGATAGGCCAAACGCATGGCGGTCTTCTCTCCAATAGTTGGCAGCTTGGATAACTCCAGTATTAGGCGACGCATCGCTGAGGGGAAACCGTAAGTCGGCATAAATTATAATCCCGGTATGGGGAGCCCACCAAAAACAGCTGAAAGCTCTGCTTTATACAACTCCTTTTCTTTTTTGAGCGCATCGCTGATAGCAGCAGAAAACAGTCCCTCCAAAAAACTCATATCTTCAGCGTTAATCTGCCCATAAATACTCTTATCGATCTTCACACTAAGCACATCGCCATTGCCATTTAGTTTTAGTTCCACTAAGCCACCACCAGCTTGAGCTTCAACTTCTTCCTGCGCCAGGCGTTCTTTCATCTCCTGAAGATTACCTTGCATTTTTTTTGCTTGTTCCATCAGCGAAGATAGATCAAAGGGCATATTTCCAAACATAAGCACCGTTATTGTTTTAAAACTGACACTTTCTCAATTTTGCTTCCGTTAAATACTGAAAGGATGGACTTAACCGCTTCCTGCTCCTGCGCTTCATTGCTTATCTGCTTTTCGTGCATCAGCTTTTCATTTAAATCTTGCGCCGCCAACGAACCGGATACGTAGCCATGCCCTTTCCTTTTTTCCTGACTCACGGCCGGCTTTTGAACGATATCCCTCTCAATAAGATTAACCTGCCAGTCTTGAAGTTTAGAATAAGCATAAAGCAAATCTTTGAGCAGCTTAGCACCTTCCTTTTCTTTAAAAGCTGCCGTATCGAATGCTTTCCCAGCTAAAGTTAGAACACCCTGCTCAAATTTCTCAAAAGACATACGGCGTAAGTGAGAATAAACCATCATTGCTGATTTTTGTCGGACAAATTCCATGAACTCGCGTCCGGAGGGAAGAAATTGTTCTTTCTCGTCAAAATCGTTGTTGATTACCGGCTCAGCCGAAACTTCCTGCGGTAGTGGGGTATCAATGGTTTGATTTTTTGCTGATGCTGGAATTGCGGAAACCGGACTAAAAGCACGAACTAAGCCTTCAGGAGATTTTTTTTTTAATTCCTCAAGTGAAGAAATTATCTCGGCAACGCTGCGTAAATTCGAAAGTAGTGCCATTTTTACCACCGCCGATTCCAAAATAAAGCGCGGATAATTACTTAAAACAGCACGGTCGGCTAAAGTTAAAGCCAAATCGCAAAGTCGTTGAATATCGGCGGCCTCGGCTTGCTGCGATAACTTATGCAACTGACGGCACTCATCAGCCGATATGTCCAAATGACGAGCAAAAGCTTCTGCTTGAAATCCCTTAGCTGTTGAGACTTGTTTTACTAAGAACAGATTGCGCCAAAATAGGGCAAAGTCATTAAAGAAAGTACGAATATCCAGGCTTTGCTGAAAGACATCATTGATTAAATCAACACAAGCCACAGAGTTATGCTCCAATACAGATTGAGCGAGAGTTTCAAAAAAGGTGCTATCGACCACACCAAACACTCGCTTAGCTGTAGCCAGCTCGATTTTGTCTTCACTAGCGACTACCAAACGGTCAAACATCGATTGGGCATCACGCATACCACCTTGAGCTTTGCGTGAGATGAGCGAAAATACCGGCTCTTCGACTTCCATCTGCTCGCTGGCGGCAATCTGCTTTAAAGTGCTAATGATTACGTCTGAGGGGAGCTTACCAAAATCATGACGCTGGCAGCGAGAAATTACTGTCTCGGGAATCTTATGCGGCTCAGTTGTGGCAAAAATAAAAATTGTATTGGCTGGCGGCTCTTCCAAGCTCTTAAGTAAAGCGTTAAAAGCCGCAGTGGAAAGCATGTGCACTTCATCAATAATATAAATCTTATAGCGCGATCCGGGAGGAGGAGCAGAATGCAAAGACTCAATCAGACTACGCACGTGATCGACGCTGTTATTACTAGCACCGTCAACTTCCCAGACAGCTAAACTTGAAGCATTGGCGATTTCCCGACAATTGTCGCACTCACCACAGGGTTCAATATCTTCGGTTTTTCGAGTTTCGGGATTCTCAATTGAAAGTTTAAGATTTTGACAATTTAAAGCCTTGGCTAAAAGACGCGCTGAAGTTGTCTTTCCCACACCTCGAGGACCGGTCAGCAACAATGCATGTGGTACACGATTTCTTAAGATAGCATTTTGTAAAGCACGGCTAATGTGCTCTTGCCCGGCTAAGGAAGCAAAAGTCTGCGGCCTAAATTTTCTCGCAAATACTAAATAAGACATTTTAAATTTGATTTATTCAACCACTCGAAGAAAAAACGGCTGGACCTACATCACAGGCAGTTATGCAATTACCGCTGCTTCCTTCCGGATCTGACGGGGTTTTCGCTCTGTCTTGCATAAGCCCAACCGCGGTAATCTATTAGCTGGTATTTCCTTCCTCGTAAAGTTTTCCCAAACATACCAACTATTGCGGAAATTAATGGCTCGTTATCGAAAAATATTAAATGCAGTTTTTGGGAAAAGTAGATTACAATCACAACTAACCCCTTATAACATTTGCACTATTTACTTTTCTAAATTGGAAAAATTTCCGAGTTTGCGGAGGGAAACAGTCAAAAGGCTAAAATAATTCCCGACGACTTCTTTCGATTTTGGAGCGGAGACTAGGCGGACAAGGGGCGAGCACTGTAAGTGTAGTAAACTATTCGCGGAGCGCAGCCCCGAAGTCCAACGAAGTATCCGCCCAAAATCGGAAGGACTCGTGGCGGTGTTTTTTGGACGAAGTTCGAACATTCTTTGAGCAAAACCCCCACTAAGGAAGCCAGCCCTGCCGTTGCTCGCTCCGCTCGCCCCACCACAGAAAAATACTCTTTGCTCTTTTCATTTTGCGCGCACCGGATTTTTTCTTCTAATGAAAAGAGTATTTTTCTGTGGTGTCCTGCTGATTCCAGCAGAACGGCGGGGCTGTCCACAATCTGATTTCGCTCGGGCATGGCGGAATTCCCCCCACACCCCCCTTCCGCCATGCCCTCGCTTGGGCGGACGGAATTTTTGGCGGCGAC
>JADZAE010000049.1 GCA_020852715.1 Deltaproteobacteria bacterium
ATTCTATCGATGTCCTTTCCCAACGCGTCTTTACCGCTATCACCTACTTCGTTAATGCTCATTCTGAGATAATCACTCTTTGTCAACACAATACTTAACGGTCAGCATTTATGAAAAACGCTATAGGCGCTAGCGCGTGAAACTTGTCCATAAACAACCGACTAACATTTTGTTACCCCGCACAAGGCGGGTAGCATCTACATGTGCGTAAGATTCAGGACCTATATCCGTCTGGTTTTTATACGATGTCAGTTTCATAGACCGGCCTTATGGGGCTAGTTAGCTCTTGGAATCTAGGTAGTCACACGCAAATTTTACCCGAATAGTTATTCACGATAGCGCTTCAGGATATATTCGCATAAGCCTACTATTTATGCCACAATCGACTGAGAGCCGGTTATAACATTGGCAGAGGATTAAGTGTCGATGATATTTACAATGAAGACATTTGAACAAAAAGTTTTAGTTCTGTTTCTGCTGCTGGGCTCGGCCTATTCTGGCGTCGCTACCGCATCAGCGGAACAAGCCTTTAGTAAATGGAAGGTTTTAGAAAAGAAGGGGATAGAGAGGATAGAAGATAATAAATTTGTTGCCGATGATTATTGGCAGTGGATGTTGGCTGAATCAAAAAGGCTGGAAGCGGAATTAAACAAACTGGAAATCACTTGGCCGGATTTTGCCGCTTATGTAAGTCAATTTATGTCTTTAATTAGCGGCTCCGAAGATAAAATAATTGGCACTATCTCTACCTCCGGCAGTTCATTAAATCAGAAAATAGTAGCAGCTGCCAATAATGTTAGCTCGTCTCTTAGGCTAGAGAATATAGAGGAAGGGGCAAACAGCTTGGCTAAGCAAACCGAACCTCCGGTAACCCATATTGAAGAAAAAGTTGAGCGCCTAGGCAAAGATTTCGACTTATCACGAATCAAAAAACGTCTGGATATCGTTGATGTGAAATAGTAGCCTGACTTTTCCATTGTCCTAGCGTATTTTTGCTGCTAACTAGCGGTTATGATCTGCACAGAAATAATTGGTAAAAAATCGTATTTAGCACAAATCCCGGTGAGCGAGCTTGGCGGCAGTTATTTTTGCGGGGATAACTTAAAAACAATGGAGTTGTTGCTTGAGGATTATTCCGCCTCCTTTGACTGCATTTATCTTGACCCGCCTTTTTTCTCGAAACGCGATTATAGTGCTCAGCTCAATTCTTCTCGGCTCGAAGCAATGATGGTTTTTACTGACAAATGGCAAGAGGGATTTTCTTCTTATGCTCAGGCGATGAAGGAGAGGCTAAAAATCGCTTATCTTTTGCTAAAAAACAGCGGCTCTTTGTTTTTGCATTGCGACTATCGCACGACGGCTTTTTTTCGCCTGACCCTTGATGAGATTTTTGGGCAGGAAAATTATGTTAATGAAATAATTTGGCAGTATAAAACGGGCGGTGTTCCGGAAAAGCTGGGTTTTGGCAAAAAACACGACACAATACATTACTACGTCAAAGATAGGAATAAAGCGCAATTCTTTCGCCAAAAAGAAAAGTCATACTTGCGCCATAAATACGGTTTTTCCAATATCCAAGTTCAGCAAGACGAGCATGGTCCATATACTATGGTCAATTGTCGAGATGTGTTTGATATTCCGGCGCTGCGGGGTAATCAGCCGGAACGTATTAGTTATCCGACACAAAAACCGGAAGCGCTATTGGAGAGACTGATACTGGCGACCACGGAAGAAGGGGGCTTGGTTGGTGATTTTTTTGCCGGCTCCGGCACAACAGGCGTCGTGGCTGCAAAGAATAAACGGCGCTGGTTTTTGGCGGATCAAAGCGACTATGCCTTACATGTGTTTCGCAAGCGCTTGCTTCATTGGCAGACGGGTATGCCTAGTTCTCCTTATTTGGTCGGCCGCGTTTACAATCAGAAAATTAATTCAGCTCCGAACCTGAGTTCCTTGATTGAGCTACAGGCTCTTACGTCGGCAGAGTCGAAAGCGATATATACACCTCTGAAAAGTTGGGAAAAGCTAGGGCTTGGAGATCTTTGTCCTGATGTTGATTTGATTGCCATCGAAAACCAACCATCGGTAAAAGAGCCTTTCTGCGCGCAATGGTTAGAAGCACCGGAAAAGATTAAAGAGCAAATATTCAAAAATATGCCTGAGCAAACTAATTGCCGCATTCGCTTGATAAATGTGCAAGGTCAAGTAGTAGAAGGTTCGTCTATCATTTAAAATTACCGACAAGGCAGTATTTTTTGTATTTCGGTGTCGTTTAGAATCTCTGCGAGTTGGTTATAATTGCTGTAGAGAAAAGTCTTGGACATCAGTAAGGAGATGTCCTTGCTTTTAATGTAGTCACAAACTACCTGCGAATAGGCCCTTTGTGCGTTCATATGCGGAACAATGGTATTAATAGAGGCCAGCATATACCAAGAAATCCCGGCGCCTAAAAAAGCTGTCCAAATCAAAGCAAAAGTATTTAAACGCAGCAGCTTAAGACAATGGAAATAATAGCACTTCAGATAATTCAAAACCCCCTCTTTATCGCTAGTGACGAAAACTGCTTTAGGGAAAAACAATAGCGCGACAGCCAATAGATTACTAACAGCCCCTAAACAGAGAATGTCTATATAACGCGGTGAGGGATTATAGTCGGGAGATGAGAACCCTGCACGAGCCCAGCCGATAGCTAGGCACTGAGTAAGTGTCCAAATGCCTAGAGCTAAAGCAAACTTTTCTGTTGCTTGTAAATGACGGCGTCCCAAAAGAACTGCTGTGAATAAGGCAAAAAAAGGTAAATAAACAATTGTACCTACCCATTTGCCGGAGATAAGCCAAGGCAGGAAATTGAATTTAGCAAAAGTAGCAAAGAACCGCGTGGGTCGGGCAGGTAGGTGAGGAGCAATGCTAAGTGCAAACTGGGAATGGTTACTAAAGCCCCAATGAAAAGCAATATTGCGCTTAATAGCAGCAGGTTGAAAGCCAGTAATATTTCCCCGCGATTTGTCTGGAAATGCTGCCAGATTAAAATAATAAGGCTGATCATTAGTGCTGACGAGCCGGTGGCCATGTTGCCAAAACCGAGTAGACCGCAAATTAAACCCGCTCACCACCAGGGAAAAAGCGTGGCTTGGTGAGTAATCCCCAAAAAGCGACCAAGGAAAAAATCATCAATAGCTGCCAACAGGAGTGAAATCCGGATAAAGTATTATTCCAAGAAATAGGTAAGACACACATAAAAAATGTCACTAATAACACCGGTAGGTGAAAGCCGATTAAAGAGTAAAGAAGATACAGCAGCAAAGTTGTTCCGCCGGCGGCTAGCACGGCGTTAAATATCATTTCTAATATGGTATCCCACCGGTAGCCGTTGAGTATAAGCAGTAGAAGAGAAATAAGTTTGGTATAAATTACCGGATGTTGATTTCGTGTAATGAACAAATCACTGACAGTGAGTGAATCGTGCAGCCAAGGGGTAAATAATGTCGCTGCTTCAGCTGCCCACTGATCTGATACCGAAATAGGAACAGTAAAGTAGCGAATAAATACCAAGCGTGAAGCGAGAATTAAACAAAAGCAGGATAATAACCAATAAAAAGGCGTTATTTCCATTATGGTTACTAACTTTGGAATTTAACCAAAGCCTTACTTTTATGGACTAAATCTCCTTCTTTAACCAAAATATTTTCAACAATAGCATCGCGGGGGGCAAGTATCTCCTGATCCATTTCCATTGTTTCCAGCAAAAACATTGCTTGGCTTTTGGCGATTTTCTCGCCGCGCACAATTAATATTTTTGCAATTGTACCGGGAAGTGGCGAGCGCACCTCGGTCAATGGCTGCTGGCTGATGACCGGTGGCTTGTAACGGGTTGATTCCACGCGTTCAATCTGTACGGGGTAAGCATGGCCATTTAAGATAACTTTGTAAGGAACCCCGTCTGATCGGCAGCGAATATTTACCGTATAATACTTGTTGTTGACATAAACCGACTTAATCTCTCCTTGCGGAGAAATGTTTTTCACCACGAGGCGTATTAAGTATTTACCTAATTCAAAAGATAGTTGCTTACTTAAGTCTACGACATCAGCTAAATCGAAGCGATGTTGCTTATTACCGGTGCGAACATAATATCTCACGGCTTATCCTCCATTTCAGCGGTTAGCATAGTTAAATATCTGTTTTACCTTTCCCCAGAGCGAGCCGGAGTGTGATTGCAGTAAGGAATTTTTAGTTTGTGCGTCATTAGCTAAAGTGAGTGCGGCTAATAGCGCGGCGATATCCTCCTCTTTTTCATCAACATTGACTGTTATCAGTTCTTTTAACGCTTTGGGTTGGTGAATGTAGCTGCTATCCATTTTCCCGGCGCGGAAAAGAGCGGAATTAAGTATTGCCTCAATAAAAGCAATATTGGTTTTTACGCCCTCTAATATATAGCTGCGCAGCACGGTGATTAGCTTGTTAATGGTCTGCGTTCGGGTTTGATCGACGGCAATGAGCTGGGCCAAAACAGGCTCATAAAAGCTGGAAAGTTTTTCGCCTTCGACAAATGTTTTATGCACAGTGACTCCCATACCGGAATACATAAATCTTTGATTGAGCGCTCCGGTGCTGGGGATAAAATTATTTTCTGGATCTTCGGCATTAATTGATACGCCGAGAGCATGGCCGCGTGGATTGATGTCGGCTTGAGTTATATCCAACTTTTCGCCGGCGAAAATTTTTATTTGTTGTGCCAGCAAATTCACGCCGGTATGGGCGTGGGTTACCAGGTGCGTCGGCTGAATATAGCCGTTGATTTCGTTAAAATAGATGTCATTGCCATCATACAAAAATTCGACCGACAAACAACCAACAAGCCCCAAGTGTTCAACTAAGCGGCAACTATGAACAGTCATTTGTTGGATTAGCTTATCGTCGCTAAATGCTGCCGGTGATTCAATAATAAGTTTACGAAAACGTCTTTGGATAGAGCCCTCAAGTGGTGGTAAGGAGACGATATTGCCAAAACTGTCTCGGAGGACAGGAAGTTCAATATGTCTTGCTTGTGGCAGAAAGGATTCAATAAATACTGTTTTACAAGCAGCAGCGGCCGTGTCTAAACGTAACTTGATGTTGTCATAAGTGCGCTGTAATTTGCTTTGCTCGAAACAAACATTCAGGCCCAGTCCACCGCTAGCGTTGAGCGGTTTAATGATCAGCGGACAACCAATGCCGGCTGCGGCTTCTTCGACTTCAGTAAAGGTGGCGCATTCTGAGCTTCCTTTCAGCGTAGGAATATCTAGCTCCGCGGCAATTTGTTTTACTTTTGTTTTATCGGTGATGCTATGTTGGTCATCTAAAAGACCGGAAGCGATGAGCGTAATGCCACGGTCGCGAAGCTCGGTGGCGAAAAGAGCATCTTGGGCCAGAAAGCCATAGCCGGGGTGTATGGCGTCGGCATAGATATCAACAGCCAGCTCAGCTATTGCTTCGCGGTCATAATAGGCGTGGGCCGGATCTTTTGTATCTAAAACATAAATTTCGTCGGCCGTTCTTTCGCCAAGACCAAAATCGTCGCCCGGTAAACTCATAACTGCCGCAACAGCACCAAGTTCTCTGGCGACTTGCACACAGTTAGTTCTAATTATGCCTCGATTTGCAATTAGAATTTTTGAAAACATGGTCACCCTCTTACCGAGTTATCAGTATTTTTAAGTTCTCGCAGTCAGTAAGCGCTTTCCCTATCATGTGAAACGCTTATTTCTTGTTGAGCCAAGAACGAGAATAGCCTAAAGAAACATCAGCAATCAAATAAAAAACTAGTATTATGCTAGGAAGCTTTAATTCTGGCCAGCCGTTAGGGTCGGTATTTTTTACAACGATGGGATATCTGTCAGCTTGAAATCGGCATAGGTGCGGGCAGGAATTTGACCTACTTAGGGCAATACCGCGCCCCTGAGGCCTCCAAATTAAATATAGTCTCGCGAGGGTGTAACGCGGAAGGGTATCAGACAACTACTTTGCCGGCTTTGCGCAGCTTATTTAGCTTTCTGCGCCTGCTGGTAGCCCGGCGTTTAGCTTCAGTTGTCCATTTCTTTTCTCTTTTCATCTTAGTGGTTTTTGCAAGTGACGCCATATTTCAGCCTATCTGTAATATCAATTCTTTCCTTATATACGCTATTAGTTTTAGCGGTTGGGCTATAGCTAATTTAGCTTCAGGTGTCAAAGCGGATTTCTTTATTTATTTAAACGCTTTTATGGTGTAGCTTCCCCCCAGTATAAAACCTAATTATGGTAAGGATAAAATGGGTGTTTCGGCGGTAACTGAAGCTTACGGAAAGAGAATATATGCCATCGGGGACGTGCACGGCTGCGCCGTGGAGCTGGGTATATTACTTAATCACCTAACTACTTATGAGGGGATAGGTAATGACGATTTAGTTGTCTTTTTGGGCGATTATATCGACCGTGGCCCGGACTCCCGCGGCGTGATTGAGCAGATTTTAGAGTTTCAAAAAAAGTGTTCGAATACGCGCTGCCTGCGAGGCAACCATGAAGATATGCTGTTGGATTTTCTTGGCTTTGGCGGTCGTTTGGGTGAAGCCTTTTTGTATAATGGTGGCATCGATACTGTGCAGAGCTATGGTATTTCGGTGTTTGCTCCGCCCGAGGAGATGGTGACTAAGTTGCCACAAGATCATTTTAAATTCCTTTGCGAGCTTGATAGTATCGTCAAAACCGAAAATTATATTTTTGTTCACGCCGGCATTAACCCGTTACGTGATCTTTACAAGCAAAATGATAACGATATTTATTGGATCAGGGATGAATTTATAAATAACGTTCATAATATGAAAGCGACCGTTGTTTTTGGTCATACCCCGCACAAAGAAATTGTTATGCATCTACCTTATAAAATCGGTATTGATACGGGGCTGGTGTTTGGGAATAAGCTTACTTGTCTGGAATTAGTATCGGGTAAGGCCATGCAAATATATCGCAACACCGATAAGGTCATAGTCGAGAATATTAACGGTTCTGGTGCTGCCTAAATGCAGGGCCGAAGACTCAGTGTCGCGCGTAACAGCAAAATGCTAATGGCTGTGAATTACTAAACTTCCATCGACCACATCAACGGTGACTTCACTGTGATCTAAAATCTCACCACTGACTATTTTGCGTGCCAGCTTAGTTTCGACATTGGTTTGTAAGTAGCGCCGTAAAGGCCGTGCTCCATATGCTGGATCAGAGCCATGTTCGACGATATAATCAATAGCCTCGTCGGTAAGCGATAAAGTAATACCTTTTTCCGCTAGGCGGTCAATAATCTCTCTGGCCTGTAAACAAACTATTTTGGCCAGCTCTTCTTTGCCTAATGGCTTAAATAAAACTATATCATCAACGCGGTTTAAAAACTCCGGCCGAAAATAGCGCCGCAGTTCGGCCAGCACTTGCTTGCGCACCTCCTCGGTGATCTTTTTTGACATACTTAAGCCTTCTAATAAAATAGGCGAAGCGATGTTCGAGGTCATGATGATAACCGTATTCTTGAAATTTACCACGCGACCTTGTGAATCTGTTAACCGCCCGTCATCAAGAATCTGCAAAAGCAGGTTGAAAACTTCACTGTTGGCTTTCTCGATCTCGTCAAACAAGATCACGCAATAAGGCTTGCGCCGCACGGCTTCAGTTAGTTGGCCGCCTTCTTCGTAGCCAACATATCCGGGAGGCGCGCCGATTAAACGAGAAACAGAGAATTTCTCCATATATTCGCTCATATCGATACGCACCAGTGCCTCTTCGCTATCGAAAAGCGCCTGAGCTAAAGTCTTAGCTAATTCGGTTTTGCCTACGCCGGTGGGGCCTAAAAAGATAAATGAACCGATAGGTCGGCGTGGGTCTTTCATGCCGGTGCGTGCGCGAATCACCGCGTCAGCGACTAACTGCACAGCTTCGTCTTGGCCGATAACGCGTTCGTGGAGGCGTTTGTCGAGCATCCCGAGGCGTGCTTTATCTCCTTCGACCATGCGGGTGAGGGGGATACCTGTCCAGCGGCTAACGACTTCGCCTATCTCATCTTCTGTCACTTCTTCTCTAAGCAAGCGTCCTTCAGTGTGCGACTTAGTAAGCTCGGCTTCTTCCTTCTTTAGTTCGCTTTCCAGCGTGGGCAGCTGGCCGTGTTTTAACTCGGCGGCCCTGTCTAAATTATAATTTAGTTCGGCACGCTCTATCTCGTGCTTCAGTTGCTCCAGGCGGCTTCTTAGTTCCTGAACTTTCTTGATGGCTGCGCGTTCAGATTCCCATTGTTGTTTCATGGGATCAAGTTTAGCCTTAAGCTCACTTAACTCCTCGCGAATGGCTTCCAGTCGCTCGACTGTGTTTTCATCTTTTTCATGTTTGAGCGCAGCTTCTTCGATTTCTAATTGCATGACGCGGCGTGATATTTCATCCAGCGCTGTGGGCATAGAATCGATTTCTGTTCTGATCATGGCGCATGCTTCATCGACCAAATCGATCGCCTTATCCGGCAAGAACCTATCAGTGATATAGCGATTAGAAAGCATAGCGGCGGCGACCAGAGCGTTATCCTGGATCTTCACACCGTGGTGCACATCAAAGCGCTCCTTAAGACCGCGCAAAATAGAAATCGTGTCTTCTACTGTAGGTTGCTCAATTAGAACTTGCTGGAAGCGGCGCTCTAGCGCAGCGTCCTTTTCAATACGCTGACGGTATTCGTCAAGCGTGGTTGCGCCAATGCAATGCAGCTCGCCGCGGGCAAGCATGGGTTTGAGCAGATTGCCGGCGTCCATAGCCCCTTCGGTGCGGCCGGCGCCAACTATCAAATGCAGCTCATCAATAAAGAGCAGGATTTGTCCTTCGGACTTGGTAATTTCATTGAGCACTGCTTTGAGGCGCTCTTCGAACTCACCGCGAAACTTTGCTCCGGCTACCAGTGCACCCATATCTAAGGCGAAGATTTGTTTATTCTTTAACCCCTCAGGGACATCGCCGCGCACGATACGCTGCGCCAGGCCCTCAACTATGGCCGTTTTACCTACGCCCGGTTCGCCGATAAGCACTGGATTATTTTTTGTTTTACGCGAGAGAATTCGAATGATACGACGAATTTCGGCATCACGGCCGATGACGGGATCAAGTTTACCCAAGCGCGCTTCTTTAACTAACTCGCGTCCATAGCGGCTTAGGGCCTCATAAGTTTGTTCGGGATTGGCGCTCTGCACACGCTGATTGCCGCGCACTTGAGTTAAGGCGTTGAGGAAACGCTCGCGGGTGACGCCGAATTCTTTTAAGCTACGCCCGGCTGGTGTCCTATCTTGTTCGTCAACTAAAGCTAAAGCTACGTGTTCGACTGAAATGTATTCATCTTTTAAGCGGCTGGCTTCGCGCTCGGCATTAAGTAAGATTTGATTAACGCGTTGTGAAATATAGACTTTGCCTGGCTCAACGCCTGGGCCGGAAACTTTAGGCTTAGATTGTAAGGCATTTTCTATCGCCTGGTTTAACTGATTAGAGTCTACTTCCATGCGCTGTAGCAGTTTGGGAAAAATTCCGCCTACTTGATTGATGGCCGCAGATAATAAATGCTCACCGTCAACTTCGACATGACCGTAACGCGAGGCTACCTTCTGGGCATTTTGGATTAGTTGCTGAGTTTTCTCAGTAAAGCGAGTGGCGTCCATAATCATTTCCTCGGATTATAAGTCGATATTTCCTTTAACTGTTTAAATAGATCTTGCTCCTTGGCGCTTAGAGTTTTGGGAACCTGAATGACAAGTTCTACCAGTAAATCGCCGCTGCCGTCTTTGCCTGGCAAGCCTTTGCCTTTGAGGCGCATTTTTTGGCCGCTTTGTGCGCCGGCGGGAATGGTCAGATGATATGCGCCGTCGACTGATTTTACTTCTACTTTCCCTCCTAATGCCGCTTCCCAGGGGGTAAGATAAAGTTTGGTATTAATGTTATTGCCGTCAAGGCTGAAGTTATCATCGGACACTACATTGATGCGCAGGTGAATTTCCGTTTGAGGGTTTTTGCCCTTGGGGCGTATGCGGATTATGCTGCCCTGAGAAACGCCGGCAGGGATTTTAACATTGTAGGTCTTTTCTGAACTATCGGGGTCGCGCAAATAAATCTGCCTCATTGTGCCGCGACTGGCTTCAGCTATAGTAATGGAAATATCATGGGCAGTTTTTGGTGAGGCTTTGTGAGAATGAAAACGTTTGTTGTTTTGCTCGCTTTCATTTTTGTCCTGCGAGAACATAGAACCGCCAAAAATTGCATTAAAAAAATCGCTGAAACCGCCAAGGCCGGAGGATTGTTCGGCGTTACCAAAATTAAAAGTTGCTGATTGTCCTTGCTTGCCAAAATTTGAGCCGAATTTAAAAAACTGTTCAAAGTCCGGTGGCGGTTGAAACTCCTGACCGTTTTGCCAATTTGCGCCCAGCTGGTCATAGCGGGCACGCTTTTGCGGGTCGCCTAATACTTCATGGGCTTCGTTTATTTCTTTGAACTTATTCTCTGAGCCTTTGGCTTTGTTTAAGTCAGGGTGATATTTGCGGGCGAGGCGACGATAAGCCTTATGAATCTCCTCAGCTGAGGCTTTTCGATCAACCCCTAAAGTGTCGTAATAGTTTTGATATTTCACTAATTCTCTCCGCCGTTAGGTCACGATAATAGTTTTCCCCGTCAAGAGACCTTAGAGCGCATAAAACCACAAGATGTTATGGCAGTTATTGTTAACTATTACCATATATCGCAGTTTGTCTATGAAAGATAAGCCTTTAACCCCTAGTGTTATTGGTCAAAGCTTATCCTATTTAGCTCGCTCATATAGGGAAGTTAAGCACTTAGGCTTAATCTGTCAAAGCTTTCTGTTGATGATGAGCAGATACTTATTGAAATTCTTAATTGTTTGCTCGGCCAGCAGGCGGGCATCTTCCCAGGCTCCGCTCTGATAGAGCTCGTGAATGAGGAGCAGGGACAGATTCTTGCTTGGTTCATCAGAGTGAATAAAGGCATTTATTTTATCCAAATGTTTTTCATATAGTGCTTTTTTCCCCTCGACCACAGCTTTTCTTTCTCTAAGGGGCTTTCTGCAATTGGTCATTACCGCCATAAGAATATCAATCGGATTTTTTGCTAAAATTTTTAGTCGATCGGTGAGTTTATCAACTGCCGCGTAAACTTTCAAATCTGTGTTTAACTGATTGAGCTCTTGCTCAGTTTCCGAAAGAATTATCTCTATCTCTTTTCTTGCCGTTAAAATCAGCTTTCCGACAAAACGGATCGCTTTACCGGCGCGGTCACGCGCGTGTTTTTCCTCAGCGGTTAATTCCTTTTCTTTCGGCCTTAGCTTTTCTAGTTGGTGGGAATTTAACCCCTGATAGCGCGAATGAAAATCAACTGTTGACATAAACCCCTTTCCTCAGCGTGCTTTAAAAGATCAAGCCCCTAGCCAATATCGGCAAAAGGCATCATAACCATAACTTACTACTAAGGTTATGATCCTACGTCTCGAAAGGTTGCGGTTAAGCAAAACTCGCTCTCCGAGAGAATGCTCGCTCGTAACCCCCTGAAAACACGAAGAAGATATTGCATATTGCTGGTGCCCTGCACCGAAGGAAAAGAGGGGCGGGGTAGCAAAAAGGGTGAGGCGTCGCGGGTTAAACTAATTTTCAACTAAGGGATTACTTGCTGATGTGTATCATGACAGAGACTAAAGTTTGCCTGAGTAAATGACGAGCATATCATTACCAATAACTAAATTAACTTTTGAGCTGAAACCATAAATGCTTTCTATGTTTCCTTAGTCTGGGCGAGATGAGGGCGCGAGTATTTGAATGATTTTTAAGGCAAAGAAATGAGCAGGACCGGGATATTCATCATCAGCTGTCAGTGATGGCTTTTCACCGTATTAAGTCTTCTTAACTCGTTTGTTCTAGCCCAAGAAGGGCCTCGTCTTTCCCCACGTAACGTAATTTTGATAATTGGCGATGGGATGGGTGTTGCCCATACTAGAGTCTCAAGTCTAGTGCTTGGGCAGCTTCACTCTTTTGAGAATTTCCCTTATCAGGCGTCAGTTACAACCTATAGCGCCAATAGTGCAATTACTGACTCGGCGGCGGCAGCAACGGCCATAGCTTCAGGGCGAAAGGTCAATAATGGTGTAGTAGCAATGGCTATTCCCGGAGATGGGGCTGATTTAGAATCATTACAGGAATATTTCCAATTGCGTGGTAAGTCGGTGGGTATCGTAACGAGTACTGATATCTCTGACGCTACCCCGGCAGCTTTTGCTGCGCATGAAACGTCTCGCAACAATTATGCCCAAATCGTAACAGATTATCTTGATCAGACTAGACCGGATATAATTTTTGGTGGTGCAGGAAATGGTATGACTACTTTAGCGGCGCAAGCTGCCGGCTACACGGTAGTTACTGACCGCATGGAATTACAAGCTCTTAATACGGAAACAGCAGCAAGCATTTCCGGGCAGTTTGGTATCGGCAATCTGCCTTATGAATATGATGGATTGGGAACTCTGCCACATCTTCAAGAAATGGTTTATTCGGCGCTGAGAATACTGGATAATAATCCTAATGGATTTTTTCTACTCAGGGGGTCTAATTGACGATGTTGGCAATGATTTGCCGCGCTCCATGGCGGAAATGCCTCAATTAAATGCGAGCGTCCAAGAAGTCCTAGATTGGCTGCCGCAAGGGGCAGAAACATTGATTCTAGTGTTGGCCGATCATGAAGCTGGCGGACTTAGTGTAACATCGGATACTATAAGCGGCGGATATCCTTCAGTTGCCTGGGCAACTAACTATCATACGGCGGCCAATGTTAAAGCTTATGCCTACGGCTATGGAGCAGAGAATTTTAGCGGCACGCTTGATAATACCGATATTAGCGCACTGATTAAAACAGCTGGGTTGCTCTATAACGAGCCTCCCGTGGTTAATGCCGGAAATGATGTTCAGGGAAATGCTATCTTTGATGATGGCTATGTCTTACCGCAGCAGAAGCAGCTTCAAGGCAGTTTCTCAGATGATGATGTTTATGCGGCTTCCGGTTTTTCTTATTCCTGGCAGCAGGCAAGCGGACTCTCAGCCGCGACAATTGCCAATGAGCAGGCCCTAAATACGGCTGCTACTTTTAGCACTGCCGGTCGCTATGTTTTGCGCCTAACTGTGAATGATGGATTTACACAGAGTAGTGATCTGATGAATGTTGATTTGATTGAACCGCCGCGTGTTGCCTTGTCTCGCGTTATTGATAGAACAAATGCCGTTCATCAATTAAGAATAAAATTTCTCGAGGCGATACCTGCGCAGCCGCGCTACGACACTAGGAATTGCCAAGTGCGTGTATATCTACTTGAAGGACCCCCCGTTGTGCCGACCAGTAAAAAACTTTTAGCGGCATTTGCCGCACCTTTAATAATGGCAACAGTGGATTTACCATTTTTGCCGACATCAATCAAAGACCCAGCTGCCGAAATGAAATATATTTATGCTCAGGCGCATTTGGTTTGTCCTAATAATATTAAAGTGCGTTAAACCAAAATTAGAAACACGCTTGTTGCTAAGGGAACTGAATCTGTGGTGCGGGAATATTGGAGAGACTCTTATCTGGTAAGAAAACGCTAAGGGTGATCCTGCTCTCTGAGTCTTATACACAAGCCCATCAAAAGCGTTACTTCAGAGCAGCACGCGTATGCGGCTAAGCCGCCAAATGCCGTGTAACTATTGGGCGCAGGTGACACACTTTGTCCGCTTTACTTCCAAAGATGGATGGCGTTCCACGAGCGTTTGAAAATTATTTACCTCCGTGGTGGCATGGCCGAGAGTGTTGCAAAAATTTATGTAAGCCTTCACGGGATAATTTTAATTGAAATTTCGGAGGCATTATAAATATGAATATTTATAAATTGATTGACGTTTCCTCATCGGAAACGACTGATTTTGTGAAGGCTTAGTCTCTGTTCCCCCATAGTTTTGCTTCGCAAAACTTGCCCCCTCCGGGGGCTATTGTATAGAGACTCAGTCAAAGTCGTGAATGGATACAAATTTATCTCGAAAGCACGTTTTTACGAGTTGTGTATAAGACTCAGCCGACTCTACTCCTCAGGGATTTATAAGATAAACCCAACTTCATTATTCGTTAGCCACGGGTCTCGCCGGTGAAAAGACATGTTTGTCCGTTGACGGAAAACTCTGGGCTAGGGCGATCAAGCGTCGGTCAGCGTCAACTAGAAGCTTTAAAGATACATCTTCAACCTGCGTGTCCTTTTCGGCATAACCGAAGGGATTGTCCAGATCATGAATTAATAAGATCATATAAACTAAAATAAAGCTGACAAAGGCGACAAAGAAAATGCTCTCATAGTAGGGAGAGATTTTTATAAAGACTAGGCCCAAAACAAGGAATAATGTTATTAGTTCGGCTATCAAGTAGCCGGCTTGCAAAAACGAAGTTTCTCTTATGGCGTGGGCGCGGTTTATTGTTTTACGGATGAAGCTTTGCTCCTGCTTTAAGCGGGCAATAAAATTAGCTTGAGTTAAGTGCTCAAAAGCTAAAAAGAACTCGTTAAAATGTGACAATTTTTGCATCACCGCTTCGGTGCGTTCTTTTTTATAAAACCATTGCAGAAGGGAATGACTAAATTGTGCTAAATAGGCTAAATAATCGAGCGCGACCTTTGCTCGCTTGCTTTTGTAGATAATAATAGCTTCATCGGCTAAGGTTTCTAAACTCGCCGCTATATCTCCGGGGATTTTTTCACTCTCTTTATAATCGCTTAATACTCCGGATATTAAAAATCCAATGAGAAAAATATTAGCAGAAACTAAAGCTGTAAATAGCGGGCTGAGAGAAATAATTTCCCAACCGGCATGGTGAACTAATAATTTGGTGCAGACTACTACTGCGATAATGGGAGCTACTTTAAAAACCAATTTCCATTTAAGTAACAAGCCCGAGGATATTATTTTCATATATTTTATTAAGCTTGGTGTTTTTCCATAAAGAAAATCTAACTAAATCATAATCCATCGGCCAGTCAAATCGAAGCTACGGAAATATTTCGAAAACAGCCGGGCATGAACTCATTCCTTTCTGCGTAGGGATATACTTATGGGCGAACGGCCTTCCTAAGTTGCTGAAAATACAAGGGGGATAGTGCTGGTGCCCTGCACCAGCAGGAAAAAAGCGTTTGAAAAATTATTTACCCCTGTGGAGGCATGGCCAAGAGTGTTGCAATAATATATCACCAAGCCGCCTTTTTACGACTTGTGTATAAGACTCAGAGGGTGTGAACAAAGAACGCGGCACCGGAGAAAATGGTTATTGTTGCTCGCCGTAAGCTTTTTTAGCGGCGATAACTTTTTTGACATAATTGCGGGTTTCACCGAAGGGAATCATTTCGATAAAGCGTTTGTTATCATCAAGCGAAAAGCGGGTCAGCCATTTATTGACGGCGCTGGGGCCGGCATTATAGGCAGCGACGGCTAGTGTTTCGTTGTTAAATTGCTCAAGCAGTGATTTGAGATAAAGCACGCCATAGCTGATATTTTTTTGTTCATCAAAGAGCTCGTCTTCTGATTTTAGGCCCAGGTCTCTAGCGGTGGCGGGTAGTAATTGCATTAAGCCGAGCGCACCAACAGCTGAGCGAGCGGTGGGATCAAAATGGCTTTCAGTGTGTATCACGGCAAGTGCTAGAGCAGGGCTAAGCCCGACTTTATCGCTCTCAGTTTGAGCGATTTTTATGAGCTCTTCCGGACGGGGATAAAGATAGAGTGAAAGCTGCGCGAAACATTGGGCGTCAAGCGTGTAGGCGTTGTTAATGGCTCTGCGGGCTAAATTGATTTGCCGCTTATAATTACTGCTTGCCTGATAGTATTTTAGGCGCATGAGCACGCTGAGCAAATCGTCATCGTTAGCAATAGCGATGCGCGTGGAGTTTTCGCTCAAATCTTTGACAGGAAAGGCCCAATCTATTTCTTGCTGTAGGAGTTTCGCAAGAAACTCCCGATCGGCTTGATCTAGGTCGGGATTAAGTATGCCGGTATTTAGTGTTTTGATACGTTCTTGGAAATCAACAGAAGGCTCAAAGGCGCAAGTGGGATTAGTGACCGGCTTGCCCTTGCTCGAGGCAGTGATCGCTGCATAATAGGAGTAATAATTCTTTTCAATTATGCGATCCATGTGTTCTTTTGCTTCTTGGATATCGCCACTGTTTCCTAGCGCCTGATTCCACCAGTAAATGTTATGCTCATACTCATAGCGTAGATCAGAGACGCTAATTTTTTTATCGGCGAGGTTACCGCCGGTGTTCGGTGCAGAGTTGTTATCGACGTTGCCGGCTAGTTGCTGGGCTAACGTTTCATAGGCTTTAATTGCCGCTAGTGAAAAATAGCGAGCAGCTTGTTTATAATTAGAATTAGAAAGATAGAGCCAAGCTAATTTGCGTGCAGCTTGGATCAAGGAAAGAGTGTCCACATGCTTGTCGAGCAGAGATAAATAAATAGCCTGGGCTTCGTTGCTTTCCCCCTTTTGCTCGTAAATTGCTGCTTTCATCATTAAGATTTCGCCTAGTGATACCTTAGCGGGAACATCGTCAAGCAATGTATTTATGTATTTTAGCGCCTCATCGTTTTCGTCTTTATTCCAGGCATTTTTTGCAAGCTTATAAAGGGCTTCTCCTTTAATAGCCGGTAAATCGCAGTGGGCGACTTGCAAAAGCAAACGCTTTTCTTCTTGCGGGTTAGTGTTGGCGCGAGCAATTTGTGCTTCCACCAATTGAGCGTCGTAAAGGGCTTTAGAATCAGAAGCGAGCATTGCTCTAAGATTTGATATGTTTTTAGCAGCCGCAGAGTAGTCTTGTTCCAGGATTAGGCGTTTTGCTTCTTCCAGATATTCGGCGGCACTGGTTTCCGCGGTTGAGCTGACGCCGGCACGTAAACGATAGAATTCGGTTTTTGCCTTGTCCCCGCTTTTAGAGAGCGGATATTGTTCGCGTACCTTGGCGTATAATGACAAGGCTAGTAGAGGGTTCTGGGCTTCAGCATATTTGGCGCGAAGAAGTGTTAGCTCCGAGCGCAGATCTTCGCGGCCGCTTCTGTTGATTCTTGTTTCTAGCTTAGCGAGCTTTTCGCCGATCTGCTCGGCGCCCAATGATTTATCTAAGCGGATGAGACCCAGATCTGCTTCTAAAGAAGCCGGTGAGCTAGCCGGGATGGACTTATACTTTTCCAGAGCTGATTCCGTCTGTCCGGCGCTTTCTGCTGCTTGAGCTTGATAAAATGCCAGCCAGTCGCCAAGGTGATTACCTTTCTTGTCTAAGCTTTTAAGGATTCTGCTTTCATTATTCTGTTCGTCAACGTCGGTTTTGGGTGAGCCGATTGCGGGCGTTGAAGTTTTTTGGCAACCGCCAGCGAACAATATGGCAAAGAATAAAATAAATGACGAGATTAGGCAGCGCTTCAAATTTTTCATAGGGGGGTAGTTAACAATAGTTCCTTCTGTTTCGCAACCATCTTTATTTATTTTTATGTATTGGAACGGTTTAGTAAATTATGGATCACGCCAAAGAATAATCCGCTGGCAGCACTAATCACGGTGATCGTAAAGATCCAGATCAGGCCCATAGCTACTAATGTTTCTTGCGAAAGTCCGAACGCGGCGAAAAAGAAAATATATAATCCTTCGCGCAAACCCATTCCGTTCATGCTCAGTGGTAGTGAGCAAAGTATATTTATAAAGGGGACAGTAGCTACCAAATACCAGAAGGGAATATGCGCATTGAGCTCAGCCAAAATAAGCACATGAAGATAAATTTGAGAAAAATGAAAAATAACTGAGAGTGCAGACGCGAATAAAAACGGAAAGGGTTTGGTGATAAAAGCCCGCGTAGCATTTATTGCCGCCTGTTTCCAGCGGTGTTTGTCGGGAACTAATTTTGCTAACAGTAGTGGCCCGTGTACCCAGGCGATGTACATCACGGGGATGGCCATTACGCCTAAGGGATAAATCCAGGCTAAGGCGACCTTAGGTCTAATAAACACTGAGGTGATGGAGCCGATTGTCAGTAATACAGCCAGGCCATGGATACGATCGGCGACGACAGAGGCTAGTGCTGCTGCGCGTTTACCTTTTTCCGGATTTAGCAATAAGCCTCGCGCCACATCTCCGCCAACTGTGCCTAAGCCGAAGGTGTTAACAAACATACCGAGAAAATAAGCACGTATTATTGTCCATAAAGAACGAGGAACCTGAGCATATTCGGCAAAGATCATCCATTTTATCGCGCTTAGCACCTGTCCCAGGGCATAAACTATGATTAATATAATCACTCCGTTGGGCGAAAGACGACCTAGTTCTTCCAGCAGCTGTCGGCGATCCACGAGCTTATATAAGATAAGGGAAAGAATAAGAATGCTGATAGCCAGGCGGATAATAGTTTTATAGGCCTTGGATTTACGGGACTTTGCTGACGCTTCGTCTTCGGTGCTTGGTGGTATGTTAATGATTGGGATTGTCACAAAGTTAAATTCTTTAGTTTTAATTATGGGACAGAAGCTGCCTGCTCACCCATGTGCGATAAGGCCTCAGGGCAAATGAAGCATAGAAAACTTCTTTGTTTTTGGGTAATTACAAAGAAGAAATTTTACCGTATTTTGAGCGACTAGGCTTTGCCAATATGAGTTTCGTCGCTAGCAGATGCCAGATCATCAGCATTGTTCTCATTGGCACTTTGACAATTCTCTATCTCCAACGAATCAACCAATGGTTTGGAAACAGAAGCAACTATTCCAGCCTCAAGATTTGGAGCAACGACGGACTCGTCATCAGCTTTCTTTTCTTGTTTAACATTTACTCTGAATACTTTAGCTGCATGAAGACCTTTGTCGCCATCGGCTAATTCATATTCTACTTCTTCACCATCTTTGAGTGTTTTATAACCATCGGATTCTATTACGGAATAATGGATGAAAATATCTTTGCCTGATTCATGCTCAATAAAGCCAAAGCCTTTAGCATCATTAAACCACTTTACGGTACCACGCTGTAACTCAGCCATAACACTAACTCCTACAACAACTGCGAGACATGTCTGCCTACGCTATTCCTTATACAACAATTCAACACGTCAAATACTACCGCCATGAATATAACATGGCTAAAATGCATAGCAATTATGCCAAAATAGTTCAATGTGGCAAACAAAATTTTCATATTGATATTAAGCTTAAAGCAAATTGAATGATTAAATTCATCTCGTAATATTTATGCCTTGATTTAGCGGGAAACATTGGTTAGCCAAGAGAAGGGAAAATTGAGATGTGAGGATGCTTGGCTTTTGTTATAAGCCGTGGATACGAATTTTTGCGTGATGGCTCTATGTATTAGGATGTGTTGTGCCGGAAAAAATTTTGAAAGCTGCATTGATGTCTGCCCCCATGGGGCTAGTTATAATTGATAAACGTGGTGTGGTCCGCATAGCCAATCATGCTTTTCGTCGTTTTACCGGTTGGGATGAACAAGCACTGATGGGCAAGAATATTGCACTTGTGCTTGCCGGCAATGGCCCGGATTTTAGTGATAGTGCGGCAAGTTATCCCTGGCAGCAAGAAGTGCAGTGTGTTTCTCCGGCCGGGACGTATCTTAATTTGCATCTTAATATTGAGCGCTTGCTTGATGGAGAAGAGGAATCATTTCTTTTAAGTATTTTTCCGGCGCATGGTTTTTCCAGCGCGATGCTTTCAGCCGCGGGAGATCAGCAACAGAAGCTGGAGATATTGGGCACATTAGCCGGCGAAGTTGCGCACGATTTAAATAATATTCTTACTGGGATTCTTGGTCATGTGTCTTTCCTGAAATTGGTTCTCGAACAAGAGGGCACGCTTGATTTATCACTACAAGCGATCGAAGACAGTGCTCGTAAGTCAGCAGGGATGACGCAGCGAATATTGGAGTTCGTTCGGGGCAACGTTGAAAAACAAAGTATCGTGAATTTTACCAATATTATCACCGATGCGGCTAATTTATTTGAAGCAACCTTGCCGGCAACGATTAAGTTGTCAGTGCGGTCATGTCCTGAAGACAGCCTAATTATGGGTGATGAGATACAGCTTAGTCAGTTGGTGATGAATTTGGCGGTTAATGCCAAGGACGCTTTATCCGGAGACGGAGTGATTGATATCGGCTTGGTGCATGAAAATATGGCCGAGCCGTTAAATATTGAGTCGCAAACAATTCCTGCCGGTAGTTATGCTCACCTGATTGTGGCGGATAACGGAGAGGGAATAAAGGACGAAGTCAGACAGCATATTTTTGAACCGTTTTTTACCACTAAGGCGGAAAAGGGAACAGGACTGGGGTTGGCAATTGTATTTTCTGTGGTACGCGCCCACCAGGGGCTGGTCAAAGTGGAGTCCGAGGTCGGGAAGGGGGCAAGATTTGAAGTGTATTTGCCCCTTGCTTCTGCCCAGAAGCCGAAAAAGACAGCTAAGTCTTTGCGTAAGGCAGTTGAAAAAACAGACGCTCACGAAAAGATTCTGGTTATCGACGACGAAGAGACAGTGCGGATAGTAGTGCAAAAAAGTCTTGAGCATTTGGGCTATAGCGTGGATGTGGCCAGTAGTGGTTTGGATGCACTGGAAAAATACAGCAATCGATTGCAGGAATACAATCTGGTTATTTTGGATATGATGATGCCGGTGTTAAGTGGCGATGAAGTATTTTACCGCCTGCGGGGAATGTGTGCGAATATCGGCGTCTTGATTGCTTCCGGCTATGCCAGCGACGAGCGGGTGCGAGCTGTGCTGGCCGATGGCGCGTTAGGTTTTATTCAAAAGCCATTTGCGGTTGATGAGTTAGCCGACGAAGTGCGCAAATGCTTGATCAAAAATAAAAATTAAAATTGATATTTAGGAAGAGATGTCTCTGAGCAGCTTTTTTATCGGGCCGGTGGAAGTGAAACCGCTATTTATATTAGCTCCGATGTCCGGTGTTACCTCACGTTCTTTTCGCCGACTTATTCATCGGGAAAATGGAAATGCTCTAGGCTTAACAGTGACAGAGTTTATCAGCGTTGAAGCGTTGACCAGAAATAATAAGCGCAGTTTGGAAATGCTTGACTTCCGAGATGAGCCGCGCCCCATCTCAGTTCAGATTTTTGGCTATGATCTTGATCGTTTGCAGCGTGCGGCAGAGTTAGTAGAGGAAAACGGGGCGGACATATTAGATCTAAACTGCGGGTGTCCTGTGCCCAAAGTAGTAAAACGTGGTGGTGGTTGTGAACTGATGCGTCAGCCGGAGCATTTGGCAAAAGTGCTGACCACTTTAAAAAAGACAGTGAAGATTCCATTAACCATTAAAATCAGGCTAGGCTGGGATGAGAAGCATAAAAATGCTCTGGAAATTGCCAAGCTCGCTCAGGGTTGTGGTGTAGATATGCTTTGTTTGCATGGCAGGACAAAAGTGCAACTTTATAGCGGTGAGGCTGATAGAGATATTGTAAATACACTGGTGAAAAATTTAACTATACCGATAGTTGCTAATGGTGATATCGTCAATCTCGGTAGCGCGCAGGATTATTTGTCGCGCGGAGCACAAGGATTAATGATTGGCCGCGGAGCCTTAGTTAATCCTTGGGTCTTTGTTGATTTGCAAAGGCAGATGTCCGGGCAGTCTCCGCTAGCGCATAGTAAACAAGATGTTTGCCGTGTTGTTTGTGACTATAGCAAATTCTTGCTTGAGGAAATGCCGGAGAAAGGCGCGCTGGGTCGCATGAAGCAGTTGGTGGGTCAGGCGACTAAGGGTCTGCGTGATTCGACTAAACTTAGGCAATTGCTTTGTCGCAGTCAGAGCCTAGAAGAAATGATAGATCATCTTCACAGATGGAGTGCGGCAAAAGAGTCCGAGGAGAATTATGTTAAAAGTTAATGGGATCAGTAAATCATTTTCTGATAAGACGTTATTAAGTGATGTCAGTTTTGTGCTGCCGCGCGGTGAGATTATCGGACTTGTGGGTCCCAGCGGTGGCGGGAAAAGTGTATTATTGAAGATTTTAGGCGGAGTAATGAAGGCTGATCAAGGGAGTATTAAAACCGATACCCCGCATAATTACCGCGTCGGCTTCTTGTTTCAGGAAGGAGCTTTATTCGATTCCATGTCGGTTTTGGAAAATGTGGCTTTTCCCTTACTCGATTGCGACCACTACGATGATTTGCATCCTAAATTTAGTCAGCAAGAAGCGTATGAGAAAGCCTATCAGACTTTAAAAAAGGTCGGCTTGGCTCGGGCTTATAAAAAACATGCCGGTCAGCTTAGCGGTGGCATGCGCCGGCGTGTGGGGATAGCGCGAGCGCTGGTTAATGAGCCGGAGTTGGTGTTGCTTGATGATCCTACCGGCGGCCTGGATCCGGTTGCGGCCAGCGTGATCATTGATTTAATCAAGAAAACTTTATATAAGCTCACGCAAACTACAGTAGTTTTCGTAAGTCATGATATTCGTCGTTTGCTACCTAATGTTCATCGTGTGCTTGGTTTATTTGACGGAAGGATTCAGTGTAATTGCTTGCCTCAGGAGTTATTAACGAAGGCCCCGCAACACGTTATTGATTTTCTGGCTACGCGCTATGACTTTGGGATCAATAAAACAGTAATAAAGAATTAAAATCCAGATTGTGGGCGGCTCAAGAAGACATATTCATCAATTAAGAGACGATTTCTTAGAGGGCATTAGTGTTCCTGAGAATAGGCCTTTTGTTGCTGATGATTTTCAAACTGAGGCGATTAAGCATTTAGCCGATGGTTATGACACTCTAGTTATCGCTCCTACCGGTGCGGGTAAAACCTATATTGCTATCGAGGCCATTCGCCATACGGTAAGCGAAGGGAAACGGGTGGTTTATACGGCCCCACTGAAAGCTCTTTCCAATGCCAAGTACGCCGAGTTTCGTCGCATCTTCCACCAGGATTTTAGTGTCGGCCTGCTTACGGGTGATAGAAAGATTGAAGGAGACAGTCAGTTGGTAGTAGCCACAACTGAAATTTATCGAAATGAACTTTATCGTTACTCAGAAAATTATGGTTTAGTTGTTTTAGATGAGCTGCATTACCTAGCAGATCCGCAGCGCGGCCCTGTCTGGGAAGAAAGCATTATCTTAGCTCCGCGTTCGGCGAAGTTATTGATGCTTTCGGCGTCCATTTCTAATCATCAAGAAATTGCCAATTGGATTTCCGGGATTCGTAACCGCGAAGTTAAAATTGTTCGCGTGCAGCAGCGTCCAGTAGAAATGCGATTTGGTTTTATTCATCCGGATTTTGGTGTGCTACCGCTGACTAATAATAGCGGAGAAATTCTTTCGGAGGTGGACAGGTATTACAATGAAGCTTTTGCCCGCACTGCTTCTTTGGGTAAGTTTCGCCGTGGACGAAATGGGCGCGGAGGGGGCGGGAGAAGGTAATGCACGCAGAATATCATATTGCTGATATTACCTTAGAGTTAGATCGCTGCAATTTATTGCCGGCTATCGTTTTTCGTACCGCACGTGCTCAGTGTGATACTGATGTGCAGCGAGCGGCGAATCATCCGCGCTTGGCGCTACCGATTTACATGCAAAAAGAACTTAAGGCAGCTGTTTTTGAAATAGTCAGATCTTACGACATGGAAACTGATCTGATTCTCAATCACCCGCATTATCCGGCTTTAGTGCGTTCAGGAATTGGGGCTCACCATGCCGGCCAGTTATTGATGTGGCGGTTGTTATTAGAAGAACTGATGAGTATGGGCGTGCTGCGTGTGCTGATTGCTACCGGCACTGTCGCTGCGGGAGTGGACTTTCCGGCGCGCACTGTTGTTATTACTGCTCATTCTAAGCGTGGCGGAGAGGGTTATAAAAATCTAACCGCCGCAGAGTTTCAGCAAATGTCCGGTCGTGCTGGTCGTCGCGGCAAAGATACTGTAGGTTTTTGTGTGGCTGCCCCTTCGACTTTCTGTGATGCACGCGAATTATTGAAAATTTCCAAAAAAACTGCCGAGCCTCTGGTTTCAGCATACTTTCCCAGCCCGAGCACAGTGTTGAATTTACTTCGTTATCGAAATGTAGATGATTTGCATTATACAGTGCAGCGGAGTTTAGCCGCTTATATCGATAAGCAGAATGCTGTTAAATTATTAAAAGAAGCGGAAGAGGTTTCCGATGAGATTGAAGCCAAAGTTGGTCAGCGTATCATCGAAGACGGAGAGCAAGCGAAGTTTCCGCGCGAAATCAACAAGATGATGAAACGCCGTCGACGCATTGAAAAGCAGTCCGCCGAGTTAGAAAAGCGTCAAGAAGCAATGCTTGAGCAAACCTTAAATGGACTGCGCGCTTTGGGGCATTTGTATCAGTATACTTTGTCTGAGAAGGGGTATTGGAGTGCTAATCTATGCACAAGTTTGGTGCTTGAGCTAGCGGAGATAGTTCAAGAAGGAATGCTTAATAATGTCTCTGCTGAACGCATGACGGCAATAATTGCTTCTATTTGTGCCGATGAGCACAGGCAATATTTAAAAACCAAAGAACCACCGTTAAGTGAAGAAGATATTACTCAGCTTTCTGAAATTATCAACCGTGTGCAAGATCTTGATCTTCCTGGTGTTACCGATACGCGTATCGTTGTGCCTAATGCCTCTCATACGGTTCTGATGTGGCTTAAAGCCGAGACCTGGCAGGAGTTTCGTGGATTGCTACGTCTATGCGGCGCTCAAGAAGGAGATGCCGCGCGTTTGATTACACAAACTGCTGAACATTTACATCAGCTTACCCGCCTAAGCGAGACTTTCCCGCAAATCGCGTTGCGCGCGGAGGAGGGGCGGAGAAGATTATTGAGACCACCGCTAACCGAAGCCATCAATTTAGAATAATTAACCAACATGGGTGTGCTTCACAAAGCGCAGTTGCGAGTGATGAGCATCATAAGAACTTTTGCTAAAAAGTAATTCTAGACTTGAGCAATTTAATTCATTGTGATAAAAGGCTGCTTTCGATTCTGGCCGATAGTTATGCCGTACACGAAAAGTAAGTTGAACGGTGATTTACTGGCTTATAAGAAAAATATTTTGAAAAGAAGAGTGTTTCTGCTGCTTTGAGTTAATTCTGAAAGCGGAGGAGGAGAAGTTTTGCGCGTGTTCCGTGTTCGGTTAAATGTATTCATTTAGCCGAGCGCAGAAAGTCTGATTTATCGGATTTGGGCCGTTTTTTATAGAAAAGAGGGCGGGGAGGATGAGTGGCTACGCGAAATCAATAATTGCCTTAGGTATTGCAATTATTTGTGGGACTGCAAGCTTAGGGTATTCGATCTGGTTGATTTTCACCATGACCGAGTTTCCTTTTTAGGGTTCTTGAATGGCGGCAGAGTCTGATAAAAATCAGCTCTGCCGCTTTCTTCGTTGGTTATCCTCTTACACTTTTCCTTAAAGAAGGATGAAGCTGATAAGGTAGATATCTTGTTTGGCTGAGTTGGGGTGGCGGGAGTAAAATCCACTTGTTCTTGCACATACATATAGAGAAGAAACTTTCCTTAGCTCTGACTTATTGTTGCCCGAAACCGGCACAGTTAGTGAGAGTTAAGAGGGAAAAGGTTATTTGTTATGGTGTTTAGTGGTGATGTCAAAAGGCGGATGTTAGCAGAGCGCGCAGAAAAAAGGGCTTTTGATATAGCTCCTAAGCACAATAGCAGCTTGAGTTCGAGCTTGGTGCGCACACGCTTCGATAGGAGCAAATTTATCGGAGTCTGTCAGGAAGGAGAAGATGGAACAAATCAAAACTGTAGGGACTAACTTGGCCTTTGTTGGGGCGGGTGCGGCGGCTATGGTTTTTTGCCTGCTTGGAGCATTGATGCTTACCGGCATTGAATGGGACCAGGCCTGGAATGCGATTGGGAAAACATTTATAATTTTCACGGTCTATTCGATCGCATTTTTGTTCTCTCGCAAGCACTGAGTCTCGGGGTGGTATGTTGAGCTTCGTCGCTCGCTTACCACCCCAGCGGTTTTTGTCATGGTTTTATTCCCCCACTCTTAATTTATACTGTGGCATTTGTTGCCTTTACGCGATGTTCTTTTTATTATTTAAATTGATAGAAGATTTTCTGATCTCAGTTTTGAATGCAATTGAAAGCTGAGAGAGGAAAAGGTTTTTAATGCTGTGCTCGATTAAGCATTTTCTGTTTAATCGAGCACAGGATTAGCTCGAATATGAGCTCTGTGCCGTTATCGTCATCATCAGGGGGTGATGGCAAATAGGAGGTCTCATCATGAGATACTTCAAAAGTTTCCCCGCGCAGTTGGCATTGTATGTGCTAGGGATGATAGCGTTACCGTGGCTGCTGTGTAGGGCCGGAATGTCGATCAATGCGGCGTTGGAGGTCTGTCAGTTTTTAAATCTGCAGATGATGTTACTGGTCTCGGTCTACTTTCTCGGTGAGATAAATGCTTCTCTCCGCATGAATGCACTGAGGCTGCATTGTAAAAAAGACGAGGGCAGTTAGCGCTGACAGCTGAGCTTGCAGGATGTTGCTGGTGAGCTTTCTGCTCATAGCAACATCCTGCATCTTCTTCTGATTGCTATTAGTAACCGACATACTTAGTCGGTATTCGATCTGCGTATAAATTTGGTTTGTTTACAGGTTAACCCTCTCCTGCTCCTATAAGTTGCTTAATTGCTACAAGAAAATTTTTATCTCTCACCAATTGCATTATTGATACATTCAAGTTTAGCATTAGAATAAGGTTCGTATTTATCTAAAATTATTATCTAGAATGATTATTCATTATGAAGATTTATCTGTATTTTTAATTTCTAAGTGTTACTCTGGCAACGGTAAGACGGTGGTGGCAGCGTTAGGTTATATTGGTTTTTTGAGGTTGTTTTAGCGTTCCCAATATAAATGTTTGACTAGCGCTGGAGGGTTTATGGCTAACTATTCGACACAGCAATTTGGTGAGTCCTTTTCGTCCGATCCTTTTGTTTCCTCATTATTTCAACCCGATGTTATGCTTCCCAGTCAGTTTCAAGAAGACGCTGAACGGGGTTTTACCGGGGGCGAACGTAAACTGATGGCTGCAATTTTAGCAGATGGAGTAGAAGCGTATATAAGTAAGAGTCTATCCGCTAAGGTAAGTAAGTCCAAAGCTAACAATGAGGCAATGGAGTGGATAGAGACTACTGATACCAACTATCCGTTTAGTTTCGATAATGTTTGCTTTTCTTTAGGTATAGACGCTAATTATCTACGACTGGGGCTGGCTCGTTACGTGAAGCTAATTCGTGGTCAACAACAAGGTGGCGCGGAATTGAATACTTACTGGAAGAAAATTCGGCGTCCGCGTAAGTAAGTGTAATTTCCTTAAGATCAACTCATAAAGAAAGGGGCCCTTTGAGCCCCTTTCTTTTTAGTGCAATGCCCTGCAGATTAAGCGTTAAGCATTTCGGCAGGTATGCTAGCAGTATGAATACTTATCTCTTGCTGTGCAGCCGCTAATTGTTTGCTGATGGCTTTGCGCAGCTCTTCTTTGTGGAAATCAAGAGCTTCACAGATGTAGGCAAAACCAAATGACTCACTTATGTCATCTGATCCATATAGCCACTGACGAGCAGATTCCTGTAGTTCTCCTTCACCGGATACGAAATCAGTAATAGCTCTCTGTAATACAGCTGCCAACAGCCGCTTTTCCGGATTGAAACCACCACTGCCATTAGGAATACTGCTATTTGACCACAACTTCATAATATGTCCCTCTATTTAATTATACAGGTTACTATTAATTCCATCTTTGATATCGAGCACACTAAGTCACAACGCCACGGTGACATATTGAAACCAAAATTAACCTGAATAAAAAACAAAAGGAAACCGGCGCCAGGCAAAAGAAACTCTTTATGCCTGAAAACTAAAAACTACTTTATCTTGCAAATCGCTAATCTAACCGAAAACGCGAAGGTCGGAAAATACTAAAACGGAGAACCCAAAGTCAATAAAAAAATGAATTCGGGCCGAACATTTTATTCATCCGCACGGAGAGAAATAATAGCAGTGCGGAAAATAGATATTCAACTACCCACGCGAAAAAAACCTGAAAAGCCACAAATTTTTTCCAAACTCTTTTTGGTGGCTAAAGCACCATATTTTCAAGTGCTTATCGTCCTTCAATCAAGAATGAGTCGACGTTGAAGAAGGCCTTTTTGCTCCCCAGGGGGTAAAGGCTGCTTCCGAACATTCGAAAGTGTTATCCCGCATTACGAAATATCGTTGCAAAAAAACTTAATTTGCCAAACGGAATAATTTCAAAAGCGGTGGCCTATATATAGTGGGAGAAACATTCGCGCAACCATATATATTGTGTGACCTATAAGATTTTGAAAGTGCATAAGGTTTATGTAAGTTATACATTAGAAAAGATAAACATTTCAGTTGTTTGGCAGTTTTTCATAGTGTAGATTGGGGCATCGTGGGAGAGAGTGGGGCATTATGGAAATCAAAAGTCATTTAAATAACGATTCGTTAATTAAGCCAATTGTCGGTGGGATAGAATCATCGTCTTTCAAGGGGACGTATGAACATCTGCTGGATGACAAAGGCCGGGTCAGTCTTCCTTCTAGTTTTCGTCAAGTATTAGCGCAAAAAAATATTTCATCTGTTGTGATCACAAACTTTATTACTGACGGTGCGCGTTGTCTCGATGGTTTCACTATTTCCGCTTGGCAAGATTTCGAAACAAAACTCAAAGAGAAAAGTCGTTTTGACCCACAACTTCGTAAGCTAGAAAATTTTTATTTTGCGCGAGCAGTTGAATGTTCGGTTGATGCAGCCGGGAGAATTAACATTCCTCATCAGCTTCGCACTTATGCCGGATTGGAAAAAGAAATCGTTTTTACGGCATCGCTGCACGGATTTCGTATTTGGGAAAAGAGAGTGTGGGAATTCATCTTTAGAGAAGCGGAAGCTGCTCTTTTAGAAGATCCCAGTTTGTATGCTAACGTGGATATTTAATCTGGGGTCTTTTCATGCAAGAGAGTTTGACACCCAGTAAACATATTTCAGTGATGCTGGCAGAAGTAGAAAAGTATTTAATTGGTGATATCGAAGAAAAAGAAGATATGCTTGTTTTAGATTGCACATTTGGTGGTGGGGGACACAGCGTGAGGCTCCTCAATGCCATGCCCGGTCTTAAGCTTATTGGGCTTGATCGGGATGCTGTGGCTGTTGATCGCGGGCATAATACCTTGCAGCAATTTTCTGAGCGGGCCATTGTTTGTCAGGGCAACTTTGGGGAGTTAGAGGAGCTAGTGGCCACACTACCGAACAATTGGCGCGATGTTTTTACCGGCGGATTCGATGCGGTGCTTGCCGATTTGGGGATGTCCAGCGATCAGCTTGATGATGCTCAGCGTGGATTCTCGTTCCAGGGTGCAGCATCTCTAGACATGCGCTTTGATATTTCCCAAAAATTAACAGCGAGTGATGTTGTTAATAACTATAGTTTTCATGATTTGCTCCGCGTTTTTAAGGTGGGGGGCGTTGGCGCTCCAAGTAGAGCTTTAGCGAAAGCAATTTGCGATGCTCGACCACTTGAAGATACGACTTCGCTGCGCAAAATTTGTGAGCAGGTTATACCACGATTCTCGGAGCATAAGAAAAATAAACCGGGCAAACGTAGTCACAGTGCGACAGTTTGTTTTCAAGCAATACGCATTGAAGTGAATCAAGAGTTTCGCCAAATAAAGAATCTTCTTAATTCCCTACCTGAGATTCTTCGTCCTCATGGTCGTGTGGCGATTATTAGTTTTCATTCTTTGGAGGATAAATATGTAACGCGGCAGTTTCGGACCTGGTCACGGCCGGGAACTGTTCCGCGTGGGTTAGTTACTGAGCAGGCCCCGGCTATGGGGAAGCTGCTCACGAAGCAAGCTGTTGTTCCGTTGGGGGAGGAGATAGCGCTCAACCCACGAGCAAGAAGCGCAAGATTACGGGTGTTTGAACGATTGCAATAATTAGCAGTTAGGAAGTGTATGGAAGTATATTATGTAAATTTCGCGGCGCAGGCTACAGACCTGGATTTTACTAAGGTCCAAGTGACTAAGGCCGGAACCTTTAAACGGGCCAATGTTAGTCATAAACGTTTGTTGCTGAGTTTAGCTTTTCTATTTGTGGTCTTGTCCGCGCAGCTTATGTTGCGCGTAGTGATCACGGAGAAAGGTTATGAGATAGAAAAGCTGCGTATGGTGGCATTGAGTAATGATGCAGAATTGAGAGAGCTGGGATTTACCTACGCTTTTCAGGGGCGTCCGGCGGAGATTCTAACTTCGGCTAGAGCCAAACTCGGTATGGAGATGGCTTCGCCAAAACAGATAAGAAAAATGAGTTATTGATTTATGTATAGCTCCAAGTCGCAATGTGGTTGTCGTATTCTGCGTGAACAGAAGCTGACAAATTTTGGAACTAGGCGCTGGTGGAAGCAAACACCTCTAACAAATGAAAAACGTGAGCGGTGGATAAATTTCCAGGCATTTAAACTGCCGCGTTTTATTTACTTACTGCCTAAAGTCACACTGAGATATGGGAGGCAGATCGTAGTATTTTTGAGAGGCCTTTCTTATTATCTAATGCAGCGAGTAGAGCGTTTTTTGCGTCAGTGGAGGAAAGCATCGGAAAAGAATTATTGTAATTGGTCGTCACAGAGAGCGTGGCAAGTGGCAGCAAAGAAAACTACTCCAGTGCTGCATTTCTCGCCACGCTTGCTGGGAAAAGCTTTGATTAGTTTATTTATTTTAGCAACCTATCCGGAGCGTCGTGATGTGGATAGGCGTTTGCGAATATGTATAGTCACGATGGGTATTGGAGCAATTGCTATTGGGGTTGTGTTCCGTCTTTATACTATTCAGGATACTGAATACGAAAAGTGGGAGAAAATAGCGGGGCGGCAGCACAGTACTTCAATAACTATTCAAGGTGTGCGCGGTGCCATCAAAGATTCCCAAGATCGAGTGCTAGCTGTTTCCGTGCAAGCGGCATCGGTGGGTGCCCATCCTCGTCAGCTGAGAAAAGATCCACAGACGATTAAAAATCTAAGCTCTATTCTTGAAATACCGGAAAGCAAAATAAAAAACATCATTAATCAGGAGAAATCTTTTGTCTGGTTGGCTCGGGCCTTACCTAAAGAGACTGCGGATCGCATCGACTCTTTAAAGCTTAAGGGCGTTGTTTCAATTCCCGAATTTCGTCGTTATTATCCACACGGCGAGCTGGCCGGAGCATTAATTGGTCGGGTTAATCGCGATGGTCAGGGACAGTCAGGGGTAGAGGGCTATTTTGACAAAATGCTCTCGGCAAAGGCGCGAAGTATTAGTGTCAGTCGTGATGCACGTGGCCGGTTAGTTACTGACTTAAATGAGAAAATGCGCAATCTTGGAACTTTTCGGGAAAGTTTGAATCGAGTAAGTTTTAAGAATAAATTGATTCCTGACGCTTTTGCATCAACTACAAGTAGAGATGTGCGCAGCGAAGGTAAGGATGTCTCTTTAAGCATTGATTCATATATACAAAACATTGTCGAAGAAGAACTTCATCGCGGTTTGGTGGATGCTCAGGCCAAGCATATTATTGGCGTATTAATGGACGCCCAGACAGGTGAGTTAATTAGTATAGCGCAATCGCCAGGGTTTAATCCCAATCAGCAGAAGAATCTTGATCCGGAAACACTCAAGAATTTTGTTCTGCAGGACAATTTCGAACCGGGCAGCACATTTAAGCCGATTGTTGCCGCTATTGCTTTGGAGCAAAAGCTGACACGCGTCGACGAACAAATTGACTGCGAAATGGGTCGATACCAGGTCGGGAAATATA
This sequence comes from Deltaproteobacteria bacterium, assembly GCA_020852715.1. Lineage (GTDB taxonomy): Bacteria > Bdellovibrionota_C > UBA2361 > SZUA-149 > JADZAE01 > JADZAE01. Next base: position 31,897 of record JADZAE010000049.1, read on the forward strand.
CGATTAAAGACGTGCATCCTTCTGGAGTTTTAAGTGTTCGTGATGTGCTGGTGCGCTCGAGTAATATTTGTATGACAAAACTTGGCCAACGCCTAGGAAAAGAGCGCTTAGGAAGAGCGTTGATTGATTTTGGATTTTCTAAACAGGTGGGCATTGAGTTAGCTGGAGAAGGTAAAGGCATTATGCGCGAGCCGAATACATGGGCGAACATCGATGTGGCGACGCATTCATTCGGACAAGGTATTTCAGTGACGGCCTTGCAAATGGCTCAAGCTTATTCCTCCTTTATCAATAATGGAGTGATGGTCAGGCCGACAATATTGAAAGTAAAGCCGGAGGAAGTTCGGGGGGAGCGGGTTTTAGCAGAGGAGACAGCCAAAACAATATTTGAAGTTCTCACCGGAGTGACTGAGGATAGCCATGGAACAGCTAAAGGTGCGCGCATTATGGGTGTGCGTGTCTCTGGAAAAACAGGCACGGCGCAAAAACCAAATATCGGGGCACGTGGTTATGATTCGAATCGCGTTCTCGCCTCTTTTATCGGTATGATTGATGCTCGCGAGATTGGTATTGAGAAGAAGTTAATAATGTTTGTTGCCGTAGATGAGCCGGGTGTTTTCCCTCGCTATGGCGGGACTGTAGCAGCTCCTGTATTTCGCCGCGCTATGGAAAGGATTTTGTCTCATTTGATGTCGGGAAGTCATGGCCTTTCCAGTAATTCCAGCAGTGTGGAAAAAGAGAAGGAGGAAATTTAAAATGCGACTGAATGATCTGCTTAAGAATGTAGATTACACAGGCGATACAAAAGAAAATCCTGAAATTACCAATTTAACTATTTCATCGAAAGAGGTGAAACCGGGGTCATTATTTGTTGCTCTACGCGGCAGTAAACTGGATGCGCGAAATTATATCCCCCAAGCGCTAGCTGCCGGCTGCAGCGCCATCTTGACCACTAAGGATGATTTTGATTGGTCTGAGATAGCACGAACACCGTGTCCCCTAATTTATGCCACTGATATTGTGCTGGCCAAAGCTCAAGTGGGCAAGAATTTTTATTTAAAGAGTGCAGACCTAGATAATTACATTGGGGTTACCGGAACAAATGGTAAAACATCGATTTGTTGGATTATCAGTCAAGCGTTGAGTTTTCTTGGCGCTGCGGCAAGCTATTTGGGCACCATTGGCTTTTGTCTACATGATCGAGAAGGTAATGCCAGTTTATCTGAACAAACAAATACAACAACAGAGGATGCCTTAAGCGTTTATCGCTTCCTGGGAAGCGCTTTGAAACAAGGCGCTAGGGCGGCAGTGATGGAGGTATCTAGTCACGCTTTAGATCAGCGACGACATGGTTGTATAGCTTGGCGGGGTGCGGTGTTTACGAATTTAACTCGTGATCACCTTGATTATCATAAGACGATAGAAGAGTATACGGCTGCTAAACGCAAATTGTTTTTTTCAGAGCTGGCAGCCAGCGGCAAAGAAAATCGCTTTGCTGTGATTAATGTCGATGATGCATACGGGGAAGAGATATTAGCTGAGTTGAAGTCTCGTTATCCCATGATTAGGCCGATCGGTTATAGCATGCATGAGGATAAACAATATGTGGCGTTGAGAAGTTATCAGCCAACGCTTTTTAATACGACAATAAGTATCATGGTTAATGGAGAAGAAATCAACTTTGTTAGTCATTTGGTTGGCAGTTTTAACGTCTCTAACATGTTGGCTGCTGCGGGTGTGCTTAGTGGCTTAGGTTATTGTAATAAAGATATTGCTCTAGCTTTAGCTCGTGTGCGTTCTGCGCCCGGGCGCTTAGAGCGCATAGCCGATAAGCAGATTGGTGTTTATGTCGATTATGCCCATACCCCTGATGGGTTAGCAAAGGCGCAGGAGTCGATGCGCGAAATTTGCCAGGGTCGTATGATTACCGTGTTTGGCTGCGGCGGCGATCGCGATAAGGGCAAGCGTCCGCTGATGGCGCAAGAAGTAATGCGTTTGTCTGATATTGGAGTAGTGACGTCGGATAACCCGCGAACTGAAGAGCCTCAAAGTATCGTTGATGATATTTTAGTCGGGTTAAAAAATAAGCGTAGTGGTTTTGAGTATCAGGTATATGTGGATCGGCGCGAGGCCATTGAACAGGCGATTAAACAGGCCCGGTCAGGCGATATCGTATTAATTGCTGGCAAGGGGCACGAGGATTATCAAGATGTTAAGGGGGTCAAGCATCATTTTAGCGATCAAGAGATTTGCCGAGAGATTCTAAAGGCTAGGTAGAAACTCTTTACTTTCGCCGGGCTGTATGCCATTTTCCGGGCTTCGCTTTACGCAAGCGTCTGCTCGGACGTTGTCCTTTAAATAAAACTTAGTAGAAATTATTTGGCACTGTTGCAAGCAGTTATTTAGTTACTTGCAACAGTGATACTTAAGGTTGCAAATTATTTTGTGGAAAGGATTTTGCTATGAGCAATTGTCAGGCGGTAACGCTTCATGTCGAAGGTCTTTTCAATACAGACCCAGAAAAGTTATGGCTGATGGGAGGCAACGGAGGAGATTTTAATCCGCCAAAAACCTTCTATTACAAACGGGTTTCAGGCCAAAAACGACTTTATGGAGACCAATCGAGGATCAGTGATGTTCATCCCGAATTGGAAGGTGTGATTCGTCAGCCGCTTAATCCTGAGAGCAGCGATCGTGGTGCTCTCATTGGAGATTTAAGCGCGATTTTTGGCGATATTTCCAGAGTTTGGGGTCGTGCTGATGGCGTTTCAAGCGACGCCACTGGCTGCTTGGGAGATATGACAGCTATAGTCGGGTCAATTAGGCAAATTTATGGCTGTGGTAAGTTCCATTGAGAGATAATCCCCTTAGAAAGTGTAGAGTAGTTATGGAAGGAAAGTCGTATCGAGTACCATAATGGATGATATTCGATAGGTTACCCCTTTAAGAGGGTAAAAATTTCCGACTATAATGATTTACAAATTCAACAAATAAACATTTACCA
>JADZAE010000050.1 GCA_020852715.1 Deltaproteobacteria bacterium
AGTCGGGAATTTTTACCCCCTTAAGGGGGTAACCTATCCAATATCATCCATTATGATACTCGATACGACTTTCCTTCCATAACTACTCTACACCTTCTAAGGGGATTATCTCTCAATGGAACTTACCCTGCTGTAACCATAATGTAACCTAGGACAAACAGCATTTTGCTTCTGATTTTAAACATGGATGCTATCTTTCTAACAGTTTAACTACCTGCCACTTCCAAGATGAATTACGCTAATGCGTAGTGCTAGCTCATTGTCACCACTACGCATCGGGTAACTCATTAGGGGAAAAACCGTCCCTCTTTTCTGTCTTATGGCTCAGACTGACCCAAAAGACAGATTGAATAAATATTCTCAATATTTATATGTTAAAGAGCGAAGTTGTGATCGGAATGGCCGCGGGAAACGGAAGGCAGCTTATAGCTTAAATTCACTCCGATTTCAACAAAGTAACATTTAAAGAAGCCTAGCATTAAGTTATCCAAGTTGCTAAAACCATAGCGCAATGGAGTTATAACCAATGAAAACAATTGACTTATATAGCGCTTATTTGTTTGATCTTGATGGAACGCTTATCGATAGCTGTGAGCTGATAATCGCTTGTTATCGAGCGGCGATTTCTTTCGCTGAAAATAAATTCAAAACATCTATCTCTATCACTGATGAAACAATAAAACAAAATATCGGGTTTCCACTAGCCGACTCCATCGCGTTGTATTTTGGCCACATCGCCGAGGCTAACCTTTCTGAAATCAAAGAGCATTATTTGAGTTATCAACGAATGCGCTGGCAAGAACACATTGTTGCTTTTGGCGGAGCGCTAGATTGTCTGAAAAATTTAAAGGAAAAGGGGAAAAAGATAGCGATTGTTACTTCTCGCTCCAGGGAATTTACTATGCTTTATTGTGATGCGCTGGGATTTAGCCAATACATAGATTGTTTCGTCACCCCGGAAAATACAGAAAAGCATAAGCCCGATCCTGATCCGGCCTTGCTGGCGGCAAAACTTTTAGCAGAAGATGTTAAGCATTGTTTGTTTGTAGGAGATTCTAGTTATGACATTGATTGTGCAAGTAATGCGGCTATGGATAGCGTGTTCGTAACTTGGGGCTTTAGCGATAGATCAAATGAGGTCGCTCAAAAGGCCACCTACGTAATAGATACCTTCAGCGCCATCGTTGATTGTTAAACTTTTGTTGCAAAAAAGTTAATCCAACCCCCTCAAATCGCCCTTGGTTTAAGCAGGTGATAGCCACGGAAGTCCTCTGAGGAGTTATTAGAAGGGGATTACAAATCCATGGGTAATTGGACAACTCGAATATCCCTTCGGCCAAGGTATGAACTTGGAGATACAAACCAACAATATAGATCTTTTATATGCCAATGTTCAGAAAATCGGGGTTTGTATATTTTTGCCTTTAGAAGAGAAATATTACCGCGCTAACGAAATCATGTTAGGAGTAAACCAGTTCATTGTGCAAGATCCTGACGATTATCTTCTTCGCTTTTCTGAGGATTTGGGAGTGAGGAGTTAAGATTTAACGTTCTTAGAGGCGGGAGTCGCGGAGGGTGGTGGCGATTTGGAGGATGGCGGATTGAATTTTGGGGTCGTCGGGGGCGAGGGTGAGGCAGCGTTCATATTCGCCGAGAGCAGCACGCAGTAAGCCCTTTCTTTGATAGACACGGGCAAGATTGAGACGGGCCGGTAAATAGTCAGGTTGCTTTTCTAGGGCATTTTGAAACTGTCTTATCGCTTCGTCTTGATCACCGCGGCGCAAGTAAATACCACCAAGATTGTAATAAGCTTGAAAAAAACCGGAATCGATTTGAACCACTTTTTGAAATTCTTCGATTGCTTGATTCTCTTGGCCCCTTCTTTGATAAAGGCTGGCTAAGTTATAGATGGTGGTAACGTACGAGGGGTCAATCTCAATAGCTTTCTTGTATGCGGCCAGTGCTTGTTCGTCTTGCTTGAGCATGGCGTAAATGGCGCCTAAGTTGCCATGTGCCATTTGATCATCGGGGTTAATTTCTAAGGCCTTTTGATAGTGATAGATGGCTTGATTATAGTCATCTTTTTCCAAGTAATATTTCCCCAAGTTAATAAAAGCAATATTTGTTTTGGGATATTTACTGATAACATCATTAAATAAGGTCTCGCTATCTTCCCAGGCCTCGACTCGTTTGTTCGCTTGATAAGAGAAAAACACAGAGACAAATACGAGTAGGCCGACTATGCTACGGTTAAATAATTGTTTGTTCCTCACCCACTGTTCGCTTAGTGCCCAAAGTATAACTCCATATAAATAGAATAGACCAATTGAAGGTAGATACAAGTAGCGATCAGCATACGATTGGTTTTCTCCAAAGGGGATAATTCCCGTGGTGGGGGCAATGGTTAGTAGAAAAAATAAGCCGCCAAATAGCATAAGCCGTCGCATATTTTTGAAAATAACGAAGCTGACGCCAATTGCACAGCATATTATCAAAGCTACCAAATATTGTACAATACTTATTTCCACCACGCCCCTTTGGTAGATGATGCTCAGATCAGTCGGGAAAATTGACTTATATAATGAGAAGGCCAGCGAATTAAGCGCTGTGCCTAACATTACTCCCAGGTCACAGTTAAACTTGAGGGCAAATTCTTTACTAGACTGGGCTTGGATATTGATCAGGCTGTAAGCTACACTAAAAACTAAGAGCGGAATTTTCTCGCAAGCACTAAGAATAGTTTGTTTTCTTTGGTAGAGGTAATCAAATAAAAATAATACGAGCGGGAAGGTGGCGGCCATAATTTTGGCATTAAGCGCCAAGAAGAATAAGCCAAAGACAAGATAGTAACCCTGTCGCTGCCAAAGATTCGGGCCTTTGCTCTGTTCGTTGGTATAAACAATGAGGCCCAGCAGGAAGAAGAAAGTTGATAAGACGTCTTTTCTTTCTGAAAGCCAAGCTACTGATTCCACATGCAAAGGATGTATGGCAAAGATCAAAGCTATCCAAAAACTAAGATAGCGATTTGCTCCGGGAAGCTTCAAAATTAATGCGGCGACCAATAGTGAGTTGAGAATATGTAGCAAAAGGTTGATGTAATGAAATGCCTGAGGTGTTTCGCCGAAGATACTGTAGTCGATGGCTAGGCTGAGCATGGTCAGAGGATGATAATTGCGCGCAAAGTTATTAGTAATTAAATCGTATAACTCAAAATTTTTTACCGACTCATTTTCAATTATATACTGTGTATCATCCCAATCGACAAAACCGTTTTTGTATAGCGGGAGATAAGCCGTAACTGTAACCAGCACAAGAACTACGACAAGAAATATTTCGCTGCGATGTTTCAAGATTAATTGGCCTTATTATTAGCTAGCACTAAGCAACTCTAGAGAAGTCATTTGTTACTTAAACGGCATATAAATCCTTTTGAGGGACGAGCAAAGTCATAATTGCGCGTCCACTCTTCAGGTAATGTCTGGCGGTCTACTTCGATGAAGCCCAGGTCATGAAAGAACTTCCACATTTGTGGCACTATGCTCAGAGCAAAAACATAGTCTTTGCCCATTTCGCGGGCTTTGTTGATTAGCGCCATCGCTAATTCATGGGCGCGGCCTTGTCGTTGATAGCGCGGCAAGGTGCAGAACTTGGCCAGCTCAGCAACGTTTCCATATTCAGTTAGCCGCGCGGTAGCGACAATAGCCTCGTTTACAGTGTAAACATGGAAAAGATGTATCTGTTTAAAAATGTCTTCCTCAGAAATAGGCAAAATAAGCTTGTCGGCCACATGCGCTTTAATTAGCAGCGAAATATCTTTGGTATCAGAGGGTGTAGCGCGCCGCACAATATTAGGATACTTATCCGAAAATAAAGTGCCGCGTCCGCGGTGAGTAAAAATCTCTTCGAAAATGGCGCCGGCTTCGGTGCGCAAGAGCACTACTTCAAACTGCTTATTTTGCCTTTGGTCGTAAATCAGGTTTAGGCGCTCAGCGCCGATATTGATTCCTTTACCCTCTTTAAGAAAACGGCGAATCTGTTCAGGCGATGGATGAGAATAAAAGATATGATGAACTTGTAGGCCGCTTACTTCCGTGACGAAAAACAGCTTGTGAGCGTTTAGCTTATCGGCGATATCAAACGCATATTTATCCATGGCCGAACGCGGTGTTGGGGACTCCTCAGCATAGTCATAAGCGAAAATAGGTGTTTGCGTGCTAGATAAAGCACCCAATGCAATTTTATCCGCCGGCCAGTCTTGTCCGGAAAAGCTCAGCGGTAATAATAAGTAGTTTGAGCCGCGTAGATTCCAGGAATTTATTTCTTCTCTGAGGAGCTGCGAGTCGCGCACCAAAATAGCTACCTTGATATTCGTCGACTCTAAAACGCGCAGGTCAGTGATAGTCTGGGCGAAGTCCACATCGGGGTCGTAATAAAAGACAAACAGATTATCGCGGAAGCGATGAGCATAATGAAAAAGCTCTAGGGCATTTAGCATCTGCGCTTCTAATGACTCTGTTTGTGTTTTGATCTGTTCGCTCATTTGAATCTTACGCTTATTGGCTTCCTGGCGAGCCCCACTAACTGTTCATCTTGGTCAATGCAATATATCTTTCACAGTTGCAAATTACATCAATGCCAAGTTCTTAGCGTCAGAAATAATCTCAGGTAGTTAGGTCGAGTATCCACACAAATCATTGAAGCTTGAAAATGCTGATGAAAATTTGCCAATGTAGTTTTAAAGGGCTAGATAAATAGGAGATAAGGTTCTGCATGTTGAACCAAGGTCATAAGCATTGGCTTATGGCAAGTTCTGTGAAATTTTTTTTAGGGAGTAGAAAGGAGAAGAAGCGTATGTCAGATGACGATGCTTCTGGGCGCCCATTCCCCGAGAACAATGCGGGGCTTCCTGTGGTTGCGAAAATCGCTGAGATTCAGGAGTCAGTGAGAAGGTTTCAGGTAACACTGCTTACTGGTGCGACCGGAACCGGAAAAACCACAGGTGGCGCAACGGCCATTGCCTTGATGGAGGAGGTGGGGAGGACGTATGTCGTTCTTGACAAGCGTCTTACTGCACGCAATGCGGCGGAACGTTGCGCTTACAATTATAACCAACCGTTGGGACAGTCAGTCGGCTTTCAAACAGGTTTCGAAAAAATCGGAGGTCCTGCGGTGGGCGAGTGGTGTCAGACGGATGGTATTGCTTTGCGTCGTTCGGCTGCTTTCTTGAAGGAACTGAATCGAGGGGCAAACCGTTGTAGCAGGGGTCAGACCGTGGAATTTGCTGATGAATATCACATCGGCAAGTCTAATCAGGATGCCTATGTAGCGACAGTTTATGAACGCCTAGGCCGAGATGAGAGACTACGGTTGGTGCTATCTTCTGCTACCATGGATTTGGAGGCATTGCGGCAATACTTTGCCGCGTTTTCAGTGAATCACGTGCATATTGAAGGGCAGATGTTTCCTGTTCGTCAGGAGCATGTGTTGGGAACAACTCTGGAAGTTATCATGGAGTATTTTCCCAAAGTTGCTCCCGGGAAGAAAATGATGGTTCTGGAGGCCGGCAAGGGCGAGATTCGCGAGCTGCGCAAAGTTCTGCTCAAGTATTACGATCAAAAGCAGATCTTGGAGCTGCACTCGCAAGTTCCGCATGCCATGCAGGATGCCGTCAAATTTCGGTATCCTTATCCTGTTCTGATTTTGGCAACAGGGATTGCTCGGGATTCCAATACTTATCCCGGGCTAGTCACGCTCTACGACTCTTGCAGAAAGCGCGAGCCTGTCCTTTACGGGGAGCACTGCATGCATGAAGGCTTGGTCACGGCCGAAATTTCCAAGGCCGAGTTCGATCAGGCGCGTGGTCGACTGGGAAGGATTGAAGAGGATTCTCCCGGTTTGCATTTGTATGCGATTGCCCGAGATGATCTTAGTTTTGATTATCCTCAGCGAGAAGTCGAATACTGTGCTTTGGACGGGATGAATCTTCGTCTCAAGGTGGATGGAAATGTTCATCCCAACGATTTACACTTTTTTGTTGCGCCCAGCAGGCAAGGCGTTATCCAGGCTGATGATCGTTTGGTTCGGATTGGTTGTTACGATCTGGATCACGAGCCCACGGCGCTGGGTAAGCGTGCAGCAGCCATGCCGACATCGCCGCAAAATGCGGTGATGGGCCTTTATGTAGGCGACCGCGAGCCGAATTTGGCCTGGTTTGGCTTTGTGCTCGCAGGGAATCAGGAAATGGGCGGAATGCTTTTGCCGGGTAATCCCAAGGGGAAAGCCCTGGCCAAAGACAAGGTCGCCTCTGACTTTCTTCGTGATATTCTGCTGTATCTGCGCTGTTTGGAGCTCAGGGCTGAAGGCCAGAGTGAAAATTGGTTCTATGAGAATGGAATCGATTACAAGGCCTTTTGTAAACAGGTCGAGATCGTGGAGAAAATTTGCAAAGTCGAAAATTGTTCTCCATTTGATCAAGATCATTTGAACGGTCTAGAGGGTCGCCGGCGCGAGAAATTTCTTGAGCGCCTGGCAGATCTGGCGAATGAAGCATTTCTCGCCGGGTATCCGGAGAACCTGTTTGTTGCAGTGGGTAACAAACGGGGAAAACGGCAGTTCGCGGAAGCGCATCAGCAAGGCCTAATTTTTGAGCTTTCGCGAGACAGTAGCGTTGATCGTGCGAGTTTGCTCGTAATCGGGCGAACGCACACGTTTGACAAAGACAACCCTGTTGTTTGTGACGCATCGAAACGGCGCCTTTGTGCAGCCTCGGGTGTGCCACTGGAAAGCCTGCTAAATGTTTATGGCAGCGGCTTTCTTCATGCCATACACAAGCAGGCGATTGATGCGGCGGATGATTTGCGATACGTGAATCGTCCGCGCAGTCGGCGGCGCTGATCTTCTCCTTTGTGAATGTTTTAAATATCCCGGGGGCTCCCCAAAAGCCCCCCTTTTTTATCTAAACTTTGAGTTTTTTAATGCGCTTAGCGCGGTGACGATTCGGCGGTTTTTTGTCTGGCTCGGACTCTAATCCTAATGTCTGCCTGCTTAAATAACTTATTTCTTCTTCCCATGATACGGCCGGCAAGAGATACCCAAAAGCGTTTTGCTGCGACGGCTTCTCCAGACAAATACAGTAACTTGCTGTGAGGCATTTTCAATGTGCACACAGTAAACACAAAGCTCGCTGTTGTTCGTATTTGTCTATAGCAAGGACAAGGTGTGGAGCTATTGCCTTTTTGCGGCACAAAATATAATTGCTTACCAGTAGCTAAGAAACGAAATGCTCTTTAGATAGAGGAAAGACAATGAAAGCAACTTTACTACTTCTTGGGATGATTGGATGTCTAATCTCTTGTTTACTGCCGCTGAGCGCTTATGCTCAAGAAGCCTTGCTAACTTATACTATCACTAATGGCGGAAAACCCATGCCGGCGGCGTGGTTCGGTATTTACAATCCCGGAGAACATGACTCTTATATAGAGTATGCAAACTCTGGAAAGGCGCTGAAAGTGCCCGCCGGGACTTATGATATTGGTATCCATTACGAAAAGGACGCCGTAAACATTGTTAAATGGATTTCAGGTAAAAGTATTAGTGCAAAGGTAGAAGAAACTTTTGAGCTAAATGAACCGCTCACAAATGTTTGCTACACGATTACCAATGGCGGAATCGTGGTCGGAAAAAAGGCATGGTGGGGACTGCATCAGAGTAAAGAAGATAACTATTTGCTCTATGCCTACTCCGGAGCCTGTTTACTCGCTCCCTCTGGAAACTACTTTATCTCTCTTCATCACGAAGATGATTATGTAAATACCTTAGTCTGGTTGGAAAACGAAAAGCTCGAAGGTGCTACTGTCAACAAAAGCGTAGAGCTAAATGCACCGGTAGCGCAGGCCAGCTATAAAATTACCAATGGCGGGCTGGATATAGGTCGCAAAGCCTGGTGGGGCGTTTATAAGCCGGGAGAGCACGGCTCATATCTAGGCTATAAACATTCCGGCGAAAAAATGACTATTGCGGCAGGAACGTATGACATTGGAATTGAGTATGAAGATGACGCTTTGAAAAAGGAAAAGTGGCTGCTCAATGAAAAGCTCGAGGGGAGCATCGAAAAATCTGTAGAACTAGGCGAAGCTGTAAGTCATGCCAAAGTGACCATCACCAATAGCGGGGTGGATGTCGGGCGCAAAGCATGGTGGGGAGTTTATAAGCAGGGAGAGCATAATTCGTATCTTGCCTATAAGCATTCGGGCGAAGAAATGACAATCGGTTCCGGCAGCTACGATATAAAGATCGATTTCACTGACGGAGATGCCCACGAGGAGCGTTGGCTTAAAAATCAGGTCTTTAATCAAAACTACAACAATACTGTCGAACTGGGCCTGGGGCTTGCCGAGCTGAAAATCATCGTTACCAACAACGGCATTGATGTCGGGCGCAAAGCGTGGTGGGGAATATACGAAAAGGACGAACGGGCAAATTATTTGGCCTATAAACTTTCCGGCGAAAAGATGACTATCCAAGAAGGGACTTATGATCTGGGCGTTCAGTTTGAAGATGGAGCTGTGAGGTTAGCTCGGTGGACACCGGATTTTGAGGCCAAGGGAAAAGTAGAAAAAACAATCGAGCTCTCCGCCGGAATGGCTAATTTAACAGTGCGTGTGCTGCGCAAAGGGAAACACTTGGAAAAGGCGTGGTGCGGAGCATATAAAACTAAGAAGGCTCCCAGCTACGATGCGCACTCTTGGTCGGATAAACCTATGCGCCTACTCATTGGCGTATATGATATCGGGTGTTTTATTGCCGAGTCCGGAGTGACTAGCGAAAAGTGGTTAGATCAGCGAGAAATTAAGGCTGATACGCGCTTAGAAATTGAGATGGATACTGCCCCGGCGTCACTCACTGTTTTAAGCCGGTCGGTTTCTTTGGGCGGCGGAAAAGCAGCCAAAGACTCAGGCCTAGCCGATAGCGAACAAATGGCAAATATTGCGCTCATTTTGGATTCTTCCGGTAGCATGGCGGCGAAGGTTGAAAATCAAAAAACTCGACTTGATGTGGCTAAGGAAGTGCTGTCCGGTGCTATCGATAGCCTACCGAATAATGTGCAAGTATCGCTGCAAGTTTATGGAACAGAACCGAAGTCAAAAGTTGATTGCCGCGACTCAAAAGTTTTTTATCCTTTGGGTGCCGTAAATGCCGAAGCGTTAAAGAACATTATCGTCGGGCTTACTCCCGGAGGCTATACGCCAATTGCCTATTCACTTGAGCAGGCCGCGGCGAGTCTGCCTAAGGGCAAAAACAATTCCCTAATTTTAGTAACCGACGGCGTGGAAAGTTGTAACGGTGATCCCTGCGCAGTCGCTACGCGCCTTTCAGCAGAAGGATTAGTAACCCGCTCTTTTGTCGTCGGCTTTGGGCTTGATCTGGATAAAGGAAAATTCCTTTCCTGCGTAGGTAAATACTACCCGGCCGAAGATCGCAAAGGACTGCAGAGCGCGCTAAAAGAAATCGTCGCCGAGTCGGTTAAGCCTGTCACCGGGCACGTAACAATTTATCGCCCAAACGAGCGTAAAGAAATCATCACCCAAGGGTCATTAGACGAGAAACTCATATTCCCCTCAGGAACATATGACGTTTTAATCGAAGCCGGAGATAAAAAGTTCACTTGGTCGGCAATGGAAATTAAAGGGAGCTTAGAAAAATCCCTAAGCGAGAAGTAAATTAACTTTTGTGCTTTGGTAAGTATTCGAATTCGCCTAAACATATCGCGGTTTTTCCTCGACCATTCGAATTTATTTACACCTCCCGTTGGGTTTATTTCCCCGGGTTGTTATCTTGGCGGCAATTTGCTAGATAGGGGCACTGTTTTTGTGTGTGAGATGGGGTATCCGTTCGCTACTTTTACTGAGTTTCTATACGAAAGCCCCCAGAGGGGGCAAGTTTTGGAAGCAAAACTATGGAGGGACGGAGACTAAGCCTTCACAAGATTAGTCGTTTCCGATAAGGAAACGCCAATAAATAATAGCAAATGTTCATAGTTGTAATACTTTTGGAACGCTATTAGTAATAATCCGTGAAGGCTTACGAGCTGGTCGATTAGGGGAGATTTTGTGACAAGTATTGCAGCGTTAATTGACGAGAAAAAAATTCCGGATTTAGACAAAGAGACCAAGGAGGCTTATGCTATTGCTAAACCCTGGCTTGATCTGGTTGAAAAAAGAATAGCTCAGTCTGTTAAATGTGAGGCTGAGAAGTTAACGGCAATTAGCGACTATTTATTTCATTTAGGTGGTAAACGCGTGCGCCCGGTGCTGGGTATTTTGGTGGCCAAGCTTTTCGGGGTGACTGAGCCGACTGAGGATTTAATCAATGCTGGTGCCGGGGTAGAGCTTATTCATATGGCGACTTTGCTGCATGATGACATCATTGACAAATCACTAAAGCGGCGTCATCAACAGTCACCGTTTAGCAAATATGGCTTATCTTCGACTTTGTTGGCGGGGGATTTTTTGTTGGTGCGTGCTTTTGGCCTCTGCGCGCAATTAGATAAGACGGTGATCAATAAGACAGAGAAGGCTTGCGTTTATCTTACTGAGGGCGAAGAGCTGGAAGGTATCATTGCCGATGGTCGGCATGTTACTATGAGGCAATACGAAAACGTGATTGCTAAGAAAACCGCGTCGTTGTTTGAGCTCTGCTGTGGGGTAGGTGCTTATTTAGCAAATGCGGATGCCCAAGCAGTTAGGCATATGGAGCAGTTTGGTCGTTACTTGGGATTGGCGTTTCAAGTGATTGACGATATTTTAGATATTACGGCTGATGAATCTGTGCTTGGTAAGCCGGCGGGAACAGATCTCAAGCAGAAAACGCCGAGCATCATTAATATACTATGGCTCGAAAGTGGTGCTCATGTGGCGAAAGAGTTTTTTGCGCAAGCTGAACCATCGGCCAGCAGTGTGACTTTTGCCATACAGTCGATTAAGCAGGCGGGTATCATAGAGCAGGCAAGAGAAATCGCTATGCATTATAGTGAAAAAACGCAGACTTCTCTCAACGAATGCGCTCCTTACATTGTCGATAAAGATATTGCCCGGCAGTTATCAGCTGTGGTGGCCTTCACTTTGACGCGCTGTTTGTAATTCTAAATTATGAAAGTAGCTAGACAAGCTCAACCTAGTAAAATTAAGCGAGTAGTCGGGGATGACGGTCGGCGCGGAAAGGGATTAGATGTGAGTTGGTCAGATGGTGTGGAAATAAGCTACGATGCCGGCTTATTGCGTCGCCATTGTCCATGTGCTGATTGTGCGCAAGAAAGAGAGCAGCTGGAGCATAAGAAGGGCAAATTCTCCTTTAATGTAATCAAGGCTAGCGCGGCGCAATCGACTGATTTGCGGCAGGTTTGGGCTATAGGTAATTACGCCTTTGGAATGCTTTGGGCTGATGGCCATCAAGCAGGTATATATACTTATGATCAGTTAAGAGAGCTAGCTGATCTTGTTCCTTCAAAAAATTAGCATGAAAACCAAAACCGTTTTTTGTCCGACCTGTCGGAAAGCAGTAGCCAAAGAAGATAATACCTATTGGCCGTTTTGTTCTGAGCGCTGTAAAACGTCTGATTTGGGCTCCTGGGCGAAAGAAGACTACCGGATAGCAACTAATGAAAAGCCGGTGGATGAAGAAGAAGGGGAAAATAACGAGGAGCCTTAAGGGTGGAAATCTCAAGCTGGACTATTGAGAGAATAAAGTATGGCAACTCTAGCATTCACGATCGTTGGAATGGAAGCTTATCTGGTAAAAAGGGCAAGGGCTACGGATGCATTGCTCCGTGATAAAAATAATGCCCCAGACCAATGGTGAAGATTAGTAACCCATAAAGGCTGTGTTCGACAGTGCATAGTAACAAAGAGTTACTTTTTTGGTAGGTGCGACAAAATATATATCCGCCGACAAAAGATAAAGATAAAGTAACCCAATTGCCAAATATTAAATGTGCTGTGGCAAAAAAGAAGCCGTTAGCGATAGCTTCAAATTCCTCTGTATTGAACAGTTGTTTGTAGCGATGGCAGAAGAATTTTCTAAAGATTAGTTCCTGAGGATAAGCAGATAACAAGGGATAAAGCAGAATGACCAGGGCCCAGAGCAGAGGCTTATTTAAAGGAAAATAAAAGAGCTTTTCGTTTTGAAAAATAAATACAGAAAATAGGCTCAGTATGCCTAAGAGAGCAAAGCGTTTTAACACGGTAGGTAGCTCACGGCGTAAACTAATCGTGATCTTCAACGTGGGGCTATCGAAGGCAGTATGTTTCTTGAGATAGAATAAGCATAGAATGGCACCTAACCAGATTATGGGGAGAGGATTACGAGACAACAACCCAAGTCTTGCGGCATAAGGCAGCGCAATAAATAGAGCGCAGAGTTCAATTATTAAAATCAGCTTAACTTTGTTCATAATGCTTGGCCGCTCTCTGGGTTATCAAAACGATATTTGTGCTTATCCCGACACACCAGGGGGATACAACCTCCCTTAAGAACTCCTCTGAGGATTACCGCATGTAAAATACTACGAAATGCGCGACTTGGAATTTCATTCATATCTTTAACTAATTATACGTATCAGCTTTAAGTATTTTTAAGCCACGGAACTCCTTAGAGGCTCGGGTTCAATGTGCAAGTGCAACACCTAGTATAACCCAGCTATACTAGGTGACTATGAACAGGAAATATACTCAGCTAACCATTGAAGATCGTGCTATTATTGGTGCTCTACTCAAGGAGG
>JADZAE010000051.1 GCA_020852715.1 Deltaproteobacteria bacterium
CGACATAAACAGTAACGTTTCGCCACCTGCTAGAGTCAAATGGGGCACAGTCACTGGTATCAGGTGTGCCGTCATTGTCGTCATCGCTGTCGCAAGCATCACCGAAGGCATCGCCGTCGGCGTTAGCTTGAGTAGTGTTGGCTACTGTCGGGCAGTTGTCAGGGCCATTGGTGTTGGTGGTGTAGCCGGTCGGCGGCGTTGTACCGAAACAAGCGACAACAACGGGATTGCTGTTTTCGCGCACTGTGTCTTTGTCCGCGTCAACATAGCCGATATTGCGCCATTTGCTGTTATCAAACTGGGCGCAATCGCTAACATCAGGTGTGCCATCGTTGTCATCATCAGAATCACAAGCGTCGCCTAAAGAATCACCATCAAAGTTAGATTGGGTGGTATTAGCTAAACCTAGACAGTTATCCGGGCCATTTAAGTTGGTGGTGTAGCCGCTAGGAACAGTGACACCGAAGCAAGCTATAGTGGCGGCATTTAAGCTATCGCGAACTGTGTCCATATCAGCATCCGGATAAGCGAGTGTGCGCCATTTGGTTGCATCTAGCGGGGCACAGTCATTGAGATCAAGCATGCCGTCATTATCGTCATCGCTATCGCAAGCATCGCCTTGGCCATCACCATCTGTATCTTTCTGATCGGGGTTGTAAATTGTCGGGCAATTATCGGCAGGATCATCGATATTGTCATCATCACCATCATTATCCGTGACATTGAGTTTGGTCAGTTTAAAGCGGTTATTCTGCGCATATGGTGCATAAGGAATAAGGCGTAAATAGCCGCCTAAAAGTATCATTTTCGCCGGGGACAAATTGTAAGAAGCTACAGTATCGGGATAAGCATCGCCCGCATAGGTATAGCCGGTCGTATCCGAGAAGTAGGCAGCCAATGTGCCCCTAACGCGAGTGCCCACGCTGTTTATCTGATAAAATTCGGAAAACTCCATGTAGTTAATGATCACCTGTCGGCTGAAGGAAACGCGAATATCCTCGTAAACACCAACTTCAGAATAAGGATCTTCAACGCTGGTAATACCGAGACCCTGAGCGCTATTCCAGTTTAGAACAGCAGAGTTTGTCGAACCCGGATAGGCATTGACCGCGGTTACTGTCACTTTGACATTTTCAGTGGTCGTAACGGTAAAAGATGTTTTACCGGCAGCTCCGGAAAATGCAGAATTTTTGAAATCGAGGTTACCTAAACTAACCTGCGCCAGAGCTAAGCTGGAAGTTGAAAAATATAAGATCACGGTCATGACAAAAGTCAGACTAAATTTGATTTTCATATACTGAAACTCCACAAACAATTTGATGATTTAAGAATATCTTCCGACTAAATACTTGCGCTTATGCTCTAGTTTTCTAAATTAGTAAACACCCCCATAGGCAAAATATGGCCTTATTTTAGAGATTTTATCGACAAAACCAGACTCGAAGAGACTAACATACTAATTACATTTGTTTTTTCATAATATTAAAACTACTATCTTAAAAAGCAAGTCAATACTTTCCTTGTTTTTTTGGATACTTAAGCGATAAAAGGCAAGGATCTCCGGAAACCCTCTAAGGAGTTCTATACGTTAAAAGTGCTTAAACTAAGTCTCACTAATCTACTGTAATTATTATTAGTATTTGCCCGGTTAATTAAGTGTCCTAGCAGGTTGGAAATTTAGGAGCGGCAGAAGAAAATTTTTTAATTGGATATAAGTTTTTATACTCCGACCGAGAATTTTGCTCGTCTGAGGCGCTAACGCTCAAGGGGCAAATACAATTTAACAATGTCACCATAGCTTTCCTAAAAGCACTGTTAGTGACAATTCTTCTTTACGAGACTCTAGATCGTATAATAATCCATCAGTGAAGTGTCGTCTCCAAATTCTACTAACAAAATTTCGGAGATGAATAATTTATGAACTTTTTTTCGCAAAAAAATAAAATCTAATTTTTAAACCTACGGATTAGTCACATTAGCTTTGAGCACCCCTTGGTCAGACGCTCAAGCTGAGCGATACTGCGTGAATAATTCCGGAGCAATTTATTATCGATCAAGCACTGTTTATCCTACAGGACAAAGAGATGTAACCTCTTCAATCCGTGCTCCGATTGGGCCAACCGGAGAAAGAGACTTACGCGGCTTAACCGGCGCCCACGGAGCTACGGGCACAACTGGTCCCATTGGTCTTACTGGAGCTACCGGTCCTATCGGCGCTACTGGGAATACTGGTGCAACCGGAAATACCGGCTCTGTGGGAGTTACGGGAGCAACCGGGAATACTGGCCCTACCGGAGTGACCGGCCCTACAGGTGCTAATGGCGCGGTCGATCCCAATGCCTGTGAAGTCCTTTCAGACAGTAGCAGTGATACGGGGTCACCAAATTACCAGGCATATATCACATTAGATTGTAGGGATCTCGGAGCTAATTACTATGTATTAAATTGGTATGCGTATTCTAATGTTGCTGTAAGTTCAAAGATAAACGCTACTTTTCCAACTACTGATGTTAATATTCACTACGTTTATGCAGTTCAAGTTGTTGTCGGACACACTGGGGCTCACAATGCAACATTAAAAGTTGTTTGCTGTCCCTGACCATTAGTAGAGTAAATAATGCTCATTGGTTTGATTCAAAAAAAAGGCGGGATTACTCCCGCCTTTTTTTGGTTCAAATTCGGATTTTGGTAAGCTCAGAACATCGGGCTGGTAATTGTGAAATCCACTTTACCGCCTTGCTCACGCACGCGGAAAGTTTGCCCGAGATTGCGATTTTTAACTGAGCCGGTAACATTGAGCTTACCAACGCTATTAGTCTTGATCATGTTATTGGCTAACAGATCGACTAATGAGCTGCGATACTGCCCTTCGGCTGTGGTATAGCTTTTTGTTGAGCCACTGGCTTTCAGTTTGAGCCTAGAATTAGGCGACATATTGACCACCTGCACCAGGTTTTTCATACCGAGTGTAGCATTATAAGCTCCTACTATAGCCCTGCTCTTAAACATCATCCCTGACAGGCTGTAACCTGTTTGGATGCTGTTATTTTTGCAGTCGCGATAATAGCTATCAGCCTGCGTAATAATCGCCTTTTCATTACCTGAAGAGATATCGGCGATACCTATTTCTCCCTGCGCCAACACCTGGCCGGAGAAGATAGCCTGCTGCTTAGGCTTCAACACAATACGTGTTGATTTAAGCATACGGCCTGTCTGGCTGCGGTAAGTGAGCCGCACAGCATTATTCACGATGCGCGAGGTGTTCGCTAAAATGACATCACCTTCTTCGCTCCAGCACTCGCCTTTTAAGTTGCTGATTGGCAGGTAGTGCTTGTTACGCAGTCCCAGGCGCATCAGCTGCGAGTTTGCGAAGTTAAACACCGGCTTATTGCTTACTTTGCTGATATCGCCGTAGCGTATAACATTGGCTACATAAGTGGTCTCAGCATCAACCGGAGTTAGCTCTATCAGATAAACGCCACTTACCGGAATACGATAGGCTAAGTTGACTTCAGCCGAACCTAATGATGGCACTTTTATTAGGTTATGAACCGCTGCCGTTGTATCGTAGCTCAGCTTGCCGCTCTTATCATAAGCGCGTAAGCGGAACTTCTTTTCAACATTGCTTGTGTTCACGATCGCCACACGTCCATGCACTTTCTCACCAGCAACATTGGTATTTATCGTTGCAAATGTAGCCGTTGCGGAGTTGCGAGATAGCTCTTTAGCATAGGCAAATGCGTAAGTGCGAAACGGAGCAGGCACAGCCTTCTGATTAGCGTCCAGGCGCATGACAATCAGGCGACCAATTAACTTCACGCCGGCATCTTTATCATTAAAGTCAATTTGGATGACGCCATGTGAGTTTTTGGCAGATAAAGTGCTTGAGCCTGTTAATTGCTCTAGCAGTTTACCAACATTGATATTCTTCTGCTTGCCCGGAAGCACCGTGTAATCATCGCTAACACCAATCACTTTTCCTAAGTAATTACGGATCGTTAGCCTAGCAAGCACAGACCTTGTGCCAACAGCATTTAGCTCTAACATATTGCTCTGTCCGCCGCTAAAAGTGAAACTACTATAAGTTGGGCTGACCAGCATGTCATCGTTACTATCAGGATCACAAGCGTTGGTGCCATCTTTGGCTTCTTCTTCGTTAGAGATACCATCGCCATCTGCATCTGTGCTGTTAATGTCCTTTAACTCAGGACAAACATCACAAACATCACCTTTGCCATCTCCATCAACATCCTTTTGATCAGTGTTAGGAATAGTCGGACAGTTATCTGTCTCATCAGGAATGGTGTCGTGATCTTGATCATTGATATCACAAACATCACCTTTGCCATCTCCATCAACATCCTTTTGATCAGTGTTAGGAATAGTCGGACAGTTATCTGTCTCATCAGGAATGGTGTCGTGATCTTGATCATTGATATCGCAGGCATCACCTTTCCCGTCGCCGTCAGTATCTTTCTGATCGGGATTGATAACTGTCGGACAATTATCTTCCTCGTCATCAATGCCATCGCCATCAGTATCAATACTTAAAGCTATGCCTTTAAGGTTATAATAGCTGTTAACGTAGACATAAGGCGAAGCTATCTGGAAGCGAATATTGCCGTTATTTAGATTCTTTTTGGGATCAAGTGTGTAAGTAAATGTAGGATTTTCCGTCAGATTAGGTACTGTCCAACCTATAATATTTGACCCATAAAATACAGCTGCGCCACCGCCATCTTTAATATTGAGATTATTAAAATATAAGCGCTTTGCATTATATGCTTTGGAAAAATTAATGGTCAGCATTTCATAACCGTTGATTTGGCTATTCTCGCCAATATCAGCCTGACCAGCGCCCAATATACCAAGGCCGGTTGAGGCGTTATAGGTAATTTTGCCACTCGAAGCGCTTAGCGTAATAGGCACGTTTTGCTTAACTAAACTTGCCGGCACTGTATAAGTTGCCTGGCCATTAGCCGGAGCAAAAGCGCTATCGGTAAAATCGACTAATGTTAAGTCAACTAAAGCATGGGCCGACATCACCATAGCCCATGAGGCCATAAAACTGGCCAATGTTGTTATTTTTTTAAGTTTCATACAGGCAAACCTCCATTCTTAATTTGAACCTTATTCAATTTCCTCTAACCCTTGCTTTGAGAGGAAACCTCCTAAGGTAATATCAGAAGGCTGAAGCACCTTGCTTCAAATTTGGCTAAGTGCCTGAAAAGTAGCCTTGGATGTGACTGACTCAGAGAAGGAATTTTCCCATGTTTTCTTTGCTATTTCGGATAGTTGTTTAAGCTTTGTAGAATCTAACAAAAGCTCAATACTACAATGGGCTAATTGAGACTTATCACCAACCGGAACTAAATAACCATTAGCTCCATGCTTAATAAGCACTCTCATACTGGGTAAGTCATAGGAAATTATGGGAATAGCGGCGTTTATTGCCTCAACCGAAACACGGCTTAGGCCTTCTCGATAAGTAGGGTGCAGCATCAAAGAACATTGGTTAAGCCAAGCCGATGAGTCATCACGCCAGCCTAAAAATTTTACCTTACGAGCTATCCCTAAGTTGGAAATGGCTCTTTGAACTTGCTCCCAGTAAGACTTATTTTCTTTGTTATTATCATCACTTACTGCGCCCATCTGCAAGAGATAACAATCAGGTTTAGCTTTAAGAATAAGCGCAAAAGCTTCTACTAAATCCAGCAATCCCTTACGCGGATGAAGCGAAGCAATGTTCACGATTAAAGACTCTGTCGGCGTAATGCCCAATTCGCTTCTGATGTCATAAGGCTTAAGGGGCTTAATTTCGACTATCAGTGGCGCCAAAAGAATCTTGGCCTCCGGATAACCATGTAGCAAAAAATGCTCTTTAACGGCCTCGGAAGCAGCAAGAATCTTATGAGCGCGCCAACAGATAAAGCGGTTGATGTAACCGCTATCCAGCTCTGTTTCAATTTGCGAAATGAGCACTATTTTTTTTGGCGAAAATAACAAAAACGGCAAGAATTCAATCAGCTCACGCGCTCCTTCATTGATGAGCAGAACATCAGCTTTAGCTTGGTAAAATGCGGCCCAAACCCGCAGGAAGCCACATAAGGAGGAAAGTAAAATAAGAGCCGCCGAGAGCGGATTTCTTAAGATTAAATTTTTATTGATATACCTTAGTTTCTCCAATCCGGGGAGATAATCAAAGGCCACGCCTAAGGCGGTTAAAGACTGACTAAACCAACCTTGATTGGTACAGATCACCTGCAGGCTAAATTGTTTGTTGGCTTGTAATAGTTTAACGATTTGCAGCAGGCTTTGCTTGGAGCCTCCGCCACTAACAGCGTTTTGATAAACAAGAAATTTCTTAGGCACTTGCTGTCCAGGTTCCAATGGCAATTTGCGCTTTGTAATAATCGCGCTCCTTCTCCAGCTCCGAGCTATCTTCGGCAATCCGATTAAAAGTCTCCAACTTCTCCTCGACCATTTCCAGCCTTTCTTTGACATCTTCCAGCTCCACGTCTTGGGCTTCCATTGCCGCCATGGCCATGATTTTCAGCTCTCCCCCGGAGACATGATAAATACCTTCGGAAATAGCAAAAAGCTCGTCCTTACCGCCATTAATTAGAGAAACGACTCCGGTGCCCAGCTTACCGATAAAATCGGCGTGATCAGGCAAAATACCGCGCTGGCCATCATAGGAGGGCAACAGCACCATAGCCGCCTGGCCCACAAAGATTTTCTCACTCGGAGTAATCAACTGCACCGGTAGTGTCGTCATAAATATCGTTCCTCTTTAACGACTAGAGAAAGACCATTAGCTTAGCGCCAATTGCCTTTCTGATTAGCCCCGAACTAGTTTTCCTGCCCAGCCAGCTCCTCAGCCTTAGCAACAGCTTCCTCTATGGTGCCAACCATCCAGAAAGCCTGCTCCGGTAAATGATCATATTCCCCAGCAACTAAAGCTTTAAAGCCTTTAATTGTCTCTTCCAATTTTACATATTTACCTTCACGACCGGTAAACTGGGAAGCTACGCTAAAGGGCTGTGATAAGAATCGCTGTATTTTTCGAGCCCTTTCCACCGTGAGTTTATCTTCGGGGGAAAGTTCATCCATACCTAAAATAGCGATAATATCCTGCAAGTCTTTATAGCGTTGCAATACACCTTGCACCTGGCGTGCCACGCGATAATGCTCTTCGCCAATGATCGCCGGATCCAAAATACTAGAGGTAGAATCAAGCGGATCTACCGCCGGATAAATACCCATTTCCGCGATCTGACGGGAAAGCACAGTTGTCGCATCCAAGTGAGCAAACGTGGTCGCTGGCGCCGGATAGGTCAAGTCATCGGCAGGCACATAAATCGCTTGCACCGAGGTAATTGAGCCTTTTTTCGTGGAAGTAATACGCTCTTGTAACTCACCGACGTCAGTGGCCAAAGTAGGCTGATAACCAACAGCTGATGGCATACGGCCTAAGAGCGCAGATACCTCAGAGCCGGCTTGCACAAAGCGGAAAATATTATCGATAAAGAGCAGCACGTCTCGGCCTTCTTTGTCGCGAAAATACTCAGCGCAAGTTAAGGCTGTTAAACCGACGCGAAAACGCGCTCCGGGTGGCTCATTCATCTGGCCATAAATTAAAGCGGCTTTGTCTAAAACTTTACTCTCTTGCATTTCATGCCAGAGGTCATTTCCTTCACGCGTTCTTTCACCCACGCCGGCAAACACTGAATAGCCGCCGTGCGCTTTGGCCACGTTGTTAATCAGCTCCATGATAACCACTGTTTTACCTACGCCGGCACCACCGAAAAGGCCGATTTTACCGCCTTTTACGTAAGGAGCTAAGAGATCGATAACTTTGATACCTGTTTCAAAAATTTCTTTATTAGTCGCCTGCTCGTCGAACTTCGGAGCCGGTCTGTGAATCGGCCAGCATTCGGTAGTTTTTACAGGTCCACGCTCATCTACGGGTCGGCCGATCACGTCGATAATGCGCCCTAATGTACCCGGGCCTACAGGAGTCGTAATCGGCGCACCGGTAGATTTTACCGGCATGCCGCGGGTTAATCCGTCAGTAGAATCCATAGCGATGCAGCGCACGACATTATCACCAATGTGCAAGCCCACTTCCACAACCAAGTTATCAGCCTGATTATCAATGGCCGGGCTGGTAATTAGTAGCGCTTCTCTAATATCCGGAAGGCGCTGGCCTTCCTCAAAAGCCACGTCAACCACAGGCCCCAAAACCTGCACTATCTTACCCATGGGCATCGCGATATTTTCTGTTGTCATAAGTTTGCTTAATTTTGCTGCGTTTTACTTAATAGCTTCTGCTCCACCTAACACTTCGATTAACTCTCTAGTGATAGCACTTTGGCGGGCACGATTATAAAAAAGTTGTAGTTTGTAAATCAATTCATCAGCGTTGTGCGTAGCTGAATCCATAGCGGCCATGCGGGCAGCATGTTCGCTGGCGCGGGCCTCAAAGGCGGCCTGTCTGAGCTGTGTTTTAATGAGCATGGGAATAAGCCCACGTAAGATTTCTTCCGCAGACGGGCTGTATTTAACAAGCGGCAAAACCACGTCTTTAGCCGCACTGGTCGGTGCTGCGCTATCCGCATGGCCATCAGCGTTAAGATCGGAGGTGGCAGGAATGGGAAGAATAATTTCCTTAACCGGCCTTTGGCTTAGCCCTGACAGAAACTGAGTGTAATAAACGCTCACTTCATCTGTTTCGTTTCGGAGAAACGCGTTTAGAATGTTACCGGCGATATGATCAAGCGGCCATTGAACCGGATTCTCTGCCAGCCCTTCGTGCTCTTCTTTGGCTTGCCACTTAAGGCGGCGAAACAAAGACACGCCTTTTCTACCCAGAACTATGTAATCGGTCTTTGCCATAAGCTCCGGGCTTTCTTGAGCAATAAAAGCTTTACCTAGGTTGGTGTTATAACCGCCGCATAAACCACGATCGGCAGAGAGGATAATAACTGTGCGGTGCTTAATCGAATCATGCGCCATGAAAGCCGGATTGCTTAATTCCCTAGCTTCAAGATCGCTTTTAATCGTCGCCATCAATCTGATCAGGCCGGTTGAAAATTCTCGCCCGTGCGTTACTAAGTCCTGAGCACGCTTAAGTTTTGCAGCAGAAACAAGCTTCATCGCACGAGTGATCTGTTTTGTGCTCATCACTGTTCCAATGCGGCGGCGTATTTCTTTTAATCCCGGCATAATGGCCTATGATTATTTAGTTTTTTGACTCTCTTTCGGCGATAAAATCAGCGGCAACCTTTTTAACTGCTGCTTTGAGTGCGGCTTCTGCCTCTCCTTCCAACGAGCCTTTAGCGCGGATATCAGCTAAGGCTGCCTGACAGCTGGCTAAAGCATACTCGTGCAACTTAGTCTCAAATGTAGCTATCTCTTTTAGCTCCAGTTTATCGAGCGCGCCTTGGTTAGCTGCAAATACGGAAAGTATTTGCAGTTCAACCGGCATCGGCCTGTATTGAGGCTGCTTTAAGATTTCGACAAGTCGCTCACCGCGGTGGAGCTGAGCTTTAGTCGAGGCATCTAAATCCGAACCAAACTGAGCAAAAGCTTTCTTTTCCCGATATTGGGCCAAATCCAAACGCAGCGTTCCGGCAACCTTTTTCATGGCTTTAATCTGCGCCGAGCCACCTACACGCGACACAGAAAGACCAACGTTAATCGCCGGTCTAATACCTGAATAAAACAAATCACTTTCTAAGTAGATTTGCCCATCAGTAATGGAAATCACGTTAGTTGGTATGTAGGCGGATACGTCTCCGGCTTGCGTTTCGATGATCGGCAGTGCGGTTAAAGATCCACCGCCTTCGGCATCAGATAATTTAGCGGCACGCTCCAATAAACGGGAGTGTAAGTAGAACACGTCGCCCGGATAAGCCTCACGCCCCGGTGGACGACGAAGCAACAGCGAAATGGCGCGATAAGCAACCGCATGCTTGGACAAATCATCAAAAATAATCAAGGCATGTTTGCCGTTATCCCGAAAATATTCCCCAATTGTGCAACCTGTGTAAGGGGCAATGTAAGATAGCGGAGCAGGTTCAGCAGCCGTAGCAGCAACCACAATAGTATGATCCATAGCGCCAAAGGAACGTAGTCTTTCGACAACTTGCGCCACACTAGAGCGCTTCTGGCCGATAGCTACATAAATACAAATACAGTCTTTGCCTTTTTGATTAATGATCGTATCTATAGCTACAGCGGTTTTGCCTGTTTGGCGGTCGCCGATGATCAGCTCGCGCTGTCCACGCCCAATAGGAACCATAGAATCGATAGCTTTTAGCCCAGTCTGTAATGGTTGATTTACCGATTTTCTTTTGACAATACCCGGGGCTTTGATTTCGATACGGCGATTTTCTTTACTTTCAATGGGACCTTGCCCATCAATCGGTTGACCCAGAGCATCGACCACGCGGCCGATTAATTTATCACCCACCGGCACTTCGGCAATACGGCCTGTGCGCTTTACTAAATCACCCTCTCTTACTTCCGCGCCGCCGCTCATCAGCACCACGCCGACATTGTCCTCTTCGAGATTAAGGGCGATGCCGCTTACTCCGTGGGGCAACTCTAAAAGCTCGCCAGCGCCAACGTTGTAAAGACCATGAACGCGGGCAATGCCATCACCAACCGTGAGCACTGTGCCAACTTCAGCCAACTCAATATCGCTGTGATAATCCCTGATTTGTTCGCTTAAAATTCGACTAATTTCTTGCGCTCTAATTTCCATTTTTGCTCCTAAGCAGTTAGGTCCTCAGCCAGTCTGGCCAAACGACCGCTTACTGAACCATCTAATATTTTTCCATCGTAAACCACTATCATACCACCCAATAGCTCAGGCTTTATTTGCCAACTAAAAACGGCTTTGCCTGTGATTTTGCTCTGCAGGCGCTGCTCAATATTGCTATGCTCGGCGCTATCTATCTCACGAGCAATTTTAATTTCCACTGGAACCAACCCGGCTTGTCGTTTAGCTAATTCCGCAAAGGCTTCGATAATCTCCGGCAAAGCCACCAGGCGATTGCGCTCAAAAATCACAGCTAAAAATTTGCGGCTTAACTCTTGAAGTCCACAGCTTTGCGCCACGGCTAAAAGCGCTTGCTTTCGCTGCTCCTCGGGATACATCGGGCTGAGTAAGTAATAGGAAAGCTGGGGATCAGATTTCCAGGCGCGACTAAATTCACCAAGTTCTCCGGCCATTGCGATAGAAACATCGTTAATTCCTGCCTCACCGATCATAGCCCGCGTCGCCTTAAGTAAAGCTTTGGCGTAACGCGATGCTAATTTTCCAAATGTCTGTGCCATAATTTATTTTTCTGCCTTAGAGGCTGTTTATCGCTTGTTCTCTTAATCGTCTGTCATCATCATTGTTCAGTTCTGTAGCAAAGCGTTTTCTTGCTAAATCTAGGGCCTTTGCTACTACTTCCTGCCTTAATTCGTTTTGGGCCTGAATAAGCTCTTTGGCGCTCTGACGCTTAACAGCATTTTTTAAAGCCTGAGCATTTTGTACCGCTTGTTGCTTAATCTCTTCCGCTAAGCGCCACCCTTCATCTTCGTATTCTTTGATAACCTGCTCGCGCTCAACTTCGATATTATCCAAGCGCCCCTTAGTCCGAGTAAAAGCAGAGCTGGCCTCGCTTAATTGCCTTGCTGCCGATTCAATGTGTCTAGTGACCTTAAGAGCATGTTCCTTAATGGCAATTCTTCCATAGCGTCGGTAAAGGTAGATGATGACAAAAACATAAATAACAGCATTTAGCACCGGCCAAAACAGGCTAGAAATTGTCGCCGGCCCATGAGTTCCGGCTAGGCAGTTTTGCGCTATAAATAATGACGCCGGCATTAATGATACTTTTAATTTCGCCTTCATATTCTCCATCAATGCAGCGTCTTTGTGTTATTTGCGCTAAGCAAGCGATCATAAGTAACGGCAGCCAGCTTTTCAATTTCTGAGCTTAAGTCCTGCTTTGCCTGCTCACGCAAAACGGTAATTTGTGCTCGCGCTCCTTTAAGTTCTTCAGCTGCCTGAGCATGAGCAGTTTCTAAAACTTTTGCTGCTTGCTGTTTAGCTTCAGAAACAATGGCCTCACGCTTTTTTATCGCCTGCGCTCTAATGATCTTCAGTTCACTGGCTAATTCAATTTGCGCACGCTTATCCTGATCCGTTAGCAGCTTAGCTTCATGCTCATCGCCTACTGTGCGCGCTTCTCTTTGCTCCAGCACCTCAAAGACGGGCTTAAAAAAGTGCTTGGCCAAAATGCGCCAAATAACCAGAAAAATAATTACGGAGGAGGCAAAAAACAGCTTAACCGTATCATTGTCCGGCGCGGCCGATAAAATAGGAGTTAATAAAAGATAGTCCATGATCACCGGCTATTGCTCTAGTTTCCAGAATGTCTCTTGCACATAACTTCTTGCCGTCTCCGAGCTCATTTCCTCGCTAATGACTGGCGCTTGCACCTGGGCGGGGCGGTTAAAACTATGCACATCAGAAATCTCTCTCTTTTCCGGACTAGGCATCACACAGCGTCCTCCAAATACCACCCCGTCTTGAATGGCAATGCGCGGGGAATATAGGTTACCTTTGACACAAGCTCCACGGCAAAGCTCTAAGCGCTCTTCGGCGCTGATATCGCCGTTGATTAAACCGGAAGCTTTAATTCTGCGCGTAGCAATATTGGCGTTAATAATTGCTGTTTCCCCGATAATAATTTCGCCGGTGGAAACAATATCCCCTTCTATTTCGCCATCAATCTGGATTAAGCCGGAGAGCTGAACATTACCGATAATACGACAACCCTCAGGGATCTTAGCCTCAGCACCAAGGCTGATAACTTTATTCACGGCACGCAGCTGGGGGGCCTCTTTTTCTTTGCTGGAACTGGAATAGCTTAAATTCCAGTTGCTTTCGTTGTTTGTCGCCATAAAGAAAATTCTTAAAAACTCACGTTATTATAAGTAGGTTGCGCCATTAGATAACAGATTGAGCCCACCTTCGACAGATGAAAAGATTGTGGTTTTATTAGTTTTAGTTACCTGTAACCAGCCTAATAAGCATTGGCGCTTTTGGCCCCTTGATGCGCAGGACTCGATAGAGGAGTAAACTTCTTTCAGCTTTCGATTACTGCTCACTATATACCATTCGGAAAAAGTAAGTTAATTAAAACAAGGAAAAGCCTTCAGCTTTCTAATGTTTACTCTAACCGAATGGTATATTTTTATTTTGCCCATAAACATGCCGTCCATGGCTTGTTTATGGGCATTTACGGGAACAAATCCGGATTTCGCTCCCGAGAAAGCGTCCCTGCTTTCTTTTATCAAATTCTCTACCCGGCCCTCAGGTAACGAATGGCGAAATCAAATATATGGGCATTAGAAGGTCAACATATGGCAGATTTACAGATATTTACCATAACGCTAGATTGGTCAATTTGAGTGATTGAGGAAGTCGAAATAGATATGGCGTATTGAGAGGGCTATCTCAATACGCCATTCAGAACGAAGGTGTATGAAAACGATTAAGCCTTAAATATTAGCTCCAGCTTTTGTTCTAAAGTCTCAGCTGTAAAAGGCTTAACAATGTAATTGGAAACTCCGGCTTGCACAGCTTCAATTACGTTTTCTTTCTGCGATTCAGCCGTTACCATCAAAAAGGGCAAAGCCTTAAGGCCTTCATCAGAACGGACTTGTCGCAACAAATCAATGCCCATCATATTAGGCATATTCCAATCTGAGATAACAAACTCCACACCGCCCTGTTTTAAGCGATTAAGAGCAATCTTTCCATCCTCAGCCTCTTCAATATTTTGAAATCCTAACTGATGAAGAATATTTTTTACTATGCGGCGCATAGTAGAAAAGTCATCAACAACAAGTATCTTCATATTACGAGAAACATGATCTAAACCTGGCATATCAACACCTTCTGGAAAATTATAAGCCATTGGTAAATTACGGTAACCCCCGTATGGGTGAACCTATCGACATGATGCGCCAAGTCATTAAGCATTTTTTTTTAGCTTGAGACCTAATTATTACATTTTAAAATAGACATGTAGTTATAGTAGATTATATAGCCTAAATATTAGCTATAAATTAATACTTAGCCCTATGACATTCCGCTGGGAAGAATTATTGTTTCTAAGCATGATAAAGGCAAAGATGTTGTCTTGTATGATGCCCCGCTGGCACTAATCTTTTATCACTCCCAATACACTGACGAGGCCGATACTTTTATTGCTTGCTCATATGCATCAATCGCTGCCGAAGCTCTAGGGTTAGGCACTTGCATGATCGGCTGTGTGGCGCCGGTGATACAAAGAGATAAAAAACTATTGCTTAAATACGATATTCCACCAGGCCACAGACCAGCAATAGTCATGATTATCGGCAGTCCAAAGTATCGCTTTACCCGATTTCTACAACGATCTTTTCTTAAATGATGGCAGAGGGTTAGCTATATCCTAAAATATTATTTATCAATTTCTTCACTGATCTTAACAATGTAACTATAAAGTTTTACCGTCCGCTTGCCGAACAATTTCAGGCTAGGTCAAATTTTAATGGTGAAGTTTTAGCTTATACTAAGCTAATCTTTTATTGCTGGCGTTAGTTTTGTTTTCTGGAGAGAAGAGATGGCCACTTGGACAATTCCTTACATCATAGTTCGCGTAGGCAGCGATGGTTCGGTCACCAAAATTCACGAAACAGAAAAGATAAAAGACGCTCGCTATTGGCTTAGCTATATCGCCCAACCCGGCGACGCTATCTTCCAGACACCGGCTCATCCTAAGCACGATGGCGGAGAAAGTATTCTTTACAAAGCTCACCTCATTGAGCGCGGCAATGTCGGCTACGATGCTGATCAGTGGTCGAGATTAGTTGGTAAGAAACCCAGCGACATTGACGGCGAAATCGCCTAATAACAAGTTTATCTCCTTTTTTGTCTTTGCAGGCGACCGCCGGTCCTGAGTCTTATATACAAGTCGTAAAAGAGTGGGTTGTTGATACGTTTCTGTAACACTCTCGGCAGTGCCGCCACAGGAGCAGATAATTTTACAAACGCTTGTGGAACGCGATCCATCTTTGGAAGCGAAGCGGACAAAGTGGGTCGCCTGCGCCCAATAGTTACACGGCATTTGGCGGCTTAGCCGCATACCGCAGCTGGCATTTTCAGCCTCGGCGTGTCAGATCTTCCGGCCTACAGCCTCCAGATCATGCCGCGCGTTCCATAGCGCACGTGGCATTTTCTTACGCACCCGGCGCTGACGCGTGCTGCTCCAAAGTAACGGACTTGATAGACTTATGTATAAGACTCAGGTATCCGTTCACGACTTTTACTGAGTTTCTATATAAAAGTCCCCAGAGGGGGCAAATTTTGCAAAGCAAAATTATGGGGGGATGAAGATAAGCCTTCACAAAATCAGTCGTTTCCGATGAGGAAACGGCAATAAAGTTAAAAATATTCATACTTGTAATACCCCTGAAATTTTAATGAAAATTATCCCGTGAAGGCTTACGGCTTACAGACTCCGGACCGGGGACACTAGTGCGGAACAAAACCGCATAATTAGGCACCAATTTTTTCGATTATGCTCTCCAGTTCTTCGCGCGAATAAAATAATACTCTTAACTCTCCCCCGCCTTGCTGGTTTATGCTCAATGCTATTTTAGTCCCTAAAACACGGCGAATACGATCTTCCAAATCAATCACGGATAAAGACTTTTCTTTTATTATTGAGCGGCGATTTTTATCTTCAGGCTTGGCTTGCAAATATCGTTGCAATTGCCTTTCTGTTTCGCGAACCGAAAGGTTGTCTTTGATAATCCGTTCAGCCAAACGCTCCTGAGCAGAATGACTTTCTAAAGTTAGTAAAACCTTACCGTGTCCGGCCGAAAGTTTCTTTTGATTGATATGCTCAATCAACTTCGGAGAAAGCTTTAGAAGACGGAGCGAATTAGCAATCGAGGCTCTATCTTTACCTACTGCTTCTGCAATCTCAGCTTGCGTTTGATGAAACTCATCAAACAAACGTTGATAGGCCATCGCTTCTTCTATCGGGTTTAAATCAGTACGCTGGACGTTCTCAATTATGCTTATCTCCAAAGCATCTAAGTCCCCTAACTCTTTAAGAATTACAGGCACTTGAGATAATCCGGCTTCGACTGCTGCGCGGTAGCGACGCTCACCTGCAACAATCTCAAACTTCTGCGTATCGTGCTTGGAGTGACGAACTAAAATTGGTTGCAGTAGGCCTGTTTCGCGAATTGATTGCGACAAGGAAGTAATTTCATCGGGAGCAAAAATTTTTCTCGGCTGATGCGGATTGGGTTGTAATTTAGAAATCTCCAACATCACTAATCCATCGGCTATCGCCGGCTCTTGGTGTGTGGCCTTCATAGTTTCGCTTTTTTGCTCCGAGCTTAGTTCACTGCGGCCCCCCTCGATAATCTCCGGCTGAAAGGGAGAAAGATTAGCCGGTAACGCACTTGCCTGCGGCAGTGGTTGAGCATTAGACTGATAGACATGCCGATCAACACTGGCTTGATTAATACTGTAGCTCGATGCTGCTTGTGCCGACGGAGCAGAATTAACATTAACCATAGCCGGGCGAATTAAAGCGCTAAGCCCTCGGCCTAAGGCGTTTCGGCTCGCCTGATGGAATGAAACAGGAGCGCTTTTCTTTTGAGAACTATTTGATTTTGTTGCTGATTTATGAGTTTTTGAAGATTTATTATTTTTCATAGTCTTTCCTTAGTAATTTGCAACGTTATTTAGCTTTTGCTCTGCTTGGCCTTGGCGTTTCTTGATTCTCTTTTCTACTTCGTCGGCTAGAGCTTTGTAAGCCAATGATCCCGTGGAGGATGGATCATAGAGAACTATAGGTTTTCCAAAACTAGGACTCTCACTAATCCGTACGTTTCTAGGTATTACCGTTCGACATAAACCATCCTTAAAATGTTCTCGTGCTTCGGCAGTTACCTGATGAGAAAGATTGGTGCGTGAATCAAACATGGTAAGCACAATACCTTCCAATTCTAAATCCGGGTTGAGGCCACTGCTGATAACCGAGATAGTTTCCATAAGTGCTGATATCCCCTCGAGTGCGTAATATTCGCACTGCAAAGGAACCATCACAGAGTCACTGGCGACCAATGAGTTTAAGGTTAAGAAGCCCAAAGAAGGTGGGCAGTCGATAAATATATAATCATATAAAGCAGTTATGTCGCTTAATGTTTTCTTTAGAATTTGTTCTCTGCCTTCTCTGTTGATCAACTCCACCTCAGCAGCAACCAATTCCCCATTTGCCGGGGCAACATGTAATGTAGGAAGTTCGGTCTGCACTATAATCTCGGATAATGGGCAATCGCTAACAAAGACATCACACATACTGCGTTCATAAGAATTTTTATCTAAACCTAAGCCGCTTGTCGCATTACCCTGAGGATCGATATCCAATAGAAGCACGCGACGCCCCTTTAAAGCTAATGCCGCAGCTAGATTAACAACCGAAGTAGTTTTACCTACTCCACCCTTCTGATTTGCAAATGATATTATTCTGCCCATGGTACCTATAGTTAATAATTACGGTTACTTAATAAATTAACAGCCGACAATAAGCCACTATAAGCGATAAATTTATACTAAGAGAGGGCTTTCTTATTACTTTGACTGCCATTTAGATTCGACTAGCGTCCCCTACTCGAGGCTAACAGATGTCTTAGCAATCTGTAAGATCAACTCATCTTAGTTATCGCAGGAGATAAGCAAATCCCCATGCGGGTGGCTCTAGCACAGTAACAAGAGCAAGGTAAAGATTTTTGTAATTGCTTGATCGATTTATTAAATATATTCAGCTTAAATAAACAAAAAAACAGTTTTTAAATGTTCCACGTAGAACCACGACGCCTTATCCTACTAATATTGTTATTGTTTTTGTGATCCAATCCTGCGAGATTTAATAAATCCTGTCTTAGGAAATGGTTTGACTGGATCTGGATATTAGTAACAATAAATCATACGCGTTATTTTAGAGAGCGCGTGTGAGCGCTATCGCCGTAAGAAAATATCACGGGCGCCTTGGGGCACGGGGCATGATCTGGCAGCGTTCCACAAGCGTTTGTAAAGTTATCTAGCCTCGTGGCGGCTAAGCCGGCTATTGCAGCTGGCATTCTCTGCATTGGCGATCCAAGGATCCACTAATGTTATGAAAGCTATAGGCGCTACAGCGGGATACTCCTAAGCAAAATATGCCGTGACAAATTTTCTTATGGTGGAAAGACCAAAGGGCCAAATATGAGTATTAAGCTTTATAGCCCCAAGCAACAATCGTGCGCTTGGCATTATCCGGAGGAAGAGAATAAACAATTGTTTCTTTTAAGTTAAAATAAGCCTCATTTTTACTATGTTTATCCACAACCATATCAACAAGGTAACTATCTTTGCTGATTAGGTTTTTTACACATATTAACAAATCATCCACAAGGTCGAGTGCTCTATGAGTAACGATAGAACCATTAATTTTTAAAGACTTACAGAAAACAGCCAGGTCCGAACAATGAAGCTCAACATTTGCCAGTTTTAGCTGTCTAACAACCTCGCTTAGAAAAACCCATCGCTTCTTTCGTGGCTCAACAAGATAATGCTTCCGGCTTTGATCCAGAATAGCCGAAACTAAACCCGGCAATCCGGCGCCACTACCAACATCGATAAGTGCAACCTCCGGGCTGACCTTCAATGTAAAATTAACAAAACGTGAAAGTATAATTGAGTCTATAAGATGTTTGCCAATAATAGAGTCGTCACTAAGATCAGAAACCAAATCAATTTTAGCGCCCCAGCGCTGTAGTAGCCCCATGTAAGACATTAGGCCGTTTAACTCTTCGGAACTAAGCGCAGGGTAAGGACTAAACGGCGAACTCGAAGCCAATGTTTGGCTATACCAATCAATGATTTTTCCCTGTATTTTCTTTGAGTTAAACATTTATGATCTGATTTGTAGAACTTTTATATCTTCTTAGAACAATAGAAATGGCCGATACGGCGGCCGGCGTAACTCCGGATAAACGAGCAGCTTGACCAAGCGTTTCCGGCCTAGAACTATTCAACCGCTCGCGCACTTCAATACTTAAAGCCTTAAGCTCATCGTAAGAAAAGTCTGTCGGAATCTTTACATCTTCCATCCTACGCATACGCTCTATATCTTGCTCCTGGCGTTTTAAGTAACCTTCAAACTTTATCTCCGTTTCAATTCTCTCAAGCTCCCTGGACGATAATGTTACATCAGGCAAATAGTGCTCACACAATTGAAAATAGCTAATTTCCGGCCGTCGAAGCAGCGTTGCTAAATTAAGGGAATCAGAAATTTCAGCACTACCAATGGAAGACAGATATTCGTTTTCTTGCGCTGAAGGCATAATATAAGTGTTAAACAATCTCTCCTTCTCGCTCTGCACTTGCTCTTCTAGACAGCAGAACTTGTTCCATTCAGTGTCCGATATTAAACCCAGCTTTCGAGCATAAGAGCTGAGGCGAGAAGCCGCGTTATCTTCACGCAAATGCAGACGATACTCAGCTCGCGAAGTAAACATACGATAGGGCTCTAAAACTCCCAGAGTAACTAAATCATCTATCATTACGGCTATATAAGCTTCGCTGCGCTGTAATGTAAAAGGCTCTTTATCCTGAACAAACAAAGCGGCATTTATGCCGGCAATAATTCCCTGAGCTCCGGCTTCTTCGTAGCCGGAAGTGCCATTTATCTGCCCGGCGCAGTAAAGCCCCTCAATCGATTTTATTTTTAAAGCGTGATTTAGTTCGCGCGGATCAACAAAGTCATACTCGACTGCGTAACCGTGGCGAATAATCTCGGCCTGCTCCAATCCTTCAATACTGCGAATAAACTCTTCCTGCACATCGGCAGGTAGGCTAGTTGAAATTCCATTAGGATATACGATATTCGACTCATAACCTTCGGGCTCTAGAAAGATATGATGACAGTTTTTGTCCGCAAACCGATAAACCTTATCTTCAATTGACGGACAATATCTTGGGCCACCGGACTGAATTTGCCCGTTAAATAACGGAGATCTATCCCTATTACGCCTAATAATCTCATGCGTCTTCTCATTAGTTGAAGTGAGCCAGCATGAAATCTGTTTTCGCGCTATCTCCTTATTACGAAAAGAAAAAGGTCGTATTGGATCATCACCCGGCTGCTCAATAAGACGCGAAAAGTCAATTGTTTTCTTGGAGAGCCTTGCCGGAGTACCGGTCTTAAGGCGCCTAATATTTAAACCTAAATCTCGTAGCGAATCACTTAGAGTGGTAGCAGATTTATCACTGAAACGCCCACCAACTGTTTGTTTTTCGCCGGTGTGCATTAAGCCCTTAAGAAATGTTCCAGAAGTAATAACAACAGCCCTAGCCTCAATTAACAGCTCACGATCTACATAAATTCCTGTAATTTTATTGCCTTGAGTAACTAAGGAGGAAACCTCTCCTTCAATCAGTGTCAAATTTGGGCACTGCTCAATAGCTCTAATCATACGCCGAGAATAAAGCTCTCCATCAGCCTGGGCACGCGAAGATCTGACAGCCGGCCCCTTAGAAGCATTTAAAGTTCTAAACTGAATGCCTGTCTCATCAATAGCCAGACCCATCTCACCAAAAAGGGCATCAATCTCTTTGACTAACTGCCCCTTTCCTAATCCACCGATAGCCGGATTACAGCTCATCGCTCCGATGGTATCTTTAGAAAAGGTAACCATGGCTGTACTAGCCCCCATACGGGCACACGCAAGCGCTGCCTCAATTCCGGCATGTCCGCCGCCAATAATTACGCTATCGAATTTCATTATTATATTAATTAGTTATACATTCTAAGCACAGGGGTGAGGCTTTATAGCAGAAGCTTTAGCATTTTTCCAGCCGTAAGCAGGCGCAATTACTTCATAAGATAGCTAACTATCAAATTTATGTAACCGTTCACGACCTTTACTGAGTTTCTACTCAAAAGCCCCAAATGGGGCAAGTTTTGCGAAGCAAAACTATGGGGGGAACGAAGACTAAGCCCTTCACAAGATTAGTCGTTTCCGATTAGTAAACGTCACTAAATAATTGTAAATGCTCATATTTGTAATACCTCCGGAACGCTATTAGTAATAATCCATGAAGGCTTACAAATTTATTCCTATTATCTGAAGCAGTTCCTCCAAAAACCCGGATATGTAGGTAGCAAAGTTGTTGTTTCTTTAGGGTGGCAAATATTATGAGCAAGAATCTTAAGCGGAGCCTTAGACGCTGTAAAACCAGGGCTATATTAGTCAAGCAAAAATACTTTCCCCTGCTGGAAGACTTATTGCTGGAGAGGCTGCAATTCATTCCTAAAATGAGCTCGCAAATTGCCAGCAATCGCTTCTATGTCTCAGCTCCACGAGTCAAAATAAGACGTATCGTATCGCAACAAATCGCTGATTATGTAGATTTGGTTAAGCAAGAAAATGATATGAGGCTATTAGCTTTACCGTTAGTGAGCTTTGTCGGAGCTGCCATTCTCACTATTATTTTGAGCAGTAGTAGCATTTCTACAGGCCCAGCTGACGCAGCAGCTTTAGTCAATATTGATAGGCTAGAAACAAAGGTAACCTCAGATATTCAGCCTGTTATTTTTCAGAAAAGACAATCAGCGATGAGTGATTTATCCTTAGAAAAAATTGAAAAAGCAGCCCTAGCCATTGTTCGCGGCGAAAGTATCGAAGAGGAAGTGGAACTGGAAAAGAAAGCTGATGACGCGCTAGCTAAGATTGATCCCCAGCTGCTCAAACAAGATGGGCAAGTTAAATTTATTGCTGGCATGATAGCCGTATTTAGACCTACTATCCATAATTGTGGTGAAATATCTAAACTAATTGTCGAACTCTCTCATGAAAAGAATTTAGACCCGCTATATGTCGCAGCAATAATTTCCATTGAAAGTCGCTTCGCTGAAGCCGCCAGGTCTAATGTTGGCGCCACGGGCCTGATGCAGCTAATGCCGGGAACAGCCAAGGAAGTAGCTGAGAATATGGTAAATGGCCGTATAATTCCCAAGCTTACGGATCCAAAGACAAATATCTCGCTCGGAATAGACTATATTAAGTTTTTAGAGAACAGATATAACGGCAACCGCTACCTAGCGCTGGCTGCTTATAACTGGGGACCGGGCAATGTAGATGGCGCTGTTAAGCGTCGCCAGAATATTCCAAGCTCTGTTCAGAAATATGCAAACACAATCTTGGAAAGATCGGAAAGATGGCAGAAGCACTTTAACACGGCCAACAGAAGCGCTTCGCAATTAGGTAAGGAAATGAGTTAAGCTATCAAGGAGGGGTCGAGGAAAGGGAAGCCGCGAATAATTGCGGCTTCCCTAAAAACGCTTATAACGAGTAAGCCATGCTTACGCCGAACTACAAAACATTTTCGCCGTAATCATCTTCTTTAAAATTATAATGAACGCTAGGAATAACATCTAACCCTCCCAAGTGAGATTATCAAATGTTGTTCCGATGCTCAGATTTACTAAGCCTTTGCTTTCATAATAGTAGTCAGGAGCCGTGGTAAAACCAAGTTTGATATAAAGCGTAAATCTCGCCTTTTCATCACAACCAACCTGCTCACTTAATTTTAGCTCAATATAATCGCGCTCCATTGTATCCATACCTTTTCGATACTCCAAAGTAGGATTAAGCAGCATCGCATATCCGGCGCGGAAGTAGTAATCAGCCTCAGATTCAAAATCATCGTTCTTATCGGAATAAGTAAACCAAGGAGAACCACCGGTAAGAGTTAAATCATCAATATCCACAGACCAGTTAACGTCATAATCTATTTCCGTAAAATTTGCAGCATCGCCGCCACCTTCAGCGGAAAAATGTGACCAAACATAACCGTTGAAAGAACCAATATCGCTAAAATCATAACTGCCGCTTACAGAAGGCGGAATAGAAGTTCCTTCATAAAACTGTTTACCCACAATACGTAATCAGAGTATAAGTCGTTCTGTAAGGTTAATGACCAAGGCTTTTCTTCTTCAGCCGGTGCTGCTGCATCTTGATCCTGAGCGAAGGCTTCGGTGGTAAATAATACGCCTAATGCTAAAAGCATATTGAGCTTCATATCTTTCATTTCATGTCTCCCTATTGCTTTAAAAATTGCTATTATTACTAAGGGCTTAGAGTATTCTAGATCGCTTAATGATTTGGCGCATGTAAAAGTTTCATATTTGCTAACTTTTTCTGAGTTAAATTTTAACCTAAATAAATCAGTCGAGGCGATAGAAAGCCTCAAAAAATAAAAAATCGCGCCCACTTCCCTTAGAATTTGAAAATCACCAACGGGCGGGTGCAATTTTTTATTTTTTTAGGGCTACCTAAAGAGAAACTGAGTTTTTTATGGTTTTAAAAGCGATAGACGAAATTCGGTCTAGCAATCCAAAGTGAGCGTGACTGGCCCATCATTAATTAGGGCGACATCCATATGTGCAGCAAACACGCCACTAGCTATTTTTTTTAACGGATAGGTTTTTAGCAAGGCCAAAAATTGATTATACAGCTTTTCGGCCTCAGTCGGGTTTAGGGCTGCT
This sequence comes from Deltaproteobacteria bacterium, assembly GCA_020852715.1. GTDB lineage: Bacteria > Bdellovibrionota_C > UBA2361 > SZUA-149 > JADZAE01 > JADZAE01. Next base: position 23,664 of record JADZAE010000051.1, read on the forward strand.
GTAAAATCCGGTCTCCTTCCCTTGCGCGTATCACCATACAAAGTAAATTGAGAAATAGCTAAAATCTCCCCTTCAATATCCAATAAAGAAAGATTAAATTTCCCGCCATTATCGCTAAAAATACGAAGATTTATCAGCTTTTCAGCCATTGGCTTTAAAGCAGTCTCGCTGTCATTTTGCCCAAAGCCGACTAACAAAAGTAGCCCCTGCCCGATCTCTCCAACGATCTGATTATCTACGCTAACCGAAGCCTGCTTTACACGCTGTAAGACGACTTTCATCTTGTCATTTTCCTATACAAAATTTTGAAAATATTCTTCCTAGAATATCCTCGCTGTAAGTAACCCCCACAATTTCCTCTAAATGCCTAAGCGCCTCTCTCACTTCTAAAGATAAAAGCTCTGGCGACAAGCTACTATTTGCTCTTTTTAATGCCTCGGCGCTTAGGCAGAGGGCATCATAGTGTCGCCTTGTAGTCAGATAAACGGCACTACTTGGTTTAGCATTGCTGATTGAGGTGCTAATTGCTCGACGTAAATCATTGAGCCCGCGATGCTCCTTTGTTGAGATAAAAATCGCATTTTTGTGGGCATTTTCCCACTTGTTCGCTTCCTCGCCACCAAGCAAATCAGACTTGTTAAAAACCAATAAAGTCTTTGAGCACAGCGCCGTTACCTTTTGCCAAAATACTTGTTCCTCCGCCCAAGACTCTGACAGCGAAACTAAATAAAGCACAAGATCAGCTTGCTGAATTTTTTGCCAGCTGCGCTCAATACCTATTACCTCGACCACATCCAGCTTCCTATTTTGTGAACTGTCATGTGCCAAACCGGCTGTATCCCATAGACGAACCAAAACTCCACCAATACAAATGCGCTCTTCAATGCTGTCTCTGGTTGTCCCGGGAATATTGGTTACGATGGCCCGTTCTTCGCCGACCAAAGCATTAAGTAAACTGGATTTGCCGGCATTGGGCCTACCTACTAAAGCGACTTGCGCACCATCGCGATAAATCCTACCTTCTGCGTAACTAGAAATAAATTTACCAATTTCCGCTGCTGCATTTTCAATTACTTGTTTCCATTTGGTTTTACTGGGATCAGGAATATCTTCTTCCGGAAAATCTATAAAAGCCTCTATTTCAGCCAATAAATCTCTCAATGGCTCGCCAACTAACTGCAATGCTTTGCTTAATTTGCCATTTAGCTGCTCCTTGGCGACGCGGGCCTGAGCTTTAGTTTCTGACAGTATTAAATCACTGATTGCTTCGGCCTGCGCTAAGTCTAATTTTCCATTAAGATACGCGCGCTTACTAAACTCTCCCGGCTGGGCCAGCGAAGCACCCAAATAAATCAAATTATCCATCAACGTTTTGATCAAATATGGACTTCCATGAATTTGAAATTCCGCGCAATCTTCGCCGGTAAAGCTATGTGGGGCAGGGAAGTAAGAAACCAAAGCGCTGTCCAGCTCCGTATGTTCGCCATCAAGTAGATCAACTACAGGAGAATAAATTAAGCTGCGCGGACTGGAGATAATTTTCTTAGCAGATAAACAAAGCTTAGCAATAATTTCTTGCGTTAACGAACCGCTAACCCGAATAACAGCAATCGCCGCAATTCCAACAGCCGTAATTGGCGCACAAATTGTGGCCGTGCTGTCAGCTTCATCTTTCATCTTAAGAAATTTTTATTAGTAAATAACCCACCAGCAATATCGCTACAGAAGACAAAGCTGAGGTCCAAATAACAGTCTTTAAACCACCACTGTTAAAAGCCTTCTGCTGCACAATACTGATAATATTGTTAGCTAAAAAATAGAGCGTCAGTCCGGCCGGGGAACTGGCGAACATAAAACCAAACATGATCGGCATAACAAACATCATAATTTGCTTTTGCTTTTTTTGTTCCGGATCATCACCGCCCATCGGCGTAATCCAGAATTGCAACATGGTCGTCAGCGTAAAAGCTATCACCATCACGGGAATACCAACCCCACCGATAAGGAAAGATTCTTTTACCGATAAGTCTTTAATCCAAAGAGCAAAGGGAGCATGGCGCAACTCGAAACTAAGCTGCAAAGCTGAATAAAGTCCAATAAATATCGGCATTTGTATCAGCGCCGGCAGGCATCCGCCCATCGGGTTAACACCCTTTTTCTTATAAAGCTCCATCATCATCTGCTGCTGCTTAGCCTTATCTTTAACCTGCTCGCGAATACGTTTAATCTCCGGCCCTACAGACTGCATCGCTTTGCCCTGCTTGAACATGGTCATGGTTAACGGGATCATGCAAAATTTAGCAGTAATCGCAAAACCAATAATAGCTAATCCGTAATTGCCGAAGAGATTAAATAGTAATCTTAAAAATCCCATCATCGGCACAGAAATGAAGCCTGTTTTTCCGATATTTATATTACGATAGAGCGCATAATTAGCTGACTCTAATAACGAAAGAATTTTAGGCCCTACGTAGAGCTGATAATTCTGACTCTTTCCACCAGACTGAACTAAACGTGTGCGGTAGAGATCAGGAGTACGAAGAATACGGCCACGGGCTTGCTCGGGAGCAATCAAAGTAGCCATAAAATAAACATCGCCCATGGTAATCCAAGTGAGCTTATCTTTGACCACATCAAAAATAAGATTATTTGCACCTTGTTGATTCTCTGATTTACGGACCTCCTTATCAAAATCTGAGAATAATTGCCGATCTGTTTTTACTCCATCGAACCAAACAAATTCTCCGGCAGCATAAGGATTAAGCAGGGAAGGGGACTGAGCGGTAACGCGTTTGTTCCACTCTATTTCCACCGGCTCAAGAGAAGAAACTTCGCTAATTTCATAACTCAGATCGATCAGATAACCACCCGGATTAAAAGTGATTTTTTTAATTATTTGCTGACCTCCGCTAGCCTTTCCTTGTAGTACCAGCTTTGTCGGCCTGTCATTAGCGGCAGCGTAAACACGACGCTCCTTGCTAGCCGGAAGTTCCTTAGCGTTTTCTATGTTTACTACCTGATAATTCACCAGTGCATCGTTTTCTTGGCCCCAATATATCCCCAAAGGAAGCGGTGCTCCGGTCTCGTGTTCAACCATATTGAGCTTTTTATCCGGATCATCGACATGCTCCAGATATTCTAGCAAATACAGATCACGCATGCGTCCACCGATAAGCGTAAGTGTGGCTGACATCTTATCTGTTTTGATTGTTATCTCGCCCGCCTTTTCTAGCGCCTCGTCTTGCGGGGCATGGTTAATGGATAACTGTTCGGGCTTTGGCACTGCCGTAATCGGCAAAGAAGAAGTTGATGCTTGCACTTGCTCGCTAGGCGTAGCTAGCAGCGCTTGTAGCTCAGGGGACTGTTGCTTTTTAGGCGGTGAAAAATACGGGATGAAAGTACTCTGCAGGTAAGACATGCAAAGTAATAATGCCAGCAAGTAAAATAATAACTTATTACTATCTTGTTTCTTATCGTTCATCGTTAACTCTTCTTGTTGCTGGTATTGCTGCCGACCAGCTTAAACTATTGACGGGTGGAACATTTTCCACTCCTCCTCTTGCCCACGGATGACAGCGCAGCAGCCTCCAAATAATTAAAACTACTCCGTAAAACAGGCCGTGTTTTAGCAGCGCTTCTTGAGCATAACAAGAGCAAGTAGGATAAAAACGGCAGCGATCGCCTAAGAAAAAACAGGAGCATTTATGCCAAATTTTCAGCAAAAACACTAAGCATCTAACTATTAAACGATGCAGCAAATCAATAGGCAAAAAGAGGGAATTAAGCACTTTAAAGATTTTATCCATTGCTAGGGACTATCAGGATTTAGGCAACCATAAACGCAACTTAATCAATAGCTGTTTTAATTCCTTGGCTATGGCAGAAAATGTTAAATCCACTGACTGCGGTTTAGCGATAATTACGACAGCGAGGCCTGGCGCTATGCATTCTTGGTGTATTCGCAAAAATTCCCGAATGCGCCGACGCAAACGATTGCGACAAACCGCACGCTTATCAACTTTCTTGGAGATCGTTATCCCAAACCTTGTCTTAGGTTTTGCCGAAGCTTCTTGCTCTTTTTTGTAAGTAAGCAAAAAATGCTCAGAATACCCCCGTTTTGTACTATTTTGAATCTGCAAAAACTCAGCACGCTTTCTGACACGTCGATCTTTTTTGAAAGTTAAATTTTGCTTGGTATTGGCCACTGATATGCTCTCTTTACAGAAAGCGGCCCAAACCGCTTACTTCTTGCGACCCTTAACCGGAACAGAAACAGTCAAACGTTTACGACCTTTGGCGCGACGGCGCTTTAAAACATTTTGGCCACTCGTTGTTTCCATTCTTTCACGAAAACCGTGCGTGCGTAACTTCTTAATCTTGCTTGGTTGGTATGTTCTCTTCATTGCTGTATCCCTTCACGATAAAAGCTTGGATGGTTGACACAATCCCCATAGGGGCGGATTTTGCGAAGCAAAATCATGGGGGTAATAACTAAGCCTTCACACATTTTGTCGTTTCCGATTAGGAAACGTCCACAATAATCAATAATAATATTGATTAGTATTTTTGTAATAGCTTTATCTGATTAAAACTTTTACCCTGTGAAGGCTTATATTGCTTTAGCCTAATAATCCAAACCTGAAATCTCATAAAATTGCTGTCGCTCAATAGAATTATCTACACCCTATGTCAATATAATTCCTATGAATTTAACCTATATTTGGGCTAAATTTATGCATGTTGGCCTATGATTATGCTCGCATTAAAAGCAAATTATACCGCACACAAAATTAATGTTACCTAGTATAGCGCCGTTCAACTTAGTTCTTGTGTACGGCATAATCCTAAAAAAATCAGTCGAGGCGATAGAAAGCCTAAAAAATAAAAAATCGCGCCCAATTACCTTAAAATTTGAAAATCACCAACGGGTAGGCGCGATTTTTTATTTTTTTAGGGGTAATAAAACGGCTACTGCCGTTTTTAGCACAATTTAGCAAGGACGGTTATAGTTTAGAAAAACGCCACTTCACCAAACTAGGAGTAATCATTGTTGTCACCACAACCACTATAATCACAGAACCAAATGTTGCCGGATCAACAACAGGAACTCCGTCGATCAGCATAGTAGAACCGATACCAATAAAAATCAGACCGACTTCTCCACGAGGAATCATGCCCAAGCCAACAGCAATTCGATCCACTCCTTTATTGATAATTCCTAATCCGCAGGCTTGTTTCCCAATGATAGCCACCGCTGTCAGACATAAAGCCAAGCCCAATATCGACGAATTTCCAAAAACGCTCACATCTACTTTGGCACCCATAGAAACAAAAAATATCGGTAACAGAAGAGCGGTGATCGGATGAACCAAATGGATAATTGATTCATATTTTGATCGTTCTAAAAGCGGCGCATAGCCTTTTGCTTCCAAAATTAACCCGGCGGCAAATGCACCGACAATTGGCGCTAAACCAAAAACGTCTGCCAGGTAGGCAAAACCAAAACATATCAATAAACTCGCGGCGAGCAACATTTCCTTCGCCATTAAGTGGCTGACATATTTAAAGAAATAGGGGATAACGACTCTTCCCAGACCAACTACTAAAACTAGAAATATCACGGCAGAACCCAATATTTTACTACTACCGGTAAGATCCATGGTAGTGTGAGAATTATGCGCTGCGATTAAACTACTCACACTAGCCAAAACTAAAAGACCAAGGATATCGTCAATCACGGCAGCACCCAGAATAATTTTGGATTCCATCCGTTGCATCACCTGTAGATCAGTAAGCACACGGACAGTAATGCCTACACTAGTTGCGGTGAGCGTAGCTCCGGCAAAAACATGCGCCAAAGTACTTTCATTCGGAAGAAAGTAAGCCGTAACTCCCCAGCCCAAAAAGAAAGGAAAAACAATACCTATAG
>JADZAE010000052.1 GCA_020852715.1 Deltaproteobacteria bacterium
ACGTTAATACTATTCTGTTCTCGTAGATTTGCGTAAATCTTTTGCTAAATATTTGACCCCGCCTCTAAATCCCTCTTAACCCCTCACCATTATTCATTAAACAGGTCCTCTGAGAAGCGTGAGAAGGTTGGTGAGGGCGGTGATGGCGGGGGGGTAGTCGAGGGTTTGGGCTTCGCTGAGAGCGGCCTCGAGTTTGGTTTTGAGGAAGCGATATGGGTCTTGGGCAATAGATTGCGGTGTCATGCTTAGTTGCTCTGATAGGCACAGGGCAATTTGCTCTCCACTAGCGTCTGTCCTTGCGACAGTGATAAATGGTTGTGCGTTAATTAGAAGCCATGTGCTTAAACAAGGATTGGCGGTTATTTCGATTTGCTGCGCTCCGGCCTTGAGGTTTTGAATTTCTATGCTTTTAACCCAATTGCAAGCATGGTCACTTGCTTCATTTTGCAAATGGCCAGTGTGCCCTCTTACATGTTTGGGCTCAACTTTAAGCCCTTGAGTTAAATTTAAATAGCTCCGCCAAAGTCCTTGATTTTTTACCGGCTCTTTATTGGCAGTGAGCCAACCGTTTTTTTGCCAGCGCCAAATATATTCCGTAGCACTTTTTAATGTGTACTCGCTATCTGCCGTCCAAACTATTTTTTCTTGCTCGAGTTTGTTGTCTGCAATGATTTGTTTTACAAAAGCAAATCCTAGTAGAGCAGCCGTAATTTCGGCTTCGTTATTTGTCGCCTTTCCCAAATACGCGACAATTCCCCAACGGTTGTCAGTAGATTCAATGATGCAGGCCCCGGCGGCTCTTTGCCCGGAATCACTGCCTCCATCGGAATAGATTGCAATCGCCACACTTAATCCCCTTTTATTTTTAGCTGTTCTTTTAGGCGCTCGTAAAAGGAACTATCAGTAAGGATTCTTTCCCCTATCATTTTTGCCAGCAGTTCCACGTTATTCCCGCGAATATGCTCTCTAAGAGCATCGTTAATGAGCATCTGATATGAACGGCCTTCTTTCCTCGCTTTTTTCTTAAAATAGTCCATCACATCGCCGTCAAAATTTAGCGTCGCTTTCACTTTGGTATGTTTAAGCGGTTCCTCCGCGGCAGATCTTCCGGCTCCGGGAATAGTTTCACTTTCAGATTTTCGAAATAATGTGCGCCGTGTGAGCCTATCAAAATCCGGCTCAGGTTTATTGTTCATACTCAAGCACTCCTCTTAGCAGCGGCCCCCGCATAATTCCAGCTAGCTGGTTTTTATAAAATAAAGCATATGATAATTTACCCGTTTCCCTATCAGGTAGCGGATAGCGAGCAACTATCTCCAACGTTCCTGAACGCGGAGATAAGGCGTCTCCAGGAACTTCTTTGCCGTAACTATCATAGACGACTAAGGATGAAGATTGAGGCGGAATAAATTTCAAATGCTTCATCGCTATCTCATCAAAAAGCAAATTATCGGCTATTTGCAGCACATCGTGTTCAGAATCCGTTACGGCTATTAAAAAACGATCCGCCAACAACCAGCGATAATTCTTCTCCGTATCTGTCACTAGGAGGCGAAAAACCAAAGTTTTATTTTCTATATAGGCCTTGTTAACATTTAACACTGTGCCCGCCGGCATATTTTTGGACTCGCGTCCCTGATAAACCAGATAAATGGAACTAGCGCCAGCAATGACAATAGCTAAAAGTATCGTACTCAGGCGTAAAAGATAAGGATTGGCCTTCTCAAAGTCAAAAAGGCTGGCTTTAGGCAATAAGCCTAAATCATGTTCAGCTGCCTGAGGAAGCAACAAGATAAATAGCGCGGCCCAAACTCCGATAGCTAAACATTCGAACACTGAGGACAGAGCCACCTGAAAAGCTAAGGAAAACAGGTTATGCTCACCACCAGAAATAATTTGACTGCTACTCATCGGCAACACCAGCACAATCCAAAACAGTAGCGTCATACTTAACGTTGGCAAGAGCTGAAGACCCGCTAGATTAATAGAACGAACGAGGCCGACATTCCAAGCCTGCGAAAAGAAAATAGACTGATTTGCCGGTTTTTGCCGATATGAATATCCATCCTCTTCATCTTCAAACAACTCGACTTCATCGTCGTCTTTATTCTGTCCTACCGGCGCATAGTAGGTATCAGCAACAGCAAATGCCGGCGCCCAGGTGAAAAATATGGCAAAAAATATGAGCAAAGGATTTGCCAGCGTGAAAGCAATAAAAACAGAAACCGCAATAAAGCTAAAATATATTTTTGGTAAAAAGCTAATTGCTCTTAGCGAAAGACCTCTCAACGAGGCTTTTCCGCCACGAGCGGCATCGATCATTAACATCATAATGGCGGCAATCAACCACGCCGTGGGTAACGAATTTAGAATACTTAAATAAATTACTTCCCGATTCCCCAGAGGTAGATAGTAAGAAATGTAAGTGCTTATCAAATCGGTTATAAAACAAGGAATAGCAAGATAGACCAATGAACGCTTGCGAGCATAGGCAAAATTAAAAGCAGTAGCAAAAAAGATTGTGGCCCGTGGACGGGAGTTAATTATCATTTGCTCACTGGCTGCCATAGCGTTTATCTATCTCCTTTATATACCAACACCAAGGACTAAATGAACTTTCAATATGAAAAGCGCAAATGCTTTCAATCCATATCCTTAGGTAATGATGTACTTTTGTTTGGCTCTTAATTCAGCCTCCATGGTTTCATTTATACCAAACTCTAGAATAGTTTTACCTAGTAAAGTAATGTTTAAGATCTTTAATTTAACCTACTTCTTGATTACGGCATAAAACCTCCATTAGCTACAACAAATTGTCTGCTCGGTAAAGTAATGCCTAGATGGGCACAAACTTCCAGCGAAAAACTAATTCATTGTCAGGTTAAATAAACATCGATATCTGTAATAAGCGGTAGGTAAAGAAATCATAATTTTTAAGGCAATGTTTAGTGACCTAGTAGGATTATATGTCCTCATGATACTCACTCTCTCCTGGTATGTGGGACACCTTCCCTGGGAGCTTCCGGCTTTGTATTCTGCGCTTGTGTTGACTGCGATAATTATCAAAACACAAAGAGAATACCAAAGGGGCCGCTTTATCACCCAGCTAAAATCCTGTCGTGGCGAATTGCGATCAGGCTCTACCGTGCTTATTGATGGCCTCATGCTGCGCTACGATAGTATCCTTACCACCTATCATTTAACCATTGGGGCTATCGCTTCGTTAATTAAAGTCCCTTCATTGTATTTGCTGCATAAACCCGAGGATAAACACGCCGGCATATTTTATACTGGAGTATCCTTGATTTTTGGTTGGTGGACTTTCCCTAGTGGGGTGTCTCTGACCACTTATAACCTTTATAAAAACACGCATGGTGGCGAAACTATCTCCATTAAGGATCTCGTAGACCCGAACCTCGAAAATAACACGGATAAATTCAAGAGGTTAAAAGCGCGCTTGGAGCTTGAAATCCAAAAGAACTTAAAACCAAGCCCGATAAACCTAAAAAAATCAGTCGAGGCGATAAAAAGCCTCAAAAAATAAAAAATCGCACCTACTTACCTTAAAATTTGAAAATCACTAAAGGGTGGGCGCGATTTTTTTGAGGGCTACCCAAAGAGAGACTGAGTTTTTTTGGTTTAATAAATCGGCTACTGCCGTTTTTAGGATAAACGAGATCAAATCCAAAGTTTCGGCCTATAGAGAAGCTAAGAAAAAACAATGCGGATTCGATAAGCTATCGTTAAAATCAGCTTCATGCGTTGACACTTTTACAGATTTGCTGATAGCTAACTCTTAACACCTTTGAAGGAGGGTTAAATCCATGGAAGTTAGGCAGGAAACGTGTAAACACTGCAAAGGCAGTGGGTATGATGTTAGAAGAAATAGGCATTGCCTTCCCTGCGATGCATCGGGAGAGGTTCCGGCAGATTACAATTCGAAGTTTTTACCTGCTGCCCCCCCTGCTGACTACCAGCTCAGAACATGCGCCAACGCAAAACCTGAGCTACTAGCAACCAGGGCATTTTTGATTTTTAAATAGGGATGGTGTTTTTTGGGTGCAAATTGCACCCTTTTTAATTTCTAGCTTTAAATCACTGATTTTCTGAGGGCTTAACTTTTCACCAGGTAGGAATGGACTTTGGCGCTTGTTTATTGCCTATAAGGATCTGCACCTAGAAAGGAGATTGCCATGGGTTACCGATTCGATGAATGTCCCCGCTGCGAGGGAAACGGTTCGGATAGGAATGGTGGAACATGCTCACGTTGCGGAGGCGATGGCTACGTCATTATCATTTATGACGATAAAACCGAGGAGCAGGCGAATCTGTTGTTTAAGACTTTGTTGCTGGACGTGTTGGTATCAGCGCAAAAATTTACACCACTCGCCGCTAGAGGCAGCAATTTAATCAATTGAATTTTAATTAAGGTCAGATGCCGGGGAGAGGCGATCAAAAGTCTCTCTTTTTTGTTTTTTACGATTATCTAATTTCCAGTTCACTCACGCTATCTTGAAGCTGCTGAGCAATTTCTTTAAGCCTCTCTGCTGAGGTTCGGCTTTGTGTTCGCAGACGCGCGTCAGGCAAATTCTCCCGCGGTAAAAAGGGCTGAATAACATAGCGCTTACTACCGGTAACGAGATTTTTGATACGTTGAATTTCCGCATCAGTATGAAACTTCTCTAAAACCGTGGTGCGAAACTCGTAATCGACCCTTGAGGTTTTGATGATTTTTATACTTTCAGCCACAGCACCGATGTTGTTGTAACCGGTCAGCCCTTCATAGCTTTCCAGTGAGCATTTGATATCCATGGCCACATAATCGACTAACTCCAGCACCTCTTTTAACATACGCGGATTAGAGCCATTGGTATCGAGCTTTATTTTAAACCCATAGCTTTTTATAAAGCGAATCAACTCCGGTAAATTCGGGTGCACAGTCGGTTCGCCACCGCTAATCACTGCACCTTCCACCCAATTAGAGCGAAAGTCTTGGCAAGCTTTATCTAATTGCGCCCACGGAATGCCTTCTTGTTGTTCGCCTAGCAGCTCGGCGTTATGGCAAAAACGGCAGCCGAAATTACAACCGCTAGTGAAAAACACCATGGCTAAATAGCCCGGGTAATCGACCATCGACGGTTGCTTAAGATAAGCATAAGCCGGAGAACCGCCTAAGTTCATAGCCCTTTGGCCTTACCAAGCACATCAGTTATCATCTGCGGAGTGATAATTCCCCTGCCCTTTTCCGAATAGTCTGTCTCTAACCCAATGTAGCGCCAAGGACGGCTTAAGCTATCGCTTGTTTGTATATCGGGGTTGATAATCGGCTCATACTCGCCGCGATTATTTACCTTCTCTATAAAAAACGATGGAATACGCTGCGGGTTAAGCGCCTCAGCCTTAACAAAGGACACCAAGCCATCTTCCGTTTCTACATCGCGATAGCTTTTCTCAAAATCTTGCCACTGCTCGTTACTTAACAAACCATCAAGGCGCTCGTTAAGCACTTTGCATTTGTCGCAACCCTTCTTCCCGTAAACACTGATCCGATAAGTCTTCCCCATATTTTCCTCCATCAATCTCTACAACAATAGAATCTACAATACTTCTGGCGGTCACAATGTGCTCATTAATGTCACCGCGGGCAGCCCCTTCCACAGTGTAAATACCGCGATGCCTGTCTACGAGCTCACCGTAGCGCTTAGATCTGTTCCAGTTCTGTACTTTACTAAAATAACCGACTACGCGAGTTTCTCCGACCACATTATCAGAATTACAGTGCTGACAATTATCCATTAGCCCGCGGCTTGTCTGGAAGCAATCAAAGCAGTGGGTAAACTCCGGCGAAATAGTAAGCTGTGCTGATTGCGAATAATGAAAAGTATTGCTGATTAAGCTAGCAATCGCACCCGCTGATGGACGCTCTTCGCCGATAAAAGCGTGAATGATAGCACCTGATTCAATCATGCTGTGAAATTTGCTTTGCTCACGAATACGTTCAACCAACGAAACCTGCGCCTCCGGAATAAGATGCACAGAATTAGTATAATAGGCCACATCTTCGCTATCCCCGCGCACAATATCTCTCGCCTCTTCCGCAAAATAAATTAAATCCGTGCGCGCCATACGACGAGCTGCGCTTTCTGCCGGACTTTCTTCTAAGCTGAATTTGAGATTGTGCAGCTTGCTTAGCTCTTTCACTTTCATATACATTTTTGCCACTAAGCGCAGTGCCATATCCATTGACTGCTCATCTTCGTGAAAGTGCTTACCCGTTAAGAAACGAATGGCATCGTTTACGCCAATTAAACCAATAATATAGGTGCATTTATCCAGCTCGACATAAGGGCGACCATCGCAAGCAGGGCGACCGATTTGGTGTAGCGGCCGACCGGGGCCGCTCATCATCTCAGCAGCCTTAACTTTCTTTTCCAAATGTGCCTTAACTGCCAGCTCGATCATTTTCTCTACTTCTTCCCAGACGCCATCAAGATTGCGCTTACCATTGCGAGCGGCGCGATAGGCCGATTGTGGGATATTAATAGTCACATTCTGAAAGCCGCAAAAACGCATGGATTCCGGATGAGCAAGCATGCGGTTATCATTGATCGTTGTGCGCAGGCGGCAGCAAGCCGATAAGGTAACGGCATCGCGGTCGAAAATAAAATAAGTCGAACCGTTCTTGCTCGCCACATCACATGCTTCAAGGAATATCTTATACTGCTCATGATCGGTAAAAGTTTCCTCGCTCACATGGAAATCGCATTTAGGAAATTCAAAAACACGACCATGCCTATCCCCGTCAGCAAACACCTCCAAAAGCGCCGAAGCAAAAAGGCGCGCCTCAGCCTCATAATCACCGTAAGTAACAATCTTCTCGCCACGGTTTCTTAGCTCTTCTTCCACCTGAGCATCATAAATCATACCGTGTTGCTTATCGGCTAATTCACGAAGCTTAAGCTGTTTATTGCCGGAGTCATCTATATAGTAAAGATCCATGAGAGGGTTGCCGTTAGCATCTTGGTCTTCTCTTAGTTCTTCTACTAGCGAAACTTTACGGCCATCAGCAAGTCGGAGCATGTAGACTCCTCCTCCACCTACCGCCGGCACTTTCTTTAAGTAACTAGGTATGCCCGTGTGGATATTAAAATCGAGGAATAACGTTTGTCCACCCCGTGAAAATGCGTTTTGCGAGCCGTTAAATATCAACTCCTGAGCAACTTGCTTATACTGCTTTTTATTCAAACCTTCTAAAAGCGGAGCATAAAACACATTAATATAGGCAATGCCTAAGGCGCCGGCGTAGTTAGCTTGCATGGAAGCAAGAAAAGTATTGAGGTGCCCCGTTAGCACAGACGCGCTGCGGGCGGGTTTAGATTCGGTGTTGAGGTTAACTAAATTTTTTAGCCCGTATTTTTTTACATACTCTACTGAATGCGACGAACAGTAAACACGATGCGGATAGCCTAAGTCGTGCAGGTGAATACTTCCTGTATCATGAGCTCTCTTTACGTCAGCTGAGAAAATAGTATCCAGTGCCCATTGTTTTAGGATTAACTCAGCGAGCCCTAAATTCACGGCTTCGGGATTGTTGGAAACGATATTACTGTTTTCGGTGGATTTAGAAAACATTAACTCTTCTACAAAGCTTTTATTCACGGCATACAAAGATAAATCGCGCAACTGCTCGCGATAGCCCATCTCGGCCAGCTCGTTATTAGCTAACTCACGAATAAGCGTGGTGCTTACCGTGTCAAAATCACCCATGATAATCTGATTTTCTACGGCTTTGGCCACAGCATGAGCCACTTCAACGGGCAATTTGGTTTCAGTAAGTAGCTGCTCTACTATTCTCTGCCTATCCCAGGGACGTGTGATATTTTTGGATACTGACTCCACGAGTAAAAGACTGGTATCTGTAATATCCATCTTTTTGCCATTGCCTTTGTCTTCACGAACCTTGATTTTCTGGCGGGCCAGTTCGCGTTGCTTGCGGTAGCGTTTGTAGGCGGCAACCTCTCGAGATTTTCCATCTTCGGCTAAAACCACTTCCACCAAATCTTGAACATGTTCGATTTCGGGAACGCGACGACCCTGTTCATCAGCATGAACGTAATAATCACTTTGTTTATTATTGAGCTCTTGCATAACATGCTCTGTGATTGATTCAGAAGCATGTTCATCAAATGATTGATTTTCTTTCCTGGCTACGCTTTCAAAAGCTTTTGCGATAGCGTGCTCAATTTTATCTGCGTTAAAGGGAACGACGACGCCGTTTCTTTTCTTAAAACCATCAAAACCAAAATTATCGCCAACAAATGCACTTGCCATACCGCACATCCTCCAAAGAATGATTATAATCAGCTATCAATATTCAAAATTCTTCAGACAACAATATCTAGTGGTTTTCAAAAGTGTCAACCACCAAATATTGTGGTTTGTGCATGATCAAGTAAGGCTTTGAAATTATGAGGGGTACTTATAAACCGAACTTGCTGATAAAATACTTAAGCTGTAAATAAGGCCGCACGGCTAGAATTTGTCGTGAATATTTGGGCAGTTAGCTATACAAACACAATAATCGGTGAAGAAATGAGCTAAGATCTCATTTATATAGTTTTTTACTACTGTTGTGTGGACTTAAATTGGACACATTGCAAAGTTATAATGAAGCGGCGGCATCAAGAAAATACTAACCTTCTTGAAAACCACCGCTATCCGACTTACTAGATCAGGCAACAAACCCAATTGTTGCCCCTTCCTTCCGGGAAAACAGACGCAACGTATCCACCCGCCTTTGCCCAGATCAGCTTGTTTGCTGTCACACCTTCCGACCAATGGCGCGGCGAATGCGCACGCAACAAAGCACCGGGGAGCAACCACAAGACTTTGTCGTGTTGCAGCTTACCAATGAATTTAGCCTTGAGAACTTTCTCAGCTTCCGAGCCAAATCCCTTGAGATACTCGCAAGCCTCGTGAAACAAAGGAACCTCTTTTTCCGGGCAATCCACGTTAAACATAATGTAGAGAATTCTGCCCATCAAATGATTGTCGCTCGGACGCTTCTCGTTCGCTGCCAGAATCGTCCAGTAGCCATTAGGACAAATTACAGCAAACACTTCGCTATTTGTCGTGTATGCCCATTGGTCAACTCTCGCAAACACACAAAAATCAACTTCGCTGAGTTTGCTATCATCGTTTAGCAGCCAGATGAAAATCTCCCCATCTATTGAAGAAATTTATCCATGCTATTACTCTGAGCAGGTATTTTCAAACCTAGATTCTACTATAGTTAAACAGATTTCCGGGTGAGGACGATAAAGGTTTTTGAGTTTTCTCTTTTTGAGAGAAGTGCAACGCTCAGGCGTAGTAATGCTTGAGCGCTGCACTTTACAGTCAGTCGAAAGGAGAAAATAAATGTCGGGAACGCTGAATAGTAGAGATAGTCGGGTTTATGTCACTCGCCTAGGCGCATATTATGTAAACCTTGGAGAGGAGCACTGTTATCCTATTCCGGGGACAGCTCGAAGGCTGGCGCCTTTAAAAATTTGCCGGACTGAGCAGCTTGATGCCCTCTTCGAAAGCCTTTGTGAGGGAAAGTCATTTGGGATGTGATGCGATAATGTGCGCCAGTATGCCATTCGACGAATGACCGGACTTGATAAAAGTGATGCGCTGGCACCGCAATTTTTGGTCCAGACGCCACAAGGCTGGAATGAAAACATGCGGAAGTGCTTTTTGGAGAAGCTTACCTCTTACATTGATCCTGATGGCCAACTGGAAATCAGAGTGACGGTAAGAGAAAGTCCTCAGCAAGAGGGTCTGCTCGCTTTTCTTAAAAAGTTTTGCAAATCTAAGCGGCGACTGACATTGCCTCTAGTCAGTTTTGCAAACTAAAATCTAGGTTGATTTTTGGGTGGAAGTCCTCGCCCACTTTTTCTCGAAAATTCATGATAAAAATAAAGAAATGGTAGCCCCCTGCAGTTGGCCACCTCACGGCAAATTAGTAGAAACCGATAGAACTTCCTCCGGTTTTACTAGATTTGGAACATTGACGACAACGTTGTCGTTAAAAGCGTGGGTTGGTAACCCCGCCTCTTTTAATAACAAATTCGTACCGCTAGCGTGAATCGAAACATCTTGCATTACTGCTCCACTCGGGTTCATCCCGCAGTGGCCAGACATGAAACAAATTTTCCCCTCAGAAATTCCCTTTGCGACTTCCGCAACTTGCAACAATTTCCTGATTTCCTCTACGCGCCTCTTGTGCGTATGGCCCTCAAGATACGAACTACCAAGAGGCCGGCGCTGGTCTTCGCACTCAATCTTCGAGCAGCCACACCCTCCGCCGTGCGTCAGCCATAGTACTACCACAGGCCCATCCTCCTTTAGCTTTAGCCGAAGAAAGGCGAGCAAGCTTCTCCGCGAATCATCTAGCCTCGGCCCGGCATTCTGAACCTTATAGCCATTGACTAATCCGATCCGCTCATCCATACAGGCGATAGTCATTACAGATTTTATCACCTGCTTAACTGGGTGTCCTAGAACCCATTGGACAACCGCAATCACAGCAAGTCTATCCATTTGTAGACCTCTTTGTCCGCGTTTTCTACTCAAACAGGAGCCGATAATTCAGCTCAACCACACTTAAAAACCTTTACCCTTGCAGGGGGCCGGTGCTTTAATACTAATCTTCTATCTAAAAGGCAATGTATTATCCTTAAGGAAATTCTCAAAAGAGTTCCGTGGCTTAAAAATACTTAAAGCAAATGTTAGTTTTATTGTGTTTATACAGTCAGTTACTTAAATGGCTCGACTTATTGGCCACTAGAAGGTAACGCTAGCCCCGCAAATTTAAAGACAAGCAATTAAAGGGTATTTTCCATGGACTACATTTTAGCTTTATTCGATTTTATCATGCGCATTGATAAGCACTTAGCGGAAATTACCGCTGCTTACGGTGCACTGACTTATATAATATTGTTTCTCATTGTCTTTTGCGAAACTGGTCTTGTCGTGTTGCCCATACTACCCGGTGACTCTATGCTTTTTGCCGCCGGCGCAATCGCCTCTACCGGCTCGATGAACCCTCATTTTATGTTTTTAGCTCTTTTCATCGCTGCCGTAATTGGCGATGCGGTAAATTACCATATCGGCGCTTATCTCGGCGAACGGGCCTTTGATCCAAATCACTTCACCTCTCGCTTCTTTAAAAAGCAATATTTGGAAAAGACACAAAAGTTTTACGACAAGTACGGCGGCAAAACTATTATCATTGCCCGCTTTGTACCCATCGTGCGCACCTTCGCTCCTTTTCTCGCTGGCGTTGGTGGCATGAAATATCGTAACTTTTTTATTTATAATGTTACCGGTGGCTTCCTTTGGACGTCATTATTCATTTACGCCGGTTATTTCTTTGGCGAAATTCCAGTAGTTAAGAGAAACTTCACTTTAGTCATCATTGCTATTATCATACTTTCTGTCATGCCGGCGGTGATTGAGTATTTAAAAGCAAGAAAGGAAAGTAAAAAAGCCGCTTATGAAACTGCTGCTTGATACGCATGTCCATTTTTATCCTTGCTATGACTTTGCTCGGCTGCTCAGTTCGGCATTTTACAACTTCCAGCAGCTGGCAACAAAGCAGGGATTAAAGGACGATGAGTATTTGTCCGGCTTTATTCTTACCGAAACCAGCGATTGCCATTATTTTAAAAGTTTGTGCGCGGGAGAAAATCTTTTTGGTAAGGAGATAACAATCAGCATTGCTAACAGTGCGCATGCTCTGATTAAAACCTCTGCTAATAAGCAACTAGTGATCTTTCCCGGCCGACAAATTGCCACTAAAGAAAAACTCGAAGTGTTGGCTTTAATGCAAGATTGCGCCATCCCTGATGGCTTGAGCTTAACAGAAGCAATAGCTCAAATAAGCACTCAAGGAGCCATTCCTGCTCTTAATTGGGGCTTAGGCAAATGGACAGGCGCTCGCGCACAATTACTTAACAAGTTATTTGCTGACGGAGCTTGTAAAGATACGATTTTTGCCGACACGACGATGAGACCATTTTTCTGGCATGATAAGCTGCTACTCGCCGCAGCACAAAACAAACAATCAATTATTGCCGGAAGCGACCTCTTTCGTATCAGCGGAGAAGAAAGCTTTGTTGGTAGTTACGGAATCTGCAGCACAAATAAAATTAATCTCGATTCGTTAGCCGAAGAGACAAAACAGATTTTAACTACTCCCGAGTCTTTTAAAATAGTAGGGGCACGCTCTTCCCTTACTGCGATTATTTCTCGCGAAGCTAAGTTACTGTATTCTAAAAAAATAAAATGACCGTTCTAGCTCATTTTTAATTGAGCATAAATTTTTCTCCCGCTAAATAAATCAATCCAGACTATCGTCATAACTCTGTTATAATGAACTATAGTCTGTGAATAATTTACAACTTAGAGATAGGTGAAGGAAACTATGAAAATAAACATTTGGTCGAATAATTTGAAAATTACAGATCGTGTTAAATTTGTAGCCGAGAGGAGATTAAATTTTGCTTTACATGCCTTCAAGAACAAAATTCGGGATGTAGACGTTTTTTTAACAGACTTAAAAGGGGCACAAGATGGACGCTCCCGATTATGCCGCTTAACAATCAATTTTAAATCATCAGGCCATATCATAGTTAATGACCACGAAAAGCGTTTTGCAATGGCCATAACCAAAGCCGCAGAAAGAGTCAAAATGACCATGTCCCGCAAAATGGATAAAAAGCGTGACATCCGCTCCGCGCGCCAGGCTAAACTAGCTCAACAATATAATACTTCTTCTTCTATGTAATAGTTGACCATACCAGCGAAATTTAAAGGCGGGGACTTCCCCGCCTTTTTTATTGCTATAGGATTATAAATTTTTAACCATCTTATTCCAAGCTACTATTATTAGCCTAACTCTCAGCATGATCAGATTTTAGAGAAAATCTGCTGCAAGTCTTTGTCTTGGTTAAAGCCTCTGGACGTAATAAGCGCGACTAACTTTTTAACTTCCGCAAGATCTATTTCCGTCGCCTCTTGCTTTAGATTTCGTAAGTCTATGATATCTTGAATTCGAGTAGAATCATTTGCTGAAACCAACTTCATCGCGATAAGACATGCTATGGTTGCAACTTTTACCAACAATCCAGGAAACACTTCCTCCTCTGTGGCCTTTTGGACTACTTCATTTTCTATGCCGCAAGACGCAAAAATAAAATCAATAATCACACCACTGTTTACTGCTTTCAGACGCATGGTAGCTAAGCGTTTGGCTTTGGTGTTCTCCAGTACTGTATCTATTTCATAACCTATACCGAGCAGTTCTTTGATTAAACTTTCTGCTTGATCATCATTATCGATAGCCACAGCAAAATCTATATCCTTAGTCATCCGCTCTACTGTCCGCATAGAAACAGCAAAGCCCCCTACTCGCGCATAGCGAACTGTCCGTTCGTCAAGAAGATTGATTATTGCTCGAGCGCTATCTTGTAATAAGCTATTCATAATTTAAATCTTTTCAAATCTACAGGCGTTCCCACCCCATCGCCCAAAGGCGCGCCCGGTCGATCCGTCAGCCATTTCTTTAGCTCTTGCGAAGCACTCTCTTCGTCTATTCCGGGATATTTCTTTCTTAATTTGGCAACAAACATATCGCAAGCGATGGCATGAAGCTCGAAGGTAATTTTGAACTTTTCAATAAGATTCGACATGAAAGCCTTTTCTAGGGGGCTGCTCCCTTAACTCCAGAATTAACCGCCGCAACGTTTCCAGCTTACAATGAGGCATATTCTTTGACCAACGGTTTTTGCTTAACACACCGCTATCCTACAAACAGATAGCGGCATCTCAGCAAAAACTATAGCTAACGCCTATGCGGCTTCAGGAGCAACCGGAAGTGCTGCCGCAGTTAAGGCACTTTAAGCACGTTCCGTTTCTCACCAGTGTGAAGTTTCCACAACTAGTGCAAGCATCACCTTCATAGCCTTTGACCCTCGCCTCAGCAATTTTATCACGCTGCGAAGATCCCCCAACAACAGTAACCGTTGGCGCAGCTACTGATTCGTGCTGTTCAACAGCCCCGTGGTTACCGAGCAAGAGATAAAGGTTTTTACGAACATAGCCGTTACTGGCACGCTCTTCTGCTGGCTGCTCCCCTTCGGTGTTAGCGCTATCATGATTACGGCCGACAGCAGTAGTTACCAAGTCCTCGGGCACCACTTGCGCAAGCTCATGGCGGCCAAGATAAGAAATTGCTAACTCTCTAAATACATAGTCGGTAACAGAGGTAGCCATTTTAATCATTTCGTTACCGTCGACCATGCCGCTTGGCTCGAAGCGGGTAAAGAGGAAGGCATCGGCATATTCTTCCAAAGGCACACCGTATTGCAGCCCGATGGACACTGCGATAGCAAAGTTATTCATCATACTTCTAAAAGCCGCGCCCTCGCGGTGCATATCAATAAAGATTTCACCCAGGGAGCCATCTTCATATTCACCTGTGCGCAGGTAAATCTTATGCCCTCCAACCATGGCTTTTTGCGTATAGCCCTTGCGACGTGTGGGAAGTTTTCTGCGCTTAGAAATATACTTCTCAACTATGCGCTCAATGACTTTCGGAGCAATCACTTTACCCGCCGTCTCGTCGATTAAACCCGAGCTATCTACCATGCTGGCCATGAGCGGCTGAGATAGTTTCGAGCCGTCACGATATAGCGCTACAGACTTCAAACCAAGGCGCCAAGCTTGCACATACGCGTCTTGCACTTCAGCGATCGTCGCATGGTAAGGGAAATTAATAGTCTTAGAAATAGCACCGGAAATAAAAGGTTGAGCTGCAGCCATCATTGTTAAATGGCTAAATGGCGCCAAGTAGCGCTTACCGTTTTTGCCGCAAGGATTAGCACAATCAAATACTGCCAAGTGCTCATCTTTCAAATGAGGGGATCCTTCGAGCATCATGGTTCCAGTGCAATATGTATTTGCCTGCTCCACTTCGCTATCACTAAAGCCGAGATGCTTGAGCAAAGAAAATGCCGGGTTATCCAAGTCCGCTTCCTTAACCCCCAAATCAGCTATTACTAAACCTCGTCCAATCACATACTGGTTAAACACATAGCGAATATCAAAAGCCGAAGGCAAAGCCGCTTCTAGGTTGGCCAATGCCTTAGCGCTAAAGCCTTTGGCTTTAAGCGTTTTAGCATTAATGGCCGGGGCCTCGTTAAGATGTCCATGCCCTACCGCATAAGCACAAATGTCATTGATTTCACTCTCGCTATAACCAAGTAACTTTAGCGCCACCGGCACTTGCTGATTAATCATTTTGAAATATCCGCCACCGGCAAGTTTTTTGAACTTAACCAAGGCAAAATCCGGCTCAATGCCCGTAGTGTCGCAGTCCATAAGCAGGCCAATAGTTCCGGTTGGAGCAATGCAACTAACTTGAGCATTGCGAAAACCCGATTGCTCGCCAATTTTTAGCGCCTCATCCCAACGCGCTTGTGAACGCTTAACAATACTTATCTGTGGGCAATTTTGATCATCTAAGCAAACCGGCAACACAGAAAGATTTTCAAAAGAGTCGCAATCAGAAAAGGCCGCACAGCGGTGATTGCGAAGCACTCTGAGCATGGCTGTTTTATTTTCTTTGTAACAAGGAAAAGCGCCTAACTCTTTTGCCATCTCTGCCGAAGTCTTATAAGACGCAGCCGTCATCAAAGAAGTAATAGCCGCAATTAAGCTACGCCCCTCGGCACTGTCATAAGATAACCCTTTAGCCATCAGTAATCCGCCGACATTGGCATAACCTAAACCCAAGGTGCGAAAATCAAATGAGCGACGCGCTATGCTCACGCTGGGGAATTGCGCCATGTAAACGCTAATTTCTAAAACAACAGTCCATAAACGAACCGCGTGTTCAAAAGCATCTTCAGCAAAAGAGCCGTCAGCGTTCATGAACTGCAGCAGGTTTAGTGAAGCTAAGTTGCAAGCCGTATCATCGAGGAACATATATTCTGAACAAGGATTAGAACCACGAATTCTTCCCGATGTCGGGCAAGTGTGCCAATCGTTAATTGTGGTGTCGTATTGCACGCCCGGATCAGCACAGAGCCAAGCGGCATTAGCCACTTTGTCCCAAAGTTCGCGCGCCGGCAGTGTTTTTACCGGGCTGCCATCAGTGCGACTGGTCAGCTGCCAATCAGCATTTTTCTCCACTGCTTCCAAGAAAGCCTGAGAAATACGCACCGAGTTATTGGAGTTCTGACCGCTAACTGTAACATAGCTATCCGAATCCCAGTCTGTGGAAAATGTGGCTATTTCCAGCTCACGATAGCCCTGCTCAGCAAAATCAACTGTGCGTTTTATTAGGTTCTCAGGGACAAAAGCTTGCTTAGCTGCAACAATTGCCGCTTTTAGCTGCTCGTTCTTTGCCGGCGAATAACAGTCTTTGCCATCATAAGGAGCGCAAGCTTTAACAATCTTATTCAGATGTTTGTTTACTGACTGCGAGCCGGCAACAAGTGCTGCGACTTTTTGTTCTTCGATGACTTTCCAATCAATAAACTCTTCGATGTCCGGGTGATCAATATCGACAATCACCATCTTGGCGGCGCGGCGAGTTGTTCCGCCGGATTTGATAGCGCCCGCTGCGCGGTCGCCGATTTTTAGAAAGCTCATTAACCCCGAAGAGCAACCACCTCCGGAGAGCTTTTCTCCGTTACCGCGGAGATTTGAAAAGTTAGTGCCTGTGCCGCTACCGTATTTAAATAGGCGAGCTTCACGCACCCAAAGGTCCATGATGCCACCCTCGTTTACCAAGTCATCGGTAACGCTTTGGATAAAGCAAGCGTGCGGCTGTGGCCTTTCGTAAGCAGAACTGGATTTGGTGACTTCGTTGGTTTTTGCATCAACATAGAAATGCCCCTGTGCCGGGCCGGTGATTCCGTATGCCCAGTGCAATCCAGTGTTAAACCATTGCGGAGAATTTGGAGCAGCTTTTTGTGTAGCGAGCATGTAGCAGAGTTCATCGTGAAAAGCGCGAGCATCTTTTTCGCTGTCAAAGTATCCGCCTTTAAAGCCCCAGTAAGTCCA
The DNA here is from genome assembly GCA_020852715.1 of Deltaproteobacteria bacterium. GTDB lineage: Bacteria > Bdellovibrionota_C > UBA2361 > SZUA-149 > JADZAE01 > JADZAE01. The sequence goes on from JADZAE010000052.1 coordinate 17,116, forward strand.
AGCACCCGCGAGGCGACGGAAAACTTGCTTAGATGACTTTTCTCCGCCGGAGTGATGCTTCTTCTCTTTAGCTATTGCTTCCTTGCGTCTTAGCCACTTCGGAACATCTCGCTCTTCCACATCAACCAGCTCTTCCGGCAGTCCGGAGCGACGAAAATATTTCTGCGCTAAAATATCGCCGGCAACTTGAGACCAACTTTCAGGAATCTCAATGTCATGCTGCTCAAACACCATTTTGCCGTCAGGATTCTTGATGTGGGAATCAACCAGCTTAAATTTGATTCCATCGAAGCAATCCTTTCCTTCTTGTGTAAAAATCCGATTTATTTTCATTTCCGCACTCCTGCTAATCTCGTTTAAGCCCTATATATTGTGGCATCAGCTGGATAAGCTACGATATATAGTATCTCCTTTCAAGGAAGTATTTCTATCTTTAGGTTGGGGATAAGTATCGTATGGGCCTGAATGGCAGGCTAAACACCTAATGATATTAGGTAATAATTATTTTTCTTAACATTACCTAGTATTTTACCGCTTATATATTCAAAAGAATATAAAAAGGGGCTAAAAAGCCCCAAAAAATAACCTAATCATAGTCCCTTTTGCGTTCAATCGCTGATGCCTGGCTAAAAAGCCCCAAAAAATAACCTAATCATAGTCCCCCATCGTCAGGACCTTCGAAGAGCCAAAACCATGCGTCTTCCCGCTTCGGTCCGCAACCACATGGCCTTGTTGTAGATAAGGATTGCCCACACTCCGGACACTGGATAAGCATAAGCACCTGCTTCCCAACCAAAACTTCGGTTCCATCATCGGTATCTGGTCTCATTCGAAATATGCTCCCATTTTCTAAAACTATTAGGTAGCCAAGCTCCCCATACTAAAACCTCGGAAGGTACCAAATAACAAAATCCCTAATTTAAGGCAATAAACATCAGTAAAATTATCCTAAAGGCGATCCATTATGATTCCGATAATAGTCTCGTGGCTATTTTTAAGCATTCAGGGGGGCACTTATGTTCGCAACCAATTCTAGAGTAATGATCGTTTCCGAAAATATGCCCGTGGCTGAGCATATCCGTGAAGTGATTACCAATATTGGCTTAAATAACGTTACTATCCGACCAAATTATGCTCAAGCATTAAAACGCGTGATGGAACAACGCTTTGATCTAGTAATTTTTGATATCCTGCGTTCGGATATCACAGGCAAAGAATTTGTAAAAAATATGCGCTCTTTTGAAGAATCTTGCTCCTTTGTCGGTCTCTCGGAAACACCAGAGATAAATCTGATTCTAGATTTATTGGAAGCCGGCACACAGGGATTTTTAATTTCGCCTTATACGGAAAAAACAGTCCGCGAAGTAATCGAAACTGCACAACATGCACCAGCTTACACCACAGCCATGTTCGATTCGGTTAACAGAATAACAACTTTCAAATCGATCGTTCTTTACAATTTAAACAAATTAGCCGAAGCAAAACGTGTGCTCCCACAACAAGGGAAATACACCAGCCGCGAATTAATTACGCTGGAACGACGTTTCTTCAATTCCGTAAAATTAGCCAAACAGATAGTACAAGGCCAAGAAAGCCACTTCCTTACCGAAATCATTGAAGGCTGCCTGCGCTCAGCAGAAGGCACTGATGCGCGTATTGCACAGTTAAAAGATCGGCTATCACAACACTAAACTGCGACGATTCGCGTTATTCAGATTACTATTAGGTAAAACGTGGCTTAAGCACAGCTAGCGTCAAAGCATCAACCGGTTGCTTACTTTTCACCAGATAATTCAAGGCTGGTGTTACAGAAGAATCAATCAACTGATAATCCTTCTCCAAAACCCACCAATATGAACTGCGCGGAAAGAAATCATGAATAAAAATAAGAGCGTCATCGGCTAAATACTGTTTAATAAATTTAGCACAATGAGAACGCGCACGTCCGTCAATTAATACTTTATTGAAATGAATTTTTAACTGTTTAGGGAAAGAAATGTAATCATCGAACTCTTTCCCTACTTCCGGAAGAACAGACACGTGATGTAGCACGATATTACTAGTTGCGACGATTTCCGAACTCACCTTAGCAAACCATTCTTGATCATGCTCAACACTGTAATATTTTTTGACCAGCTGTGAAAAACGAAGCGTACTGCCCCCGCAGCCATATTCCAGCATCACATCCTCTGGCCGCAAATAACTTTCCAATAATTTAATTTCCTCCGGCAACATCCAGGTGGGAAAATTCATAGTTCTTTATCCATCAAATCGCGTTTTAATCATTCACAGCTTAGCCAACTCCCTAAGTGAAAGCAATTCCAACTCTGAGGGATAAGCTCAATTATCCTTCCCTTGCTCAGTCCTTGACACAGTCAACAAATCATGGGTAGGTTAGTGACCGCAGATAACCACTCAAAAACTATGCTCAATAATTTATTAAAAAAATTGGCAAGCAGCAAAAACAGGGTGCGGCAAAATTTCTCGCTTCCTCAAACAGTCTCTATCTCACTAGTTATTAACGAAGCTGACATCATTGAATATTTTGTCCGAGCCAATTTGGAATATGTTGATTTAATGCTGATTGCTGTTAATCCCAGCGCAGACGGGACAACGGAAATTATAAAGAAACTAATTGCCGAAGGCTTGCCTATCATCCTTTGGGAACGCCCCATCAATTACTATGATCAGATATCTATCTTGTCTAATTTGGCCTGGCGAATAAGAGACATACTAAATGAGGCGACATTGGTATTTTTAGACGCCGATGAAATAATTCGCGCCGATAGCCGCGCTGCTTTTGAACAAGATGTTGCTGCTATTCCAACCGGGCACATCGGACTAATTCCTTGGAAAACATTCATCCCAGGAGAGAGCTCCTCAGAAACAAAATTTCGCCCACAAGATTGGCGCGAATGCCTGAAAGAAGAAATTGCACAATATTATAAAATTGTTATTCCGGCCGCCACTAAGTTAGAAACTGATCATCGCATTGCACATGGGGCTCATCATGTTGTTGATAAAAATGACAATCTGCTCCCGTGCTTTAACTGCGCCCATGCGTATCTAGCCCATTTGCCAGCACGTTCACAAAAACAACTACGACATAAAATATTTGGCGGATTATTATGTCGTTCATTACTCAATACTAACTTCTGGAAAACCGATTATGCTTATCAGTGGATGGGTCTGGCAAAGAAATTTGAAAAAGGAGAGCGATATTCAATCAAGAATCTAGCAAAATCTTATCTAGCAAAAGCCGATGATGCTCATTTCCTCCCAACAGTTCATTGCCCGCTACCGATGATTAAACTTCGATATCAACATTTGCGTTCTGATCAGCAGGCTGATTTCTTACTTTACCAAAGAATCAAACACAGCTTAATTTCTCAAGATGGAGTATGGTCAGCTCTTAATTTCGCTTCTCTAACAAGCAATAATCCCAAAATTGATCAACAGGAAGCAATATTTTCTCCCGAACTACACAGTGCCTGGCTAAAATTCGATTGGCCGCCATTTTCCCAGCTACAATCATTAATTAATCCCGCTAATGTAATAGATATCGGCTGTGGCTTAGGAGCATATCTAAAAGTTTTTCACTCAATAGGCGCTAAAGTTCACGGCATTGATGGCTCAGCGTGGTCTGCTCTACATTATATTAGCCAAGAAAGCTACAGTAGCTGCGATTTAGCCAAAGATATTCCCAGTATCACAGAAGATACTGATTTATCAATTTGCACCGAAGTACTTGGACATTTACCTCGCGAATCAGGGAATCGCATAGTCAGCCTACTTTGTTCAGTTACCCGTCGAGCTATCTTATTTTCAGCTGAGCAACCTAATCAACCAGGTATTGGGCATATTACACTATTGGAACCACAGCTATGGTTAGAACAATTTGCAGCAAATGGCTGGATAGTGGACTTTTATACAACATTAAGTGTCAGAATGCTTTCTTCTTTGCATTGGTTTAAAAGAAACTTATTTGTATTACGGCCGACAAAAGAAATGACCGCGCCGACAAAAGAACAACTTAGTATGCTTTTTAAAATAACTAAACAGCAGCTACCTTGGCCAGATCAATCAGGAAAAACCATTGCTTCCTACCCGGGAGAAATAAACACATATAGCTTAATTAATAATGATTTAATTCCACCCTTACCGCTAGTTCACAACCCAACCTGAGATGATGATCAAAAGCTAATTTATTTTCCTTATCACCGCAGCTATAGTCATCATCTTGTTGGTAATTATATCCAACTCACTAAATTACCAAACAACAACTAAAAACAAACGTGCCTTGGCTTTTGCTCGAACAAATGCCTAACAAGCCCAAGAAGCTTTTATTCGTACCTATAACTATGCTGAAGCATGGCAGGCAAAACGCGAGATGAAAAGCTCGCTTATTCCTCGCAATCTATCGGACAGCTATGATGCTGCCGCTGATAATTATCCCTATCTTGTTTGGAATGCCTATCTAACAGGAAACAGCAAAGATCAAAGCTTAGTTAAAACCATGCTCGATGCCGAATTAAAACTGGCCACCAGGCCAGACGGTTTACCAGATACTTACTCCTTTTCTAAGCAAAGCTTTCTCCATAACGAGTCTAATCCCGGTGAACTAATCTTCGGCACTGCTGAGTATATAAAAGACGGACCTTTGCCGATTACTGAGCTACTAGGAAAATCTGTTTGGTCTGAGCATCTGTTCAGACTTTTAGATAATCTGGGAACAAAAGGCCATTTATTCACTGGGATTGAAAAATATCTCTATGCGTCCACGCCAGGGATTGAGATTAGCGGCGACTTGTTATTAACTTTGCCCAGAGCTTATTAGCTTAGTGGCGATAAAAAGTATTTGGATTGGGCCTTGAAAATAGCTACTCCTTTTTTAGAAACAGGTCCACAGGGGCTTGAACAAATGCCCTCACTGCGACTCCGAGATCATGGTGGCGAGATATTCGCCGGTTTATGCGAACTTTATGTTACGCTTCATTATGTTGATGCAGAAAGTGCACAAAAATATAAAAGCCGCCTGAAGCAGCTAATTGATAAAATACTGGGTATCGGGACCAACAAGGATGGTTTGCTCTATGATGAAATCAATCCGCTCGCTGGCGTTGTCACCAAATCATCGCTCGCAGATACTTGGGGCTATATTTATAATGGTATTTATTCTCTTTATCTTATTGATGAAAATCCCCGCTATCGTCAAGCGGTGCAAAAAGTTCTGAGAAATTCTACCCAGCATACAGAGTCTACAACTGGGACAATTCCTCGGCTGATGGAGAAGCCGATGCCATTGAAAGCGCTTTGTATTTATATAATCGAGAACCAATAGCGGCAGCAGCAAAATGGATCGACGAAGAAATCAAAGTTATGTGGGCCAAACAAAAAAGCTCAGGCCTAATTGAAGGCCGGCATAGTGACGGGAACTTTGCCCGCACGACCTTGCTTTATGCACTATGGAAAACTCAAGGTATAAGAATTGAACCGTAGCGTAAATATATCAAACTTGGAGCCTATCGAATCCCTAACTCCGATATTCTAATTGTTTCTGTCTCTAGCAAATTACCCGGGCAAGGTAAGATTTATTTTGACTATCCCCGCCATAAGGAAAATTTGCACTTACCCCTGGATTATTCGCGCATAAATCAACTATCTGAATGGTATGTAATAAATAAAAACAGCAGTTATAGAATTATAGAAATTACATCTAACAATAGCAATTTGATTAAGGGGCAGAAATTGCTTACTGGTTATCCAATCTCGCTACCCAACGGCAATTCCGTCAACTTCATTGTTAGCCCGAACAAAACGACTCATGATTTCTCCCAATAATTCGCCAATGCCCTTTTCCCCACCATTAGGTATAGTCTTTTTCACATCAATTCGTTTATTTGCAATTGATATTTTACTGATTTAGAAGTAGGTATCCAATGTAATGCACCGCGCCTAAATAGTTGTTTCTAGAAACAAATTAATACAGATTGAAAATAACACCATAAGTAAAATTATATTTCAGATGAACGAAAATATCGTTAAATTTATTCGACAGGTTTACAAGACTGAGGAGTTCATACCACTCCATGCTCCTGTTTTTTTAGGAAACGAAAAACGCTACCTCAACGAATGCATAGACAGCACATTCGTATCCTATGTTGGAAATTATGTTACTGAGTTTGAAAACCAAGTAGCCAGCTACACTGGTGTTAAGCATGCTGTCGCTATGGCCAATGGGACATTGGCCTTGCATATAGCGCTGCTCTTATCTGGGGTTAAAGCGAACGAAGAGGTGCTAACTCAGGCACTAACATTCGTAGCCACAATTAATGCTATTAACTATTGCGGTGCTTCTCCTATCTTTTTAGATAGCGATTTGGATACTTTGGGCTTAGCGGTAAGTGATTTGGAAGAATTTCTGGAGAATGAGACCGAGCAAGGAGCTGACGGATTTTGTTATAACCGCAAAACAAAAAGACGCATTGCCGCTTGTCTGCCCGTGCATATTTTTGGACACCCCTGTCACATTGATAAGCTTCATCAGTTATGTCTTGCTCGCAGAATTCCATTAATCGAAGATGCCGCTGAATCAATTGGTAGCCGACGAGGAGGCGTGCACACAGGTAATTTTGGCGAGGCCGCTATTGTCAGTTTTAATGGTAATAAAACCATTACCACCGGCGGTGGCGGAATGCTGTTAACTAACGATGAACAATTAGCCAAAAGGGCAAAACATATATCAACTACTGCTAAACAACCGCATCCGTGGAATTTCTTTCATGATGAGGTAGGATATAATTATCGACTAACCAATCTCAATGCCGCCGTCGGTTGTGCGCAAATGGAGAGCCTTTCGGCTATTTTAGCTAACAAGAGAGAAACAGCAGCTTTATATGACGATTATTTTCGAGAAAATGGTATCAAAATGTTTAAAGAGCCCGCAAACTGCGAGTCTAATTACTGGCTCAATGCAATTGTTTTTTCGAATATGAAAGAAAGAGATTCTTTTCTTGAATACGCTAACGCGCAAGGTGTAATGGCACGACCAGTCTGGACTTTAAATCATAAGCTACTCATGTATAGCCATTGCCAAAAAACAGCATTAACTAATGCTCAATACTGGGAAGAGCGCTTGGTTAATATCCCCAGCAGCGTGAGGCTCAAATGAAATCGTTAATTCTTATTGGCGACGGCGGCCATTGCCGAGCCTGCATTGATGTCATTGAAAGCCAAGGTTTATATAATATCGCCGGCATAGTCGATGTTAGCAATAGAGTGGGGAAATCGGTTCTCGGGTATAAAATTATCGCCAGCGACGAACAACTTTCTGATCTTGCTAGAAATTACGATAACTTTTTCTTGGCTGTCGGGCAGATAAAAACATCAGAGATTCGCCAAGAAATAATTAAGAAGTTTAGTAATATTGCTATATCTTTTCCCATAATAATTTCGCCGCACGCTACCGTATCTAAACATTCTTTGGTCGGTCTAGGCAGCATCGTTATGCATCGGGCCGCAATCAATGCCAATGCTTCTATTGGTGATCACTGTATCATTAATACCGGAGCAATTGTTGAACATGATGCTAGCATCTCGGACTTCTCTCATGTTTCTACCGCCGCTGTTATTAACGGCGGTGTATCCATCGGCCGGGGTTGTTTTATTGGCAGCAATGTTACGATAAAAGAGGGTATTAAAATCAGTGATCACGTCATTATTGGGGCCGGCTCTTTGGTAATTAAGGATATAATCGAGCCCGGTATATATGCGGGTTCTCCAGCTTTAAGAATGGCAAAGCAATGAATAATTTGTTGATTGAAATAATTGTCGCTGTTCGCAACGAAGAAGAGACTATACCTTTGTTTATTAAGGCTCTCGACGATTTTGACTTACCAAAGCAAACTAAATTCCAGGTTACTTTTATCGAGGATAGCAGCACTGATAAGACAAAAGAGATTATTCGAGAGCTTGCCGACAAACGCACTGACATTAACTATTACTTTCTAAAAAAAGGATATGGGCAGTCAGTTGCGATAGCTTACGGATTACTCGCATCTAAGGCCGACGCCATAATTATGATGGACGTAGATGGAGGGCATCCATTTGAAACCATACCGCTAATGATTGAGCAATTTCTCAAAGGTTCGGATGCCGTGCAAGCAGTTAGAAGAAAGATAGCCTCTCGCAGCGCTTATCGAGACATTGGCAGTTTTCTATTTAGTAATTTATTTGCGACGCTTACCGGCGTAAACTTGATCAAGCAGAACGTATATTTTCGCTTGCTGGGAAGAAAATTTATCGATGCTTTGTCGCCGGACAAACGATGGTTGCATTTTTTGCGTATTAATTACGCAAGCTTTAAAGATTTGAATGTCAATTACATTGAGTTTGAGGCTAAAGAGCGCACGCTCGGTCAGAGTAAATACAATTTTAAAAGGTTACTTAAATTAGCCTGGGTTGCTTCGTTTGCGGTAATAAGTCGCCAACGATTTAATTTATATATATTGTTGCTGTTTATCCTATCAATTAGCTTATTTTCTCTCGGCTTTCCGGCTCTAGCTATCCTTCCTTGTTTAGCGGCAATCATCGGTCTAAAATCATTTTATAAATTGGCAGCGATAAATGTCATATCCTTAGTTGAAACGGCAGAAAGCAAACGACAACAGTAATATTTCAGTATGAGCAGCAAGCGCATTTTATCACTTTTCGGCCTTATTTTTAGCGCCATTATTATTATCTACTTAGCTACACAATTAAATCGCCAGGAGCTAATCAACAGTTTACGCAGCATTCGGTTTGTTTATCTCCCTTTATTAATCGTTTTGATGGTTATCTTAAACATTTTGCGAGCATTACGCTGGAAACATTTACTGAAAACAGATACAATTCCGGCAACAAAAAACCTTTTCGAGGCAATTATTGTAGGTTTTACTGCTACTTTTGTATTACCTTTACGGGCCGGGGAATTTGTTCGTGCTTTTTATATATCTAAATTAGAAAATGTATTTTTTATCGGCGCCTTTGCTAGTATTGTTATTGAACGAATATTTGATGTCCTTGCTCTGCTTGTTTTATTTAGTTGTACACTGGTAGGCCTACCCAATATGCCAACGCTTGTAGTATTAGGAGCCAAAAGTATGGCCTTGTTGGCCACCGTAATGATTGCTGTTATTGCCGTGGCCTATAAAAAGCCTCAATTTGTCATTAACACGGCAAATTTTTGCGGGCATTGGCTGTTACCCAAGAAGTTATATCCACTATTAGATAAATTTTTAAACTTTACTCATGAATTTTTGCATGGTCTGCAGTCAATTAAACATTTTAGCAGCTTAATTTTCGTAATTATTTATACTGCGCTGATTTGGCTTCTCGTCAGCGCATTTTACTGGGTATCGTTATTGGCACTAGGATATTCAGCTGGATTTTTTATGGGAATTGTTGTTACCGTTATTGTGGCACTAGCCATTGCAGCACCTAGCGCACCGGGATTCATTGGCACCTATCAAGCAGGCTGCATAATTGCGCTAAGCACATTACTAGGTTTAAGTGAAACCTTTGCTATTACCTATTCGGTTATCACCCACATTTTGCAGGCGATATTTATTATTGCTACTGGTTTCTACTATCTTGCACGTCGTGGTTTGTGCCTTCAAGAGCTAGTGAAACGTCAACCTGACCTTCCTCTTTAAAGTGCCGATCATACAAATCCTGAGCTTTCTGAAAATCATCCATTCTTCCAATATCCAGCCAATATTCCTCTAGCTCATATTTGGCGATGGGCACATTATTGGCGAGCATGCTTTTGATGAGAGAGTCCATACCGTAATATTCATCGGATGGAATCCAGTTAAAAATTTCCGGCGACATAATATAAATGCCGGCTAGGGCATAAGTAATAAATTCCGGCTTTTCTTGAATACCCACTACGTAATCTTTCTCAAAGAAAATGTTACCAAAGGCATAAGGCATTAATATCTTTTTAATCGCTACGGTGAGCAGCGTTTTTTTATCCAGGGCAAAATCATAAAATTTTTGAAAATCAATTAAAGATAGGATATCTCCATTCATCACAATAAATGGAGAATTAAGCTCATGCTCTAACAGTTTTAGCGGCCCCACAGTCCCTAGTGGCTTAGTCTCTCTACTAACTTTTAGATTAACGCCATAACGTTTGCCATCACCGAAAAAGTTCTCAACGTAATCAGCTTTGTAGTTAGTGGCTAAAGTTATATCCTTAAATCCGTATCGCTTAAATCTATCAATCTGTATTTCCAAAACAGACTTCTCTCCTACGGGCAACAAAGGTTTAGGAATAACTTCAGTAAACGGTTTAAGTCTGCTACCTAATCCGCCAGCCAAAATAACAACTTTCTTAGACATTATAGATCTCCGTTTTATATTTTTTTAGATTATCAGCGTCTTTAAACCAAGTTACAGTCTCGCTAAGACCTGCAGATAAATCATACCTGACTCGCCAATCGGTCAACCGTTGTATTTTTTCGTTGGCTCCAAAAAGTCTTTCTACTTCCGATTTGCTGGGTCGCTTACGAACTTGATCAGAAATAATTGTGGCTTGGTTACCAACTACCTGCATGATGCGCTCAGCTAACTCGCCAATCGAGATCTCAGCCTGAGTAGCAATATTAATTTCTTGTCCTTTAACTTGATCGGATTTGGCAATCTCCACGAAACCATTAGCGGTATCTTTGACATATAACAAGTCTCTAGTGGGCGTCAAGGAGCCCAATTTTATCTCCTTCTTTCCAGCCAAGAGCTGCGTAATTATTGTAGGTATTACAGCACGAGCAGACTGCCTGGGACCATAGGTATTGAAGGGGCGGACGATAGTTACTGGCAAATCAAAACTCCGATAAAAAGATTCCGCTAAGCGATCAGCCCCTATTTTTGTTGCCGAATATGGAGATTGTCCCTGGAAAGGATGCAACTCATCAATCGGCACATACTGTGCAGTCCCGTACACCTCCGACGTAGAAGTAACCAAAAGTTTTTCTATTTCTCGATCGCGGACTGCTTGCAAAATATTGAGTGTGCCTTTTACGTTGGTATCAACATAACTATCCGGCGAATGATAACTAAAAGGAATAGCGATTAATGCGGCTAAATGAAAAACCACGTCTACTCCTTCCATTGCTTTCCTTACCCCATTGGGGTCGCGAATGTCACCAGCAAACACATCAAGCTCAGTTAGCTTATCCTTAGCTAAGGTATCTAACCAGCCCCAGCTGTTGAAGGAATTATAAAAAACAAAAGCTCGCACCTGTCCACATTCGCTAAGCAACTGCTCGGTTAAGTGCGAACCGATGAAACCATCAGCGCCAGTTATTAAAACTTTTTTATTTTTAAGATTCATGAGTTCTCTCCTTATTGAAAATAACTTTTATCCGAAACCAAAAATAAATGGCTGCACATAAACTTAAAACACTCGCCATAATTTGACTAAATAGTCTTAAATTCGCAAAAACCCGCGGACGATATTCAATTTCCACGATCGCTGATCCAGGACTGAGCGGAATAGCCAACTGATTTAAATTCACCTCGTATGTTTCTATCGCCTTACCATTAATCCGAACTTGCCAGTCATCAGAGTAATACTCATTAAAAAGTAAAATCTCATTACGCTCACAGTTACTAATCAACTGTATTTTGTTATAGGTTATCAATTTATTTTCCAATCGACAACTGGCCGATGCTTGAATCTTTTGCCCACCAAGATGTGCTTGGAGCGTCTTGAAATTCGTGTCCTGAGCAAATATCTCTTGCCTAAAATCATAGCCATTATTGATTTTAATATAAAATTCTGCTTCTTTAGAATACTGGCCATAAAGCTGATTAATTACATTTAAGCGCGGCAGAGCACGATCGTTTTTGTAAATTTTATAACCCTCTAGCTCGCGTAGTAAAATGAAGTTACCTTTAATCCAATCGCTACATTGCTCGCATACTGCGTATTTAGCACCTAACAACTCTCGCCAATTGGCATATTGATAACCATGATAATACATTTGAGTAAATTGTTTATAAGGAAGTGGATTAAAATAAACGTTAAATGTTCTAATCTCGTAATAAGAAGCATTCATCGACCACTTTTGGCTATGCGTTTGATCTTCAAAAATAACGCGGTAATCTTTAATATCTTCTAGCCGAGAAAGCTCCTGCAAAATCTTATGCGATTTTAAATTCCAAGCAGTATAATAATCACCTTGCGCAATCGGCTCTTTCTTTAGTGGGTAAGGAAGAATTGTATTAACCAACAAAATAACAGTAAAAATTAATAATGTCGCCCCACGAAGAATGCCGGAAGACAAAGTAAACACAATCAGAGAGACTAACGCCAAGCTGCTTAATACAATGATCAACGAAGAGGTCTCTGCCTTTAATAAATAAAGGCTAGTAATCAAAAAAGCTACTACGACCAGACTAGCTAACCGATAATATTTCGTTAAAAGCTCCCTACTCCTTTGACGATAACTAGTAATCAATAAATCGACGCCTAAGGCCGCTAAAATACTCATGCAAAAACCGAACACATATAAATGCCGAACTGGTTCACGCATGAGATTCACAAATGGAATATGGTAATTAAAGTAAGCCATACCAGCATTCGCACCCAATGAGGACAATAATCCCCAGATCGCCAGAACAACCCAAACAATATGGATAGGCTGTTTTTTTATCTGCAGAAGTGCTAACAACGCCACCATAATTACAGGCATACCAAGATAAGGATTACCAATTAAAAAGCGTCTCCCCGCTGGAAAAACAACTTGCAACAAATCCAAAAAAGATAATTGTCCTAACAAAAATAGGTGAAACGGTATCCGATCATGACCAATAAGTGGTGGGGCCTCCCCTACCCAACGAATAAAACCACTCAAACTAGTTAGTTCTGAGATTAAATAAGGCGATAAAATGGCAAAAGAACATATTCCGGCAACACCAATAGCTAGAGCAAAAGCCCATAACTCACGATAAGATTTTCGCCATAGACAAATTATTGAATAACAAAAAACTAAAACACCACCAATAAAACAGCAATGAATAAATGGTAAAGATGGCGCGGACAACACCAACATGGCCATCGATAGAATGCAAAGAAAACAACCAATGATTCGCCTTTCTCTATGCATCATAAAAACAAATGAGCCGATAACCAAAGGTAGCCAACTATAAGGAGCAATCAAGGTCATCATGCCCATATAATCGGTAATATTAGCGCTAAAAGCACCAATTATTGCTCCCACGTAGGCAGCAAGCGGAGCCAGACTCAAAGCACGCATTAAAATGTAAGAATTAATCAGCAAGATCAAATAATGAAACAAAACCACATATTGCGTGGCGCGAATTGCTTCTTCTGCTGTGCTCCAGATGTTTAAATGCAATAAGTAAAACGGATAATCTAAAGTGAATTGCGGAGAATTGTATAGCGGCAGACCTCCTAGCAGAGACGAAGCCCAATAAGGATACTCTCCAGCATTAAAAACGCGAGAAGCTAAAGAAAATAATGGCAAGTACATGTAAGTGTTGTCTTGATTTATTCCCATACTATAGCCGTGAAAATAACTATAGGTTAGCAACAACCAGGTAAGAAAAAGAACAAGTGGTGCCCACACCAACTCCTTACTTAGCAAAAAAGCTTTTTTACACATCAACTGATCAATCATGTTCTCTCAACTGTTACCATCAAAATATAAAAATCAGACCTTTCTTAATAAATCATCCCCTACTTATCGCCCGACTCCTCAATTTACAGTCGACGAAATTAACTGCAATTGCCCATTAGACCAGGAAAGCAAATAACGCTGCGGCGCAGAACTTTACGCGTATTTCCTTCTGCCTTCATCCAACGACTTGAATAACGAACCGCTAAAACCTGATCTACGGTATATTGCTGCCAAGAAAACTTTCAAGTTTTGATCCAGAATCGTAAACTTTTTGCTAACAAAAATAAACTCGGCATTTGCGCTGGGCTCAGGAATGAGAGATCTCAAGCCACGAACAATCGGTGAATTATCTTGATGAAAATTTTTAGCCCAAACTGGCAAAATTCCGTGCTGCAACCAATTATTCAAAATAAGAGGGCAACTAATCACCAACAAACAACTAACTGACCAACGCACCAATTGCTGCCTTCTAGGATGAGATAATAGCGATGTTAGCTGCCATAATGCCCCTACGCAAAAGATAGCCCAACCCACTCCGGCTAGATAAGGATAATTTGGTGATTGATATTGCTTTGGTAATACTGCCAAAAAAAATAGAAGGGTGAACCACCATATTACTCCCCAGAGTATAAGAAAATTTTTGCTTATAATTGCTAACATGGTGATAGTTAAGATAATAAGAAAAGCCCAAACGGGAGGAATCGGTTCGGAAGAACCATAAGAATAAAACAGCGTCGCCATATCCCAACCATAACTGCGAAAAATGGTAATAAGAGAATAGTCGCGCCTATATGCCGGATCTGTCTGCTCTATCCCATAGCTAAGAAAATCAGAATCTACATGAGTAGCTAAAATCAGAGCTAAGACAGTCAAAATACCTAGCCAAAAAACATCACTCCATGAAAAATATTTACGCAAATTAACCAACGCACAACGCAATGAGACATTATAGACATCTGTTGTTTGATCAATTACTACCCGGGCATTAACACGTAGCCAAAGGAATAAATGTACTACTGGAATAACATAAACTATCGTTGATTCTTTAGTCTTCACGGCACCTAAAAAACATAGATACATTCCTATTATTGCCAAGGTCCGGAGCCAAAAACGTTGGCTCGTAACAAATAAGATTGCTAATGTTGCACTGAGAATAAAAGTCGTCGAGAGAAGATCGAATAATGCTGCTGTCCAATACACAGGCAAAAAGGAGCTTGCCAAAGTTAAAAAGACTATTGAACCTACTAACGCTAAAGGAAAACTTTGGGTGAAAACGATAATAATCAAATACAAAATAAGCGCATTTAGGGTATGAATGGCTAATTGAGCATTAATAATAGGAATTGGATTTTCCCCAAAAACCCAAAAGAGGAAATTAATAACGTGTCGCCCAATTGGTCGATGAGCTGATTCCCATGGTAGATAGCAAAAAGGAAAACCAGCAAAGCCTTGTTGATAACAATAATTTAAATGACCACTATCCTTGTATAAATACCCTGCATAACTTGAAATGTATTCACCCCAGGTAACGACACTCAATAAATATAAAATAATAGTCGTAATAATTAACCGTGGCATAAAAATACCTAAGATAGCAATGAAACGATCAGGCAAAACGCGAAGACCATGACTATCACATCTGGTCCTGCCGATTTACGTCCCCTTAAAGACACTGTTCTTGCAACATATTTTTGATTAGACCTTCAGCAACTTCTAACGAAAATTTGCTACGCGCATATAACAATCCATTGGTGGATAACTGATCCCAAAGTTTTTCATCAACATATAATCGAATTATCTGATCAGCGAAATCTTGCGGCTCATCGGCAATAAGTGCCTGATTTTCATGCACTAACCCCATCCCTTCTGCGGCGATAGATGTAATAACCGAGGGCACAGCATAAGATAAAGCTGTCACGACCTTTCCTTTCATTCCCGCCCCATAGCGTAACGGAGCGACCATAATTCGATATTCACGAAATACATCGTCAAGATTAGCAACATAACCACGAATAATAACATCGTTGCCAGCTAATTCTTCAATTTCAGGAACCATATTGCTGCCAACAATTACTAATTTAACTTCAGGCAAATGCGGCTTAACTAAAGGCCAAATATCATTTACCAAATATTTCACTGCATCAATGTTTGGTGGGTGACCAAATCCACCAAGAAAAACTACATCTCTGCGCTGCTCGAATGGAGCAAGTAAGCCTGGAATTTCTTTAACTATCGGAATAAAAGTCGTGCGCACATCAGGCAGGTCTTTTTTTAGCATTTCCTGCTCACGTTCGCTTAATAGAATAGTATCTTCTACCTTTCGCATCAGACCAAATTCTATTTCTTTCATTTTCCGCGCTTTAACTTTAACTAGCATATCGCCAAAAACATCAGCCTCTCTTTCCATGCGCAAAAAATGAAGGTCTACAGTATTATATATTATTTTGGCCCGGGGTGCGCACTGCCTTACTGTCTCCAGAAAGCGATTGGCACAACTTGCACGGTAAAGCATAACGATGTCAAAGCGCTCTCCCTCTTTACTAAGGTAATCTTCAATGGAAACAGCGAATGGTCGATAAACGCACTCAACCCCCATTTGCTGCAAATCTTTTGTGTAACGATCCACGTAAGCGAGGTTTTGCGGTGCAATTACCACGTGAAAGCCAAGTTTTTGGAAAATTTTTATAAACTGGATAACAATATCTGAACCGGCATCCTTATCGGGAGTGGGTGTGGTTGTATCAATTAATAAAATTTGTTTCTTTTTTGACCTGTTAAGATATGATTTTGTTGGATCATCTTTGCTGCTATATTCGACTAGAGACTCAGACCAACGTTTGGCAAACTTTTCTCTATTGGCGATTTGATACGACTTAACTCCTCCTTGTGTGGATTTTCCACAGGACACGCCCTCAAAATGAATAACTTTGGAAAGAGGCTGATAGACTGTTCTTAAGCCTGCTTGGCGAACACGAAAGGCTAAATCTACATCCTCGTAATAGGCGGGAATAAAATATTCATCAAAACCATTTAGCTGCTTCCAGAGAATACTGGGCAGCATAATACACGCCCCTGAGCAGTAATCTACCTCTCGTAAATAATTGTATTGATAGTCATCAGGGGTCTGTTCGCAGCCCCAATTCCAACCAGTAGCATCAGGCCAGATAATTCCACCAGCTTCCTGCATCCTGCCACTAGGGTACAAAAGCTGAGAACCAACTAGGCCAACATTTTTTTGCTGCAAAAATGTATCTACCATTGTCGCTAACCAATCAGGCATTACTGAAGTATCATTGTTTAACATCAAAATATACTCACCGCGTGCAATCTCAGCGCCTCTATTACATGAACGGACAAAGCCTAAATTCTCATCATTTCTTATGTAACGTAGATTGGCTATCTTTCTTAAAATCTGCTCGGTTTGATCAGTTGATTGATCATCAACCACTATTATTTCATAAGTAGGAGTATGCTCATTACTTGTCAGATAAATACTTTTAAGACAGCGCAGAGTATATTCTAGTTTATTATAAACAGGTATTACTATCGATACGCATGGGCTGTCATATTCAGTAAAATTAATGCCTCTAGCCTCTGCTTCTAAGTCTGCAGCTATCCGGCTATAGTGAAGGTTTTCTCTAATGATCAAAGAAAGAGGAGCAAGATGAAAAGGATTGGGTAAAAAGTCCTTAGCTATACCCTCTTCTAAATATGAAAATAGCGGGGAGATTCCTCTTTTTCTCACCTCCGGATGATCATGCAGATAGAAAGCATTACAAAATAAGGGGTGCGGGGATCTTTTGTCCTTAATCCAACTCACTCCATCTGAATTCCTCCAGTTTAATAGATAATCCTCCAAAGGAGTAATACAGCCTTGCTTCTTTAAAGAAGGATTTTTAGTTAGGTAGTAAAATCCGTCAAATAATGGGTTAGGACTTAATTTATCCTTCGCTCCAGTTTCAAGATAATGATTTAGAATGTGATCATAATTTTCATCATCGCCTATCTGCTCAAGATAAAACAATGGCTCGAAGAGAGCATTAGGTTTGCGCATTTCTTGCGTTCCATACATGAGATAATGGGCTAATGGATTTAATCCTGCTCTCGCTACATCTTTGTATTTTTGTAAATAATAACAGGAGTCAAATAGGGGGTGCGGATTAATATGTTTTTCAACACCATATTTAACGTAGTGTAACAAAGGATTAATATTTTCAATGGCTGTTTCTACTGATTGCTTGTTATAATAGGCAAGATGAAACAATGGATTAGGATTGCGATTTTCTCTGTATCCAGTCTCAATAAAATGAAGAAAGGGATTGACTCCCGAGGCCTTAATATCGGGATACTTATTCAAGTAATATCGACTATCAAATAGGGGATGTGGTTTTTTACCTTCGTTTGCGCCTTGTCTAAGATAGTGTTTAATCAAAGCACTCTCGGTGCTTTCCTCGGATGCGTTAATTTGATGACGATAATAGCTATAGTCAAAAAGCTCGCTCTCGGCTAAGCACTTAACCTTTTTTTCCTCCATTAATCGGCTTTTCAAGCGGAAAGTTAGCATCCAATAGCACAGCTGAAAAGCTCGACGTTTATCATGCCTGGCAGATAGCAACAATGTACGTATATCTTTTAACAAAAGCACTAGCTTTATATACTTTGAGTTTTTGAGAGCAAAATTTGTTCCTCTTAGCTGCTGGCATTTTGTCAAAAGAAGTAAGTTACTCTGCTCATGGACACCAAGAGTTTGTTGCAAGTCTTTGATTAAAAAATTCTTTTCCGCTAATTGCTTTTGTAGCTCCGATAGCTGTAAATCGTATGTTTCTTTCTGGTTTTCGAGTTTCTGTTCTGCCTCTACGTTGAGTAAAGCAATTTCATACTCTAGAGTTTCCTTTTCTCGCGTTAGTAGGTATTGCTTCGCTTCTAAATCATTCTTAGCCCCTAACAGTGCCTGGTGGTTTGTTTTTAAAATGGATCGGTTTTGGACAAGAGAAGTCACCTGTTCCTCCAACTGTAATTTCTTTGTCTCCAACTCCGTAGTTCTTAATTCCGCCTGAGCATTTTCGACCGCATGTTGATGGCGTAGGGCATAATAGTCAATTAATCCTTGATTGCGCGCATCTTCAACTACGTTAAATAAGTTTTCGATTAAGGAATCATAATTCAACCGAGCTAACAATTCATTAAGTTTAGTATTACGTGCTAATAAACTAAGTGGGCACATAATTCCCAATCCGTGCACAATGGGAATCAAGCGAAAATACAAGGGGGAAGGAAATTCTTTAATAAAGTCTTCTATCGCTGTTAGTACCCCATTTCTCTCTCCGCCTTCGCGCAGAGCATTACAAATACCAAAATTTATACCTTGGCTTTCCACTAGTTCTGAAACACCAGGTCTTATCCCTTGTTCACTGTACGATTGTATGTGTTTAGCGGGGAGATTTGTCGCATCATAATACATATCTCTCCGCCCATAGGGCCAGCAGACATCGTGAAAAAATATCAATGGAAAATTTTCTAAAGATTGCTTAAATCGTTTATGTAAAAGTAGTAATTCATTAAAGACAGTGTAATAATTGTGATCGCCGTCTATCATTACAATATCCGGTAAGGGGACTTCTGATATAGCCGATAGGCTTGTGTTCTGAATAAAACTAAAAACATCGGAATTTTCTTCAGCCAGAGCTATGAATTCAGGCTGAGCAACAGTATCAATTAAACAAATTTTGCTGCCATACCTGTGGCAGTAGTTACTTAGCAACCTGCTGTGTTTACCAAAGCCTCCACCGATTTCTAAAATCTGTCTAGGCTCGACCACCTCTAAGATGGGCTTAATAATAGCGTCCCAAAAACGATACATGACTACCTTCGGGCCATACTCAGAAACATCGAAATCATAACCAATTGGCTCCTCTTGGAATATATTGATCCGGCATATCTTTCTTAAAAAACTTTCGTTTATCGCTGAAAATATTGAAATTGATAATGTGCCCAACAGCCGCCAAACCATCTTTCCAAGTAATCTTTTTGCCTTCTATATAGTTTCTTGGAAAATACAATATTGGAAACTCCATCACTCTAATTTTCAACCGGGCAACTTTGGCGGTAATTTCCGGTTCAAACCCAAAACGATCAGTTTCTAAGTTAATATTCTTAACTATTTCTTTCTTAAAAAATTTATAACAAGTTTCCATATCTGTTAAATAAAGCCCGGAAAGTAGGTTGCTTAACATCGTCAACAAACGATTAACTAAATAGTGAAACGTTCTATGAACTTGTTGTCCATTAAAGCGAAACCTAGATCCATAAACAACCTCCGCCTTTTCCTCGACCATAGGTTTAATGAGTTGTGGAATATCATTCATGTCATATTCAAAATCTGCATCCTGAACACCAATAATGTCTCCAGTAGCCAATTCAATTCCTTTTCTAATAGCTGCACCTTTTCCCATATTTACAGGCTGCTCGTGCAAAATCACTAACGATTTAAAAGTAAAACTTTTTAAGATTTCACCCGAACTATCTCGAGAACAATCATTGATAATTACAAGTTCTTTTTCAATAGGAAGCTCAAGTCCATCAACCGCTTGAAGAAACCGGTCCAAATGCTCCGCCTCATTATATATAGGAATAATTAAACTAACCTTCATTGTATTCTCTCTTTATTTAGATATTTAGGTTTAGTCTGGATGCCTTCCCCAGCAGTTATAAGATTAACAAATTTTCTGGTTCAGAAACTTAGTCCCACTGCCCAATACTAATTACCGCGCCAGCATGCAAAAATTCGAAGCTAATAAATAAACAACTATAGCCGTTAAGACCATGAAATTATGCACTCACAAATAATTAATCTCTGTATTCTTATTCTTGACAAGCAGCATGTATAATCTTTCGCGTTTTTTGCATCGCTCTTATCAGCTTCGTCCTATCTCTAGGTTTAGTCAATTTGCATGAATTTCAATATTTCATCGTAGTCAGACGAATACAAGACTTGAACATAAGGAAATTTATCTAAGTTCTTTTTTGCGAATTTTAAGTGAGCATTGTCGTGTAAATTAATAACAAATTTGCTCGAATAAATCCTTGTACACGATTTTTTAATAATCTCTTTACCTGCTTCGCCTGGAACAACAAAATACGAAAGCACTTCAACCGCCTGGCAGTATTCTGAGAACTTTTGAATATGCCCATCTATAGTTTGATCGTCACTTATAGACACCAGTAAAGTGTGGCGTAGCTGGTAGTCATTCATCAGATTTACATGCGCAGCATTAGCAACATCATATAAGTAATTTAAGTCACTACTACCCTGAGGCCACTCGGATAACCGTTGTTTTATTGATTCAGAAGTTACAACATGGTGGAGAAGGCTTATCCTCGCCCCCGTTATTGAGCTTTCCTCCCCACAATGTTGAGATCTGGTAATAATTGGAAAAATATCAACCCCTTGATTAGCGCGTAATATCTCTCCCATGTGGTTATCATTACCATTCCATCCGCGCTCAACGAGTTTACAAAAATTTGTTTTAGTAAGAGCCACTCCCCAAGGAAACGGCCAATTACGTGCCCCAACGGCATACAAAATACCCTCGTTATCACTGATATAAGTCAAGGCTTTATTAAACACTAATTTTTCATTCTTACGCTGAAAATTTGAAGAATATGCACTTACGGTACTTAGCTGCTCCTGCTTTGATGATATAGAATACGCGTATTCGAAAAACTGCAAACCGTCAGAACATAAGCAAACATCGTCCTCTAGAAGGATAACATAGTCACAATCAGCTTCCTCAAAAACGGTATTGAGTGCTCGCAATTTATTTGCCCATGCCCCTAGGTTTCGGGAAGCCCTTCTTACGGCAAGACTTTTTACTAGCTGATTAATCTTGTGTTTGCGTAGGAGCGTTACTACCTGATCTATTGCTTCTTTCTCTTCTTTGTTGCGCTGGCTATCGACAAAAATACTAACACTATATTTATCAATACCGATACACTCACTGAGAGCATCAAGAGTCGCTTGCAAGATCTCTGCTCTTTTGAATGCCACCACTGCTATTCTGAATTGATTTGGCAAGATCTATCCTTGCTATTGCTATATCATCACATTTTTATGTTCAACATAATCGCATGGTCGTTGCATAAAAACAACTGTGTATCTTTCAGTGAAATATTGATTTGTGCGGATCGCAAAGAGAGGAATGAATTCTTCCTTAAGCATAATCTACACTAATCAACTAGTGTTTTAGTTCTCGTAATCTTATTGCAGTGTAACCGTTCACGACTTTTACTGAGTTTCTATTCAAAAGCCCCCAGAGGGAGCAAGTTTTGCGAAGCAAAACTATGGGGAGACGAAGACTAAGCTTTCACAAGATTAGTCGTTTCCGATTAGGAAACGTCAATAAATAATTGTAAATGTTCATATTTGTAATACTTCCGGAACGCTATTAGTAATAATCGGTGAAGGCTTACATTGCAGCCTATAAAATAATTATTACTGCATAAATTAAGATACTTCTCGTAATTACTTCAAAAAGGATTTTATAGTTCTGGTTCACTACTTTATATATTTTCTGCTTTAGAATAAAGAATAGCGCTCTCAAGTGATGTTTGGTAACCCTACACAAATCCATGACGATGTGGTTAGCATGTTTCAGTTAAGTTACTTGCTGTGTTATAAACGTTTGAAAAATTTTAAATTATTTGCCCTCGAAGGGTTACGATGTTTGTTTTGGGAACACTAAAAGAGTTTTTTCTCGGCCTTTTCCAGTATCGTGAATATTTAAAGCAATCCATCATCCGCGAACTAAGAAAGAAGTATAAGCGCTCCATTCTCGGCTATCTATGGAGCATGCTGCAGCCGCTGTTTATGATGATAATTTTAGCAATGGTTTTTTCGGAAATCATGAAAAGTGACGTGAAGAATTACGCTGTATTTTTGTTTTGCGCCATGCTGCCCTGGGGGTTTTTTGAGCATAGCTCTATGCAATGCTTAAGCATCATTCGCGTTAACGCCAGAATTATTGAGCAGTTACCTGTTCCTAAATTTATCTTTCCTCTTTCTGCGGTATTATATAATTTGGTTAATTTCTTTTTGACTTTGGTTCCTTTAATATTAGTAATGTTGATTACTAATCACCCTTTTACTTGGAAATTAGCCCTATTTCCCTTCATGCTGGTTCCTCTTTTCTGCTTCACTTTAGGCATTTCCATGCTTTTGTCAGTCCTTAATATTTTCTTTGATGACACCCAACATTTAACTCAGGTCTTATTGCGTGCACTTTATTTTCTTTGCCCGATTATTTACGGAAAAGAGCATATTCCAGTATCATTGTTAAAATGGGTGTCTTTAAATCCCCTTTTTCCTATATTAGAAGGAATGCGTAGTATTATTTATTCGGGTGCCGTGCCTAATCTAGCTGACTACTGTTATTCATTATGGACTTCTTTACTAATCCTCTTGCTTGGATTACTGGCCTATAAAAAAGCCAGCGATAAATTTATTTACTTTATCTAGGTGTTTATATGTCCAACAACTTATCTGCGGAGCTAACATCTCAGGAACTGGCAGATGATATAGCTGTATCGGTGGAGAATATCACTGTTGCTTATCGCTCATATAAGCAGAGACCAACTTCTCTCAAGGAGAATTTGATAGCTTTTCTCAATACTGGAAAACTGCGTTATTACTCAACATTTGATGCCTTATCTGACGTAAGTTTTCAGGTAAAAAAGGGGCAAATATTTGGAGTTATCGGCAGCAATGGTGCAGGTAAAAGTACCTTATTACGAACGATTGTGGGAGTTTTGCGTCCGGTAACCGGACAGATACGAGCAAATGGCTCTGTTGATTCACTAATACAACTTGGCGCCGGCTTCGACCCTGAACTTAATGCCATTGAAAATATATACCTTAACGGATCTCTGCATTGCTTATCATATGAAGAAATCACCGAACGTATTCCACGTATAATTGAGTTTGCTGAACTCGAAGAGTTCGCCCTAACTCCAATAAAATATTATTCCTCGGGTATGTTTGCCCGCCTAGGATTTGCAGCCGCAATCGATAAAGATCCGGATATTTTAATCGTTGATGAAGTCTTAGCAGTTGGCGACGAAAGATTTCGCAAAAAATGCAATGCGGTTTTTGATTCCTTTATCGCACGCGGCAAAACAATCGTCACTGTTAGTCACAACTTAAACTATTTGCGAGACAATGCGCACATCATCGCCTTGCTGCGAAAAGGTAAGTTGTTGTTTGTTGGCGATCCTAAGGAAGCTTTAGCATTATATAGTTCCGACAGCTATCAATCCGCTGCTTAGAAAACACTCCCACTAAAACGAGACTGACCAATAAGAACAATGAGCCGGCAAGAAATGCTTGAGCTATACTTATTCCTGTTTTATTATCAGAAAAAATAATGAGGCTAACGCTAATTATTACGCCGATAACGCCACTATAAAAAGCATGACCTTCTTTCTTCGCTGCAAAATAATTTAATAAAACAGCATTTACTGACAAAACAGCAATAAAATAAGAACAATTAACTAACATTTCCGCGCCCGCAGTATAAGCCTGACCATACAATAGTGTCATCACCGTTTCGGGAATAAATACGAACAGCGCGGTAACAAACGAACTGCAGAGCACAACGATACCTAAAAGCAATAACATTTCTCGCGCTGAACTTTTACCGGTTTGCATATTATTGCAAACTGTTGGGAAAATTATGCTGACTAGAGAACTTGTAAGGAAAAATATTATTTTAGCCGTCAATGCTGCGGCTGAATATATTCCGGCAGTCGTCGGGGCTAGGTGACGGCGAGCAAAAATTACATCTAGTCCTAAAAACGCTCCTAAAATAAGACACAAAGTTAATAGCCGACCAAAAATACAAAAAGCATCAAACCAAAGTATTGGTTTGCCGCTAACTTCAACTGCTCGCCAGGTCCACGGTTTGATTAAGTTCAAAATATAAATCAATCCAACTCCGTATGCCAATAGTAATGCCGCCAATGCCCCATAATAAGAGTAAGAGACATAAAAAACCAAAATTACTACAGATAATATATGGACAGAGGCGATAACTAGTTCTTTGATCGCATTTTGTCTAAACCTCATTTCTGCCAACAGTACTCCAGCGTAGTAACTTTGCATAAAAATTAAGGCATTCGTAACAAAAGCGATCAATCCGGGCAGCAGCGCACCAATCTTCAAATAATAACTTAGAATAGCAGAAAAAAGCGGCGCAGTTAAAAGAAGTAACACAAAAATAATCCAAC
Source organism: Deltaproteobacteria bacterium (assembly GCA_020852715.1). GTDB lineage: Bacteria > Bdellovibrionota_C > UBA2361 > SZUA-149 > JADZAE01 > JADZAE01. The sequence continues at coordinate 42,081 of JADZAE010000052.1, forward strand.
AGTACTTCTGCGATTTAATAAGAATGTAGCTCTTGGTATTTCCATCTTTGGAATATTCGAGAACCAACTGCGTTACGAAAGTAATAATCGCACCCGCGATAAATGAGAAAATGTTCACGGTCGCGTAAACCGAACTATAAAGCCCAAAGGCATCTGTAACTAAATAACGAGCAATAATTATTTGCAATAGCAGGCGACAGGCATTTGCTAAATTTGCAAGGACGAGGACAACAAAACTGTCCTTTAATAATTGTTTAATCATGCCCGCCCATAGTCAAATTGATTCCTGCAATAACCAGCACATAAGACAAGAATATTAGCAGAAAGCTATGGGCAGATCAAAGGACTATTTAGTAAAATAATCCTTTTCGCCTAGCGATAGAATTGTATTAGTTCACGCAAACGGTATTGGGTATCATTTACTTCACCGTTACCCGCCAACGATTCATCATAATGTATATTCCCCGCACCATTTAATAATAAGCGTTTAGCCAATATTGCTCCGTTAAAGTCAAATGTTCCGCTTTCCGAAAGCGAGGCATTCGGGGCGACTAAACCAGCATTCATCGAGGCATTGCCGTCAAGGGTCAGCGTATTCGAACCCAAATAAAACATGCGAAAGTTAAATGGACGACCCGAATTTATTGTTTGGTTACCATTAAATTTATCTCCAACTATACTATTCACATATAAAGTTACTACGCCACCGGCGGGGTTAGGCTGAACATCGAATTGCGAATTACTATTATTCTTAAGTTCGAGGATGTTAAAATAATAAGGGTAATTGGTGGAGGAGAGAATAATTTTGGAGTTATTTTGCACTGTAACTTTATTTCAGCACTTTTGCGCTGGAGCACTTCCGGCTACGGTTAGGTTTACCACTCCGAGGTCTCCTTGATTAACCGGACAATAAACATTCCAAGCACTAAATTGCTCAAGCAGGGGTACTCCACAGTCTTCTCTTGAGCACTTTTCTCCTTTATTCTCACAGCCTGCCGCAAAATCCGCACATACAGCACCACCAAAGGGGCTTTCCTCGTTTATGTCCCCATTTGTTTTTAAAGTTCCGTAAACTACTTCGCCTTTATGAATCTGCGCCGTTGAGTTAGACGCTACAGAACAGTTTGCTTTTCGAGCACCAGCAACATAAACGCCTGTTGTGGAATCATAGGAATCACACTGTTGTCTTAGTTCTAAATGATCTCTCCGTAAACCCTGTAGTCAAACACGTGATTCAGATTTGCAATAACCGTTCCATAAACATAAACACCTCTGTCATTATCAATTAGAGAGTCCACTTGATAGACAGGGTTAAAATCGGTTTGCGGGGTAGCCGCCGGAGGAGCACCAAAATCCAGATTAGCCTTCTCCGGTATGGCATCAACTAGGGTAATACGCACCCAAGCATTGCCCAAGTCGGCAGCAGCAAAGTTAGCTTACGCAGGAAAAATAACATTGGTTGGCAAATCTCTGGTAATGGGAAAAGCTGGAGTTGCTAGATCTGTGTTATTGGTAATAATTGCCGAATTATTTGTACCTGCCAATTTAAGCTTGGTAGCTACTTTATTAATAGCTAAATCATTAGCACCATAGCTGGGCTCCGTTTTTGTAAAACGAGTATAAAATTCATCTCGCTTGAAGGGTGTGGCCAAACTTTGAGAATGCTCTCTTAACCAAGAAAGCGCGCGATCAATCCCGTCGTCGGCATCATAAAATTGTTCATTCCTAATCTCTGTTGTTTTCACTGTCCGGGCGTTAGCTGTAATCAATGTCAAACTTCCACTAATTGCTAACGGCGACATAATCATCAAAATCATCACCCCCGACCAAAGCGTAGCCATGGTTTAAACTAAGATCATCTTGGTTATTTAGCTTTAATCTTAACATGTCGGCATCTCCCGGTGTTTGTAAAATCTTAATTACGACCTATTCATAACTAAGTTTCGAATTACCACTTCCTGTTGCGCTTCTGTTGAATATTTTTCTTTGCTACGTAAAAGTTTTTCCGACTCCACTCGCACAGGAACAAGGATACTGGCAAGATTGTCTCGAATAATATCTGGGGTTAATGGTAAAGCAATTTTATTACCGGCCGTGTCAAAGTATTTTAAAATGAATGTCGCATTGCGACCCAGGCGAATCCCACTTACTTCATCCCAGCGGGTAATGTCTTTCCACCAGGGGTTATCATTGGAAAACATATGGACTGTTCTAACGCGATGAATAGTAGCCCCGATATCAGACAAAGCTCCTGCTAAACAATATATAGTCTGAAGCAAGGCGAATTGTGTTACCCGAAACGCTCTCTACTCGACCTTGCAATCCATTCTTTCCCCCTGCCATAGCATCTGAAAGAGAAATTATAATTCACAAAATTGCTAATTCGCTCTTTGCTAATTTCCAATACAGAAAAGTGACTTAATGCTTTTTAATCCTCTCTATTGGAAATTATTGCTCTTGTGACAGATTATAGTTTTTAACCTATAATATTCCCCCAGTATCTAATCATCATTTAGGGGTAGTAACTTGATAATTTCGCTCTACTATTACTTATAGAATATGGCTGTAATTTCAGTTCTTTAGGATTATTAAGACAATTAGTTTAGGCTAGTGGAATTTCATAGATCAAAGTCACTAATTGTTGACCAAATTATAATATGACTGTGTAAGCAGTTAGTTATTAGTAACTTAGGCAAGTATACAATAAGTAAAGCTTTTAGGCGGAGCGCCCTTGACTTTGTTATAGTTTTACTGTAGGTCGCACGAAACATTTTGCTGACCTGTTCAGTAATACCTAAGTGTTTAACCGACAAAAATTTATTTGGTAGATGAGTATAATAACCCCACGCTACAGGTTATCATCTGTGGCGTGGAGTGAAATTCTAGCGTTTTAATATTTTTTTAGACTATCCCCCTCTCGAGAATTGGAATTCAGCAGCCAGTCTCGAGTTTTCGTTGAACGGGGTGGCACGCCTTTCACTCTCCCCCGAGAGGTCCCCACGTGTCCACCCCGTTCGCTGATCATCTTTATAGGGTAGAGTATTCCCCCACCTCCACCCTATACTTCTTTGATCTTGAGTCGTGAGGTTATTGATTTATGTTGTAAGTTTCACTCCATATCTTTGTTTCTTTTTGTTTTATTCTTTTTCCCCTTTCGTTTTATGTTTCTTACCTTGCTCTCATTGCTTTAAGCGAATGGATTTATTAACCAAGATACGCCTCCATAGTAGACATAGTTTGCTATTGAATGTTACATTAACGCCTTGACGTAACAAAAAAAGTTTCCCGGAGGAATTATGCCATCATTTGATGTTGTATCGCGAGTTGATATGCAAGAAGTAGACAATGCTGTTAATCAGACGAAAAAAGAGATCAACGGACGATATGATTTTCGCAATAGCAAAAGCAAAGTAGAACTAGAAAAAGAGGCTATTACTATCACCGCCGATGATGACATGAAATTAAAAGCCATTCAGGAAATACTCTCACAAAAAATTGCCAAACGTGGTGTTGGCGTTAGAGCACTGGATTTCAAGGAAGCCGAAAAAGCAACAGGCATGATGCTTAAACAAAAAGTGATGATCAAACAAGGCATCTCGCAAGATGATGGAAAAGCTATTGTAAAACTGATCAAAGAAGCTGGTCTAAAGAAGATCCAAGCGCAAATTCAACAAGATCAGGTTAGAATTACAGGACCTAAAAAAGATGATTTACAGGAGGTAATCAAGCTGCTACGAGAAAAGGTGAAGTTGGAATTGCAGTTTGTGAATATGAAAGATTAACTGATTTTGGAGAAACACTATGGCTTTTATGCAATGGAGCGATGCTCTTAGCGTCGGGATAAAAGAAATCGATAACCAACATGCTCAGCTTGTCGCCCTGATCAACAAACTTCACGAAGCTATGCGTAGCGGTAAAACGAAAGAAGCCTTGTCTGAAATTTTAAAAGAGTTGATTTCATATACAGGCAATCATTTCGCCACCGAAGAAAAATACTTTGATCAGTTTAAATACGAGGCTACAGCAACTCATAAAATTGAGCATAAAAAACTAGTTCAGCAAGTGCTTGATTTTCAGAAGCAGTTTGAATCAGGAAAAATATCACTATCGATCGACATTATGAATTTTTTGGGTGACTGGCTCAAAAATCATATTCAGGGCACAGACAAAAAATATATAGCCTGCTTTCAAAAGAATGGTGTAAAATAAACTGGGATAGCCTCCACTTTGGAAACATTCGCTGACAGTTCACTATCACAAAATCAAACCGTCATCAGCGAGCAGGAAGATGAAGGCTCCATATTCAAAGGCTGCATAGCCAAGATCAAATTTCACAATGCTACCAATAATTTTGCTGTTCTCTTGGTGGAACCGGGGGAAAATGTCACTCTGCGCTCTGAACCTTCAGCTAATGCCATAACGTTAGTTGGAGAAATGCCTTCCACCGTCACTGAAGGTAGTCAAATTATCGCCCGTGGTAAATGGGCAACACATAAAATATTTGGCCGACAATTTAAAGCATATTCCATTATCCCAACGTTACCGACATCAGAAGAGGCTATCATCCAATACTTAGGCTCCGGCATAATTAAAGGGTTCGGAGAAAAACTCGCCCAACGGGTAGTTAAACATCTAGGCCCCGAGACTTTAAATATCCTCGATAATAATATGCAGCGCCTAAAAGAAGTTCCGGGGATTGGTAAAAAAAAATTAGCGGAAATTGCGGCTAGTTGGAGCCGGCAAAAAACTTTTCGCGAAACCACTATTTTCTTGCAAGAGCATCAAATTCCGGTTTCTCTAGCGCAGCGCATATTTAAAAACTACGGGGACAAAACGATTGAAACAATCGCCCATAATCCCTACTTATTAGCGCGCGATATTCGAGGTATCGGTTTTCTTACTGCCGATCGCATTGCTCTGTCTTTTGATATCTCACCCAATTCTCCTTTTCGAATTCAGGCGGCCTTAAATCATGTTTTGTCTGAAGCTCAGGATGATGGGCACGTCTTTTTACCGGAAGCAAGACTGATTGAAAAAACTCAAACGCTTTTAAAAATAGCGGATACAGAACTGATTAGTAAAGAAGTATCCGAATGCGTGTTGCGTTATCAATTAATCTCTCATGACGGCAATATTTACTTGCCAATAATGGACAGAGCTGAAGAATTATTGGCTAAAGAATTAGCCTCTCGTTTACAACCAGGCTATAAGCTCTCACAAAATATTGCATCAAGTATTATAGATCAGGCATGCGATAGCGTACTCACTTTTCATAACCAGCAACAACAAAAAATCATTCATTTGTCCGAGGAACAGAAATCGGCTGTTAGTTTAGCGGCAACCTCGCCCATTTTGGTAATCACCGGTGGCCCGGGTTGCGGAAAGACAACTGTGGTTAAAACCATTTCCCAGCTATTTCGTCGTGCCGGATTGACAGTTAAACTTACTGCGCCTACGGGCCGTGCTAGCCAAAGAATGAGTGAAGTTTGCGACATGGACGCCTCCACGATTCATCGTTTATTGAAATACGATCCTTTCGATCATTCCTTCGTCCATAATTCCAGCAACCCACTGGAGACAGATGCTGTGATAGTAGATGAAACATCAATGATTGATCTGCCACTAGCTGTGAGTCTGATGTCAGCTTTACCTAGTGGTTGCCGTATAGTTTTTGTTGGTGATGCCGATCAATTACCAAGTGTAGGACCCGGTGTGGTTTTAAGCGATTTTTTGGCCATTAATAAAATTCCCAGGGTGTCACTTACTCAATTATTCCGCCGTGACGAGCTATCTTCTATCACCTCTATTGCCCATCAGATTAATCATGGCGAGATTCCCATGATTCCTGAGCCTAATGGCGCCACCAAGACCGATACTTACTTTCTTCCTTGCGAAACACCCGCTAGCGGCGCTCAGCTTATTGAGCGTTTAGTCGTTGATCAGATTCCTAAAAAATTCGGATTTACCAGACAAGATATTATGGTGCTTAGCCCGATGAACAACGGAGAATTAGGAATAGTCGCCCTTAACCAACGTTTACAAAGCAAACTCGTGCCAGCGCAGCAAGAGTTGCCGCATATCAAGTGTGGAAATATTGAATTTCGTTTAGGTGATTGTGTTATACAACGGGCTAACAATTATCAGCTTGGCGGCAGTGGTGTTTTTAATGGCGAACAGGGTATAATTAAGGGAATAGATACCGTACGCCAGGAATTGCGCGTGACGTTATGGGATGGCCGCGATGTCATTTATTCATCGGAAAATATCTTTCAACTGGACTTGGCTTACGCCATTACCATACATCGATCTCAGGGATCAGAAGTTCCGACTGTAGTCTTGGCACTTCATGATACTCATAATATACTGTTGGAACGCCAGTTGCTCTACACGGCAATAACGAGAGCAAAAAAATTGCTGATTATAGTGGGGACAAGGAAAGCTATCGCTACGGCAACACAGCGCATACGCAGTCGCAAGCGCTACAGTAACTTAGTAAACAGAACTTTGGAGCTACTCAAATGAAGTTGGGAATTGCTTTAGGCGGCGGCGGAGCCAAAGGCTACGCGCACATCGGCATTTTGGCGCCGTGAGCGTAGACTTGGTTTCCGGCCTCAGTTGTTACCATGCAAAAGGGCAATTTGCGCCAAGCAATCAGAGCCAGCATTGCCATTCCCGGAATTTTTACACCGGTGAAACTGAAGACAAAATATTAGTTGATGGTGGCGTCCTAAACCCAGTCCCTACTACGTTAGCCAAAGAGCTTGGCGCTGATTACGTTATTGCTGTTGACCTCTTTGCCGACCGCGATTTCGGCACTTCGACAGAAAACTTGATGACGGAGCAATCTGAAACGGGAGGCTCTTCTCTATTAAATTCCCTGAGCTCCATGCCGGAAATCCTTGCCAAGCTCGCAAAAAATACAAGCAGTAAGCTGCAAAAAGACATACCTATAAATATCTTAGGGGTAATTGAGAATACATTAGCCATTTCACAGCAGGCGTTAACAGAAAGAGCTATGAACATTTATCCCCCGGCCCTGATTGTCCAACCTAAAGTCGGCAAAATCGGGTTATTGGATTTTCATAAAGCTGAGCAAGGTATCACCATCGGCTATCAAGCAATGAAAGAGCTACTGCCTAACCTAGAAAAACAAATTCGCTAGCAAACATGAAGCAATGATGCCGACAAGTTCTGCCAATAATGCAGCCACAACCGCGTATCTGATCTGAGTCACCCCAGCTGCACCAAAATAAACTGCTATCACATAAAATGTAGTTTCCGTGCTACCCATCATTATAGAAGCCAGAAAAGAATTATAAGAATCAGGCGCCGGCTGAACAATAGAACTTAAAACAGCAAATGCTCCGCTACCCGATAATGGTCGAACAAGCGCCATGGGTAAAACTTCTGCCGGCAAGCCTATTCTGCTAGTCAGCGGATTAATTAAAGAGGCTAGCAGATCCATGGCACCAGAAGCTCTAAACATATTTATAGCTACTAGGATGGCCACCAAATAAGGAATAATTCGCACCGCCATTTCAAAACCTTGGCGTGCTCCATCGACTACAGTATCATAAACTTTTACCCCGCGAATTATACCATAACCAAGTATAGAAAGAATGAGCGCCGGGATAAGCCAATAAGATAAAATTGTGTCCTTAATATACGGAAATATTTGCGGCGCTTTATATAAATGGTATCCCATAAGGACAAGAAAAGCGGCTGCCATGAGGAAAGTAATCCATTTGTGAGAAGCTTTGGGATCAACAAGAAATTTAGAATGGTCGTTAAGTGACGCAGCCTCATCCTGCGCCGAGCTGGAGAAGTCCATAGTTTTTTTAGCATCGCGATATTGCTGACGATAGCGACTGTCTAAACGTGCACATAGCGTGGCCACAACTATCGCAGTTATCGTCGATATCGTTGTCGCCAATATCGAGGGGATTAAAATCCCCGCAGGATCCGTGCTTCCGGCGGCAGCTCGCAAACTAATTACTCCCAAAGGTAAAATAGTAACATTAGAGGTGTTAATCGCCAGAAACATAATCATCGGGTTTGTGGCTACGCCCTTAAACGGATTTAGTTTATCCAGCTCAACCATTGCTTTTATGCCCATTGGTGTAGCAGCATTGCCTAGCCCCAACATATTAGCGGTAATATTTAAGATAATAGCTCCCAGCGCCGGATGTTCAGGTGGCACATCAGGAAATAGCTTTATCATCAACGGCTTGATGGCCCTAGCTAGTGAGGTCATCAAACCACCAACCTCCAAGATTTTTACTACTCCCAGCCAAAATGCCATTACTCCAATTAACCCGATAGCCAGCTGAACCGCACTTTTTGCCCCTTCATAACTAGCGTCATTAATTTCCTTCATCTTGCCGGTATAAGCGGCAAATAAAATAGCGCCGCAAAGAAAAAACAAAAATATACCATTCATGATGCTGGCCTTATTGGCCACATTTGCATTTTGCATACTAATCCATCCCCTCTAAAACTTCCTGAAATCTGTGCAAAGCTTTTCTTTCTCCCACTACAATCAACTGGTCACTAGCCTGTAATGCTGCAGCACCGGAAGGATTGGGAATAATTTCTCCGTTTCTAATGATACCGATAATAGTTACAGCATAGTTTTGCCGAACATTGATTTGCTCAAGTGTTTGACCGCATATTTTTGACTGATCACTCATTGTAAAGGTAACGCTATCCAACCCGGGAATATCCGTCTTTAGAGCTAAATCACGTTCACTGCCACGCAATAAGCTATAATTATCTCTTCTAATTTCAGCGATAAAATCTTCGATACGTTTTCTGCTAATGTTATAACGAGTAAGAACTCGAGCAAATATTTCAATCGAAGTTTCAAATTCCTCGGGAATAACTTCATCCGCTCCTAATCTATGCAAAATTGGCGTTTCGCTCACATAGCGGGTGCGGGCAATTATATAAATATTAGGATTGACATGACGGGCTTCAACAATAATGGCCTTTTCAGCCATGGGATCAGAGACAGCTAAAGCTAAAATTCTTGCCTGCTTGATGCCGGCATGAAGCAAAACTTCTTTTTGCACAGCATCACCAAAAAAAATATTCTCTCCGTTTTGCCTCTCTTTTCTGATTGTTTCAGGATTAGTATCAATAACGATGTACGGTATCTCACTAGACTTAGCCACTCTAGCCAAATTGCGGCCATTTATGCCATAACCGATAATAATGATATGATCATTAAGAGATATTTCTTGGCCACTATTTAGATTGTTATCAGAGAGGTTCTTAGCCACTATTTGCTTGCCCTTAAGCAAAACTAGCCGTTTACTGAAGTTTATCAAAAGCGGCGTTAACATCATCGACAAGATAGTAACGGCAAGAAAGATTTGATACTGCTCAGCATTAAGCAAGCGGTAACTGATACCCAACGTCGCCAAAACAAAAGAGAACTCACCAATTTGAGCTAACGATAAGCTGGCCATCATTACTGTTCTCGAAGAATACCCCAGCACCGTCAAGCCAATTGCGGTAGCAAAGAATTTAATTAGGACTAAACCGATAAGCAGAATAAGCACCAATAAAGGATTGATAAGCAAAATATGGTAGTCGAACAGCATCCCCACGGAAACAAAAAAGAAACTCATAAATAAGTCACGCAATGGTTGAATATTTGCTACCGCTCCCTGACTATATTCGGATTCAGAAACAATTAGACCGGCAATAAAAGCTCCCAAAGCCAAAGAAAGTCCCAGTTCGCTAGTAATCCAAGCGACAAAAAAAGCTAGAAAGGCTATCGCCATCAAAAATAATTCGCGGTTGCGAGTAGATAAGACATGGTAAAGAAAACGTGGGACTAACCATTTGGCACAGACAAAGAGGAAACCGGCAAAGAGAATAAGTTTAGCCAGATAAACTCCGGAAGGAAAAGCCAAGCTACTCTGCAGTCCTGCTAAAAGGGGAACGAGCATCATTAAAAAGACTACGGTAATATCCTGAAATATTAGTATTCCCAGAGCCACCCGACCATGTGGGGCGTTTAGTTGCAATTGCTGCTGTAATATTTTTATGACGATAGCTGTGCTGCTTAGTGCAACCAGAAATGAAATAAATACACACTGGGCTAGGCCCATCTGACTGATAGATAAAAGGGAAACAACAATAATCGAGGTAATAATTAACTGTAACCCGCCGCCCAAAAAGGTTACTTTTTTCATCTCCAGCATTTTCTCAAATGAAAATTCCAAGCCAATAGAGAAGAGAAGAAGAATCACTCCTATTTCAGCGATGACTTTTACTGCCTCTGCCTGTTCAATCAGCGCTAATCCGTAAGGACCGGCAACAACGCCCGTGATCAACAAAGAAACCATTAAAGGCACGCGCACGAGGTTACTGATATAGGCGACTACTATACCCATTCCCAAGAGAACTAGGATGTCACTGAGCAGAGGAATTTCCATATTCTTGACCTTAACACTTCGCACTTTACAAAATGCATTTCGCATAGGTGCCCTATACGATTGCTAATGATTTCGCAAGAAAAGACGAGCGAGTAAGAGTCGTGAGAACCCCTCCTCTGCCTAATAATCAGCAAGATAAAATTATGAGTTTTGCAAATGCGTCGATCCACTTGTCTCATCAGAATATGACAAGCCTGGAACTTTACGGTATAAACTCCTATGCGCGGTTGGTATGATAACTTTATAAATAATAAATTATGAACGTTTTTCAAAATTCATTGTTGCAGCTAATTGTTGATACTTCTACTACTCTACCAGCAGATGTCACAGCGGCGTTGGCTTCGGCTTTCGCGCTGGAAAACTCGTGTTTCCAGGGGCAGCAAGCTTTAAACATAATCGCGGATAACATTGAAATTAGCGCTCAGCAGCGCCAACCTATTTGTCAAGATACCGGTCAGCTAACTTTTTATATAAGCTGCCCGACTGATTTTAATCAGCTTAATTTAGAAAACGATATCCGCCATGCTGTTGCCCAAGCAACACAAATGGGAGTCCTTAGGCCAAATAGTGTTAATTCACTTAATGGTAAAAATTCCGGCAACAACTTAGGTAAAGGTAATCCTATTATTCATTTTACCCAGTGGGAAAATGATTATGTTACTATCGGAATAATACTTAAGGGGGGAGGATGCGAAAATAGAAGCAAGCAATATAGTTTACCCTGCGAGCTTCCTCAGCTTGGTCTTGCCGGCAGAGATATAAAAGGAGTGAAGGCTTGTATCTTACAAGCAATTTGGGAAGCACAGGGATTAGGGTGCCCCTCAGGATTTATAGGCGTAGCTATTGGAGCAGATAGAGCAAGCGGATACGATCACGCCAAAAAACAACTTTTTAGAGCTATTGATGACATCAACCCTGATCCTGACTTAGTGGCATTAGAAAAAGAAATTATTTCAGAGGCAAATAATATAAATATTGGCGTTATGGGCTTCGGCGGACAAGCTACTTTGTTAAGCTGCAAAATAGCAGCCTACGATCGTATCCCAGCTAGTTTTTTTGTTTCTATCGCCTACAATTGCTGGGCCTTAAGAAGGTATGTCGTAAACCTAAATGCCAAAAGCGGCGAAATTATTAGAACTCCAGATTTCAAAACAAAAAATTCGCAGAGATTGTCTAGGCCCCGCTCTTTAACTAATAGCAATGTCATTAAACTTAAAACTCCCCTTAATGAAGATGCTATTCATCAATTGCGAGTAGGTGATGTTGTGCAGCTATCAGGACGTATTTTAACAGCCAGGGATGCTGCCCATAAATACTTAATCAATCATGATCCTATTTTCGATTTAAATAACCAAATCATTTACCACTGTGGGCCTGTGTTGGTTAAAGATAATAACGACTGGAGAGTTGTCGCCGCCGGACCTACCACATCGATGCGGGAAGAACCTTATCAAGCTAAGTTAATAGAGAAATTTAAACTTCGCGCCATTATCGGTAAAGGGGGCTTGGGGCAACAGACACAGCAGGCTCTACAGGCACACGGAGCCGTGTATTTACATGCGGTGGGTGGAGCTGCGCAGATCTACGCTAGTTGCATTCGCCGGGTAAATTGTGTTTATTACCTAGATGAATTTGGTATGCCGGAAGCTATCTGGGACTTTGAATGTAAGGATATGCCACTAATCGTGACTATGGATAGTCATGGGCAATCATGGCATCAGCAAATTAAGGATAGCACCAGCCAGCAATTAGCAAAATTATTTTTATAACTATGGTCAACTCAACCGCCTCGAAGGAAAAACAACGGGTAGCACTAATCTCATTAATGGCTGCTATCTTTTTAACTTTGACTAAGTTAATTGTTGGAATATTAACTAATAGCTTAGGAATTCTTTCGGAAGCCCTGCACTCAGGCTTGGACTTAGTAGCTGCGTTAATGACTTTTTTTGCTGTTCGCGTAGCTGACATTCCTGCCGATTCTGATCATCATTTCGGTCATGCAAAAATTGAAAATTTATCTGCCCTCTTTGAGACTTTGTTATTATTAATTACCTGCGTCTGGATTGCTTATGAAGCTATTTCTCGACTAACAGGAAGAGAGCATCAAGTAGAAGTTAACATTTTTAGCTTTGCCGTCATTATCGTGTCTATCGTCGTTGACTATCACCGTTCACGTGCGCTGAGCAAAATGGCAGCTAAACACAATAGTCAGGCGCTCGAAGCTGATGCGCTGCACTTTTCCTCAGATATTTGGAGCTCCGCTGTCGTTTTACTGGGACTCATAGTTACTGCTTTTGGTTATATGAAAGCCGATGCGGTCGCCGCGTTACTAGTAGCAGCAATAGTGGTTATTATCTCACTACGGCTTGGGAAAAGATCATATGACGTGTTAATCGATAGGGCTCCACTTATTCCCGATAATTTATTCAACGAAATTATTAGTTCCACTGAAGGAGTAAGAGCAATTCACGACGTCAGAACTCGTTCTGCCGGTGCATATACTTTTATGGAGTTAAATTTGCACGTTGATCCGATGATGCCCATATTCCAAGCCCATGAGTTGGCCCATTCAGTGCAAGCTAAAATTCAGAGTAAAATAAAACATTGTTTCGTTCATGTTCATACTGAACCACATTTGGAGTGAGTATGCTTAGCGCACAAAAACTAAAGTTATATTGGTTGGCCGGTAGGCCATTTTCTTTTACTGTCAGCGTATTTCCGCCAATCATCGGCGGCCTATTGGCCTATGGCCCTTTGGGGTTAAATTGGCTAAATTTTCTACTATGCATTCTCGGATGCCTTTTATGTCACGCCGGAGTCAATGTTTTATCGGATTACTACGACTATAAGAACAATGTAGATCGCGAGGAAACTTTCGGTTCCAGCCGACTTCTGGTAGAAGGCAAAATCAGCATCAAAGAAGCCCTGATATTAGCTGCCTTTTTATTTTGCATTAGCTCAAGCATTGGCGTTTATTTTATGCTTACCATACCCAACGGACATGATCTCATCTGGCTTATTTTGCTTGGCGCGTTTCTGGGTTTTTTTTATACAGCCGGTCCAATCACTCTTAAGTATCATGGTCTCGGGGATTTTGGGGTGTTTGTTGCCTTTGGTCCGGCCATGTCCGGAGGAGCTTCCTTCGTGCAAAGTGGTTCCTATTCCTGGCCAGCTTTTCTTTATATTATCCCCTGTGCTTTTCTTGTCGATGCAATATTACATAGCAATAATTTGCGCGACATTGAGCACGATAAGAAAGTAAATATAAAAACCGTGGCAGCAATAATCGGGCAACAAGCGGCAAAAAAAATGTATTTCACATTGGTTATTGCTGCCTATTTAAGCATAGTAATTTTGGTTTTATTTTCTAACCTTAGCGCTTGGGCATTACTCACATGCATAACAATCCCTGCTGCACAAAAGTTATGGACTAAAATAAAAGCTATGGGCACTGCTCCACTTGCAGAATTCGCTCAAGTCGATGCGCTAACGGCACAACTACATGCAAAGTTTTCTGTTTTATTGATGCTGGCACTGATTATCAGCACTTTCAGCCTTGATCAAAAATTATGGAAAATAACCGCAAATATCTTTTCCTGAATGTTAGCCTGGTCGGGGCTGCCCTTTTATGGCTAGTAACATTTGCTTTTAAACCAGCGAATTTTTGGCTGCTCATGAGCCTCAATACCCTGGCGCTACTTTGTAGCGCCAGGGTGCTAGGCAATGGCAGCTGGTGGAGGTCATCTGAATGGAGTAAAGGGAATATATTTCTCGGCTTGTTTTCGGCTTTGCTTCTTTGGTGTATTTTTTTTGCCGGACATTATTTTATGTCGGCAGTTTATAGTTTCTTTTATCAGGACACCGATGCTTGGAGAGGGCAAATATTTTCTGTTTACAATAACGCTCTGGGAACACCAAAATGGCTAATCGCTCTGCTTCTTGTTTTTCCCATCGCTTCCGGCGAAGAAATCTATTGGCGCGCAGCTGCCCAAAAACTAATGGCGGGAAAATATGGCCCAATAAAAGGGTTATTGATAACTCTTGCTATCTATGTCCTGATTCATTTACCGGCACTTAATTTTGCCCTGCTTATCGCTGCATTTATCTGTGGATTATATTGGGGCTTAATGTATCTTTATTTTAAGTCAATTGTGCCCGGTTTAATTTCCCATATTGTCTGGGATGTGCTGATCTTCATTATTTGGCCAATCGCATAAATCCTGGTTATCCGCTTATTGATTACGGGTTTAGACTACTGCCGTTTTTAGGTTTAGCGAGCCTGAAACTCAGGTCTAGCCACCCAAAACGGATTAGCAACTTTATCTTTATATACCTCGACAGTAGTGTCGTCGGCTGTCAAACGCAAATTGCTGTAGCTTTCATCTCCGTTTTGCCAGCGCTCATGCCAATAAATAGCCCCTTTAAGACGGGGGAATTCTGAACTTGAGAACCTGTCTATCGCTTCACCAATCCACTTGGCTTGACTACCACTTTCCGGAAAATGACCAACTCCCCATTCTCCTAAAATCACCGGCTTAGAAGAGTCGATCTTTAGTAATTCCTCATAAAATGGATGAAAGGATTGCTTAAATTCTATCCAACCGACATTGGGATATTGTTGTCCGTAAGCACTCATCGCCAACCAATCAACATAATCTGACCCGGGGTAATAATTGGCCATATTATTCCACCACGGTTCGTAAGGATCGGAAGTATTGTTTGCATGAAAAACCCATTCGACATTACTCACGCCACGTGCCCGGAAACGATCAACGATATATTTATACGTGCGAATAAAATTTTTCGGGCCTTCGTATTTAGCCGGATTGGAATTAGCAACTAGTTTTCCGCCGCCATGGAATATTCCCGACCAAGGGAACCAATTTCCATTCATTTCAATGCCCCAAGCTAATAATATAGGTTTACCATGCGCTTTCGCTCCATCAGCCCACATGTCAATATATGTGTCATGTTCACCCTTGAGAATACTGTATAGATTAAAACGATTATATTTTTTTTCTGACCACTCATCCCTATCCCAAGGGTTCCAAAATACCAAAGGCACAGCACCGTATGCTGCAATAATCTCTAGATTCTTCTTAGGAAAAACATTTCTTCCCCAGTAGCTGGAAGAAGCAATAAGTGCCTGCTTTTTGCCGACCAACTCTTCAAACTCTTCGATAGCTTCCAAGGTTACATCATCTTCATAATCGCCAAAATCAACATAAGCACCGGTATAGGCTCCCTGCGACGGTGCGGCTAAGCGGACATTCCCCTTGATTTCTCTTTCCTTATTTACTAAATTATTACGCTGACTCTTGGAGCAACCGGTTACAAGCAAAACTACTACTGCCACTACTATCACTAAAGTTTTCATAAAGAAGCTACCTTTCTTACGTGCATCTCTCCCGTTTCCGAGACTACTCTTGCTACATTACCCTGTCTTTCTAGTTTACCCCAGCCCATCCAGGCACCTTTCATCACGCGAATGATAGAACACCATACGGCATAGGCAAGCAGCGGCCTATATAACAGACGCATTGGAATAATATATAGGGCATTTTTTAAAGGCTCTTTCTCCATCAGGCAAGCTAAAACAGCAAGCGTTAGATCGACAATTAAAAATACTATGGCATAACCGACAATAGAACTACCCGTACCCACCAATATAGAACCTAACAACATAAAATCAACTAAGGGTATTAAAGCCACCAAAAAAAGCTGAAAAAACCAAATGCTAGGTAAACTAAAATAACCAAGCCCCGGCTTTTGGGAAGTAAATAGCAAATCACGATGCTTCCATAAGCACTGTACTGTTCCAAATGCCCAACGCGTTCTTTGTTTAGCCAACCCGGCTATTGTCTCCGGAGCTTCTGTCCATGCGATCGCCTCCGGGCAATAGTCGATACGATAACCTAAGCGATGCAATTGCAATGTTAAATCAGTATCTTCTGCTAAAGTGGCATCTGATATGCCACCAGCTTCGATTACGGCAGATTTTCTAAATGCGCACACTGCACCGGGAACAACAGTAATACAGTCCCAAGATGTGTAAGCACGCCGATCTAAATTAAATCCACAAATATATTCGAGATTCTGAAAGCGAGCTAACCATTTGCTGGTATTTCCTACCTTAACATGACCCGACACGGCCCCAATATTCGGACGTAAAATAGCAGCTACTAACAATCTAATTGTCTGACTTTCAAACTGGGTATCAGCATCAAGCATGACTAAAATTTCATACCGTGCTTCACGAATGGCACATTGTAGTGCTTTTGCTTTTCCCTGATTTGGTTGGCAAATCAAACGAACTTGCTTATGCTCAGCAGTCAATTTACTAACCACCACAGCCGTATCATCTTTGGATCCATCATCGACTACCAAAATCTCTAATGCCCCTTGATAATCAGATTTCAACAACGACATAATAGTCGAGCGAATTACTTTTCCTTCGTTGTAAGCGGCAATTAATATAGATACTGGTGGCCTAATCGCAGGGTTATCATTCTGCTCAGTGCTGGTGAAATATTTATGCTTCAATGAAAGATAAATAACAATTAACGAACGAAGCATTACTAACACTGTTGCCGCTATCATGAAGGCCCAAATATAACCTTCAATATAGTAAAGGATAGCGAATCCAGCGTTAGCCACGGCCTGCTGAGAATCTTTAGTGGGCACAGGCATCAGTGCTGCCGGAGTTGATCCAACTAATGTTGATAAAGGAACTATCTCATCACCACGACGGCGTAGATAATCGATTATCTGTGGCAAAGCTTCTACCGTTTTCGATCTATCTCCGCCGGCATCATGGAAAAGCAATACGTTTCCCTCCCGTCGTCGTTCTTTAATACGCCGCAAAAGCTCGTTTACCTCTGGCTCCTGCCAATCTTCCGAATCAATGCTTTGCATTACAACAAGATAGCCTAGACGCTGGGCGACTTCTAATGCCGTACATTCCTTAATATTCGCAGGTTTAACGTCAGCATTGTAAGGTGGCCGAAAAAGAGTGGTTACATGTCCGGTAATACTTTCAATTATTCGCTGTGTAGCATTTAACTCTAGCATCGCTCGGCGCTGAGACATTTCCGCAAGATTAGCATGAGTGTATGAGTGATTACCAATTTCATGGCCCTCAGCATATATGCGTTTGACAATATCCGGATAACTGGCAGCATTTTGGCCGACAAGAAAAAAAGCCGCTTTGACGTTTTTCTCTTTTAAGACATCAAGAATTTGCGCTGTATATTCAGGGTCAGGTCCATCATCAAAAGTAATAGCGATCTGATTAGAATTTTTTGCCCCTTGATGCCACATCAAAGGATAACGAGGATACTGAAGATATTCCTCTTTCCATAATCCATCTTCACCTTGAGTAATTTTTCTCTTACCAATACTGTTTGCCGAATCATAGTCAACAAATTCACCCAAGCCGACATGGGATAAAGTTGCTTCTGTCTCCAGGGTCTCAAGCTGTGAAGTGGTTAAATGTCCTTCTTGAGCAAGCACATTCCATAATGCCGGATCCTCCGTTCCTAAGCGAAATACAGCAACTCCTCCCGCACCAGAAGTAAGAACTCTTGTATATTGATTACGAAATGTAAGCGCATCCAGAAATAAGACAGTATGGCTTTGCCCATCGTCTAAATAGGAAAAATGTAGTCCTTGATTGTCATATCCTGATGATAACGATCCTAGGTTTGCGTGATAAGCGCGACTCATAACATCAGCAAAGCCAATTTGCTGTGCCGCCTCATTGGGAGCCCAGTCATAGCCAAAGTTACCAAGTGCAAATATCCACTTCTTGGCATCCCCTCGCTGAGTTAACGCATTGAGCCATTCCTCAAACCATTTTTGTGATGAAATCTGTCCCGGCTCTTTTTCGCTGGTCTCGTCAAACATCCGCGCCACAAACTTATCAATCGTTAGCGCCAGACGATCGATGTCATAGATATTCATGTCGGAGTTAATGGGAATAGTGAGCCAAAGCTCTAAATCCATTTCGTGCAAACGTTCTGCCACATAGAAAAGCAGCTCGGTCATCTGCGGCTTGTATCTGGCATCTAACAACTCCCAATCAAGCAGCACCCCACTAGCACTGCTTGCCTTGAGTTTTTTAATAAGCGCAGAAGCAAAAATCTCTTGTTTGCTCCGTGTTGCTAGAATTAGATTTTCAACAGCATCCGAATGCCATGTGTCGTTATCTAAATTTGTCAGCAAAGGAATAAGTTTTATATTATTTTCTTTTGCTAAATCAACTACCTTGGCTGAACTCTGACCTAGAAACTTGCCTGAAGAATTTTTCATAATGAACCATTCAGGCGTCAAATGAGTTAAGTGTTCAGCGTTATTTTTTAAAGAATTATAACTTTGCTCATCCCAATCGACGTAATAGCCAAGGCGCACCTGCTGACTTTCGTTTGGCAAAATATTTTTTCTTTGTTCTGGAGCTGACTTAAGTATTTTAGCTGGAGAAATTTGATCCTTTATCACTTCACTATTACCAAGGAGGACCTTCAGCTCATCGGCTGGATCAATTTCAGTGGGGCGACGCATGAAAGGAGTAACATAGATAGAACGAATAAAGACTATTACGCTAACAAATACTATAATTACGCCGCAGATTATTAACCGGCGTAAACGCCCCCAACGTTTGCCTCGATGGTCAAAAAAAACAAAATTATTTTTGTCCACCGCCCTTACCTCAAATGATCATTTCCATGCGCAAAGTAAATACCCAGGCATCGTCCAAAAGAGGATCAGCACCAGGGTTAACAACATACTGCAAATCGGGTTGCAAATAGAGAAAATCCAGAAGCTTAGCTTTATATGTGAGCTCATAAGAAGTTTCAGCGTAGTCGAATCCCGAACTACGCGCCATAGAACTTAACTTAGCAGTAGCAAAGCCTAGTGATAAAGTATCTTCGCTTCTCCCGCTAATTGGCCCAAAGATTGTTAGTCCACCACCATAGTAATTAGAGACGGCATTTCTCTCGTCATCTGCATATCCAATCTGAACAAAAATACCGACATCCTGTTCTTCAAACTGACACAATCTTCTCTCTCCAATAAAATATACTCCCCAATTATTGTGAATGGTTTGCTCATCACTAAGCTCAAGTGGCTTAGTGTGGTACCAATAGCCCAAACCATACTTCCTATAGGGCGATTCATTATTTTCCGGATCATTAACTAGTCCTAATTCTGTGGCATAGTAGATACCATCATCGCTACCCAATTTGACACGCGTTCCGCGGCTATGATTAGGATCCCCTGGCGTACCATCTTGAATAATACCCTGTGCATATATCCCGTCTGCCTTCCATCTAAGCTCCAGTGCCGGAGCCGTCGTATCAGGTGTTAAACTGGGTGTTACTTGTGAAATATCGTAGCCAATGCCAAAAGAGCCATTAAACAAAGTCTGGGCATATTCTAGAACAGAAAATTCGGCGTTTACGTCTCGCAATCCAATTAGCGCAGTTAATTGTTCGGCATATAATGATTGTTCATAGTAAGCTTCAAATACGCGAAAAGTTTCTTCTCCTTCGATATTGCTAGTGCCCTGCATATCTCCAACGTATTTACTGGGCTGTTCGCCAAAATACCCCAGAAAATATGTTACCAAGGATCCACCCTCCCAAAGTCCTGACTTTTCCGTATCTAAAGTCAGAACTAAATCAAACTCCCCACTGGCCAGAGTCCCTTCTTTTTGCCCACCATGAAGATTACTAACCATTTGCTCAAAAATAGATGCTTCTAGTAATAACGGACTTTCTATTTGTTCATTACTTTCTTGCGACAAAGCTGCTGAATTTAAGGATAAACTTATTCCAAATATTACAAAAAATGATAATTTCCCTTTCATCCCCACACCTTAGATAATTTTAGATAATAACGACTGCTATTTTCCTTACTAATAGCAAACCAAACAATAAGTCAACATCGCTTATGATTTCAGCTAGTTCCCTGGCCTATAAACACCCCTGGCAACTAGATATAGCTTGCAATTATAATAATCGCTGGGGTTTTAGAAATTTGCTAATCGGAAATGACTTTATATTAGAGGCTGCAATTTTGCTTTGCAAAGCTTGCCCTGTAAGGGAGCTTCTGTATAGGAGTTCAGTAAAACCATCAATGGTTACGAAAAGCTTTAGTAGGTAGGCATGTCAAATTTCGTTCATCTGCACCTTCATACTCAATACAGCGTTCTTGATGGTGCAATTAAAATTTCCAATCTCGTAAAAAAACTTAAAGAAGATCAGCACCATGCTGTGGCGATTACTGACCATGGTGTTATGCACGGTGTGATCGAGTTTTACCAGGCAATGCGTGCCGAGAATATTAAGCCAATTATCGGCTGTGAAGTCTATATCACTCCGGGGAGCCGCTTTGATCGAACCTTTAAGGGGCACGGTGGCGCGCCGACTCACCATTTGACGCTGCTCGCGCAAAACCAAATCGGCTACAAAAATTTATGTAAGCTGGTCGGCTTGTCTTACTTGGAAGGCTTCTATTTTAAACCAAGAATAGATCATGAGCTGTTAAAACAATGTAACGAGGGCCTGATTTGCTTAAGTGGGTGTCTGGCTTGCGAAATTTCTTCCTATGCCGAGGTAGAAGACATTGAAGGTGGGCGAAAGCTCATGAATTATTATTTAGATTGCTTTGGTGATCGTTTTTACCTTGAACTACAGCCACATGAGATGAAAGAGCAGAAGAATCTCAATCATTTTTCAATGCAGCTGGCGAAAGA
The DNA here is from genome assembly GCA_020852715.1 of Deltaproteobacteria bacterium. Classification (GTDB taxonomy): domain Bacteria; phylum Bdellovibrionota_C; class UBA2361; order SZUA-149; family JADZAE01; genus JADZAE01. The sequence continues at coordinate 63,282 of JADZAE010000052.1, forward strand.
ATTCAACATTTCATTGGTGGCTACCAATGATTGCCACTATCTTTCCGCGGACGACAAGTATGCCCAAGAAGTTTTAATGTGTGTTTCCACCGGCAAGATCATCACTGACACCAACCGCTTACAACATCTGGATTGCAACTTGCACGTAAAAACCGAAACAGAGATGTTTCAGGAATTCGCCGGCATAGAAGAGGCGGTGCGCAATAGTGTAAAAATAGCTGAACGCTGCAATTTGGAATTTGATTTCAGCACTTACCGCATGCCTAAGTATTCTCCACCCGAGGGGATTGCAATTGATGACTTTTTTGCCAACGCTGCCCGTGAGGGATTGGACGCGCGCATCAAACAATATGAACAAAGAAAACATCCCTTAAGTGAACAATTACAAAAAGATTATCATGCACGCCTAGAAGAAGAGATCGCCTTAATCAAGCAAATGGGCTTTGCCGGATATTTTCTTGTAGTTTCTGATTTCATCCGCTGGGCAAAATCAAATGATGTTCCCGTTGGGCCGGGTCGCGGCAGTGCTGCCGGCTCGCTGGTGGCTTATGCGATGTTTATTACGGAAATTGATCCTCTCCCATACAAGCTTCTATTTGAACGTTTTTTAAATCCTGATCGTATCAGCTTGCCGGATATTGACGTAGATTTTTGCATTAATGGCCGCGACAAAGTAATCGACTATGTGTGCAATAAATACGGCAAAGATAAAGTAGCCCAGATTTGCACATTTGGAACGCTAAAGGCAAAAGCCGTGATTAAAGATGTCGGTCGCGTGTTGGGGCTTAGTTATGCTGAAACTGACCGCATTGCCAAACTCATTCCGGCACCACGGCAAGGATTTGATTTTTCTCTCTCTGAATCGATAAAAATGGAAAAGCGTCTGGCAGAGTATGCGGAGGGTGAAGGTAAAGATCTGATTGAATTGGGGCTGAAGCTGGAAGGACTCTCCCGTCATACATCCACTCATGCCGCCGGCATAGTAATTGCCGACGAACCGGTCATTGAAGTCTTACCGCTGATGGTCGATAAAGATAATCAAATTGTCACCCAATTAAGCATGAGTTATGTCGAAAAGATCGGCCTGGTGAAGTTTGACTTTTTAGGCTTAAAAACTCTTACCGTCTTAAACTTGGCAGTAAAAATGATTGCTGCGGGCACAGACAAAATCATTGATCTTAATAATCTTCCCTTGGATGATCAAAAGACTTTCCGTTTAATTTCCAATGGCGACACTATCGGTGTATTTCAGTTAGAATCAACCGGCATAACTGAAATGGTGTCGCGCTTAAAGCCCAACTGTTTTGAAGATATCGTTGCCATTCTTGCTCTTTATCGTCCGGGACCGCTTGATGCGGGAATGGTGGATCACTACATCAACCGCAAACATAAACGTGAACCTTTGCGTTACCCCCACCCTATTTTAGAACCAATATTACGCGATACCTACGGCATTATTTTATATCAGGAGCAAATCATGCAAATTGCCCGTGATATGGGCGGCTACAGCCTGGGCGAAGCCGATATGTTACGCCGCGCTATGGGCAAAAAGAAGCCGGAAGAAATGAAAAAGCACCGTGATATTTTTGTTAAAGGTGCCATTAATCGCGGTGTTCCTGAACCGGTAGCGACAGAGGTATTTGATCAGATGGAAACTTTTGCTCGCTACGGCTTTAACAAAAGTCACTCCGTTGCCTATGCCATGATTTCTTATCAGACGGCTTATTTAAAAACGCATTATGCTCCCTATTTCATGGCCGCTCTGATGACCCACGAAATGACCGATACTGACAAAACACTAAAAAATATTAACGAGTGTCGCAAGCTGCAAATTAAAATAATTCCTCCCAACGTAAACACCGAAAGTGCACAATTCGGCGTGGAGAAAGGTCGCATTACATTTGGATTAGCAGCAATTAAAAACGTTGGCGAAAAGGCAGTTGATCGCATTATCGAAAAACGTAATCTATCGGGTAAATTTAAAGGCTTATATGACTTCTGTCGTCGCGTTGATGGTAATTTGCTTAATCGTCGATTATTGGAAAATTTTATTAAAGCCGGAGCTTTCGATTGGTCTAACCTTTCCCGCGCAGAACTTATCAAGCGTATTGATGATGCTATTTACTATGCACAACGTGACCGCAAAGCTCAATCATCATCGCAGATGGGCCTATTTGGCGATTTGAATAAAATCGATGATCAGGATAATAACTCTGCGAATATGGAAGCAGAGTGGCCAACAAATATACGCTTAGCTTACGAACGCGAAGCCTTGGGCTTTTATCTTTCCGGACATCCGCTGGAGAAGTTTAAAAAAGACTTGGAGAGGGTTGGCGCTTTATCCGTTTCCGCATTAGAACGCTATAACGATGATGCCATAGTTACTGTCGCCGGTGTGATTTCTTTACTAAAGGAAAAAAATACCAAAAAAGGCGAGCGTTACGCGACGTTCACGCTAGAAGATTTGGGTGGCATTATTGAGGTCATAGTCTGGCCTGATGTTTATCGCAAAGTTCAGGAGATGCTTACTAGCCAGGATCCTGTTGTAATCACGGCGAAAATGGACGTAACGGAAGAAAGAAGCCAGCTTATCGCTCAGGATATTCAGCTAGCTACTGCTGTTCGTGACAGACATGCCACGGAGGCCATAATACGAGTTGATTATGATCAATGCACTTCCGATAAGCTAGATAAATTAAAAGAAATTTTAGCCATGCACAAGGGCGAATTGCCGGTAAAAGTTGTTTGCTTTAAGCCGGCGCACAGCGAAACCGTAATATCGCTTGCTGAAAAATACAAGGTAGAACCTTCGGAGCTACTTTGCAATAAAGTAGAGACCTTATTTGGTCAACCTGTGGTAAGTTTCAAATAAAACAAAGGCGGCAAATATGAGTAAAAAAAGCTGGGATGACAAACTACAAGAAGCACTCTATGAATGGCGCAAACCAATAGTTTGGTTGATTCTATTGAGCATCGCAACATTGCTCGCCATCCACATGCAAGAGCTATTTCTTTTAGTGTTAATGTCTTATGGGTTAGCGTTACTACTGGATCCTATTGTTAGCCGCATGACAGGGAAACGTGTTTCTCGAAGTTCCGCTGTGCTTTTAATTGGGCTGGTGTTTGTCCTGGCTTTTTTATTTATTATTGCTTTTGCCTTCCCGGCTATCGCTAGACAGTATAACAGTTTAATTGATCTACTCCCTTCATACCTAACAACAGCTTATGAAAACATAAACGGGGTTTTATTAAGTCTTTTCGGCTGGGGACTACCCAGTTCTTTTGCCACTATTGTAGAAAATGCTCGGCAATATGTTTCGGCTATCAGCTCTGAACAGATTAAATCTATTGGCTCTACGCTCATCCAAACACTCTTAAGCGGCTATTCCTGGACACTAACAATAATCAATTTATTAATGGTCCCATTGTTTGTTTACTATTTAACGCGCGACTTAGGCAAAGTGCACAGATTTTTGGGCAGTTTTTTAAACACCAAAGCTCGCCATAAAACGGCAGTTATCGGCAATGAGATACTAGAGCAGGTTTATGCTTTTATTAAGGGTCAGCTCACAGTCGCATTGATTATGGCCGTTTGTTACATTATCGGCTTTTCGATCATCGGACTACCTTTTGCTATTGTGGTCGGAACAATAACCGGGCTGCTGGGTATCATACCTTATTTAGGCAGTATGGTAGGAATAGTCCTTTCCACTGTTCTGACAATTGTCAGCGATTTCTCCTGGTGGGATTTAGCGCAGGTGTTTATTGTTTTCGGCATCAATAACATCATCGAAGGCATCTTCGTAACACCCAAAATAGTCGGTGAAAAGATAGGTATTCACCCGCTCGCCGTTATGGTCGCTCTGATTATAGGCGGCCAGTTATTTGGCATCGTCGGTTTAATCATTGCCCTACCGACATTTGCTGCCATTAGAGTGCTGTTAAAACATTTGTTTGCCGATCTAGATATTCAAGATTAAAAGAAAATTTTACTGACTGTAGCTTTTTTGTATCCGTTCACGACCTTTACTGAGTTTCTATTCAAAAGCCCCCAGAGGGGGCAAGTTTTGCGAAGCAAAACTCTAGGGGGGGGCGAAGACTAAGCCTTCACAAGATTAGTCGTTTCCGATTAGGAAACGTCAATAAATAATTGTAAATGTTCATATTTGTAATACCTCCGGAACGCTATTAGCAATAATCCGTGAAGGCTTATGCTTTTTTGCAAAAAAAATTCCATTTTTAACGATAATTATACCGTACACAAGAAGTAAGTTGAAACAAAGACCTTGAACGGAGCTTTACTAGGTAATACTGTTTTTGTGTGCGTTATATTATCGTTGGTTTTTTATTTTTTAACTTAGGTTCTTACAAGAGGTAACATGATTATTTATCCCTGGTTATTTTCACCACTTCCGTTTAGATCGCTACATGTTAAGCACAGGAAATTATTGGAACAAATTGAGCATCGCTGCGAGCTAATCAATTTGCTTGAGCGTCATCGACCAAAAGAAAAAAAAGATATTTATTCAACGCAGATTCAATTTATTTCTTCATGCCTCAGGCTTTCCGGTTTTCATTACGAAATACGCGATATTAAAACCCTCTATCGGCAATCGATAATTAAGAAAAAGACGCTTTTGCGAAAATTGAGAACACCCTTTTACCTTTGTCGCGCTTATAATGAATGTTTTTCCCTCATCTTTAGAGCTACTAAGTTTTCTGACTGGGAAAATGATATTAGGCGACTAGATCAGATTATTATCGGTAAAGTGGCAAAATGTTATCCCCTCAAAGCCAAGCTGCGCAAAACCCATCACTGGTTTGGCGCACAGGCGGCCGTGCAGCCCATTTATTGCCATCAGTTATTGGAAACTCTTTATCAACATATTTTTTGGCACAAGGATATGCCCGGCTCACTAATGGCAAATAAGATACTACTTGCTTTGCTGGCTCATATTATTTTTCTTCTGATCTTACCATTTGAAGATGGAAATAAGCGCCTAGCAAATTTACTACTCTATAGCATTCTTAGAACCGGAGGGATGTCGGATAGTTTTGCAATCGTAGCCGTAACATTTTTTGCGGATAAAAGCTCTCTCTACTACGGACAAATACCAAATATTATCCGTAGTGAAGGAGATTACTCTGAATTTATTGAATTCGCGCTCACAGGTATTTTGTCATACGCTAATCAAGCGTTGCTCCAATCAGGCACACGACATTTATGTAGTTGCAGAGAAATTGATTTCCCCGTGATCACATGTTAAATGTTGTCGTGTAGAGATCTTAAGCTCAAGAATAATTATGAATAAAATTAATACTCCCTGCATAGTTTTTGATGAGGATCGAGTAAAGAGCAATTTATCTGTTATCGAAAATTTGACGATCAGAACTGGCGTCAAGTTTTTGCTGGCTTTAAAGGCATTTGCTTTGTTTCCTACATTTGTTCTGATTCGACCCTATGTTGTTGGTGCTACTAGTGGTTCTTTGTGCGAGACCCGCTTAGGTAAAGAAGAATTAGGTGGGGAAGTGCATAGTTATGCCCCCGCTTTTTTGGCCAGTGAATTTGATGATATTGCCTTAAATTCAACGCATCTAATCTTTAATTCTTTGTCCCAATACGCAGCGTATGCCAAAAGGGCGTTAGACCTAAAGCCCGATTTATCTTTAGGGTTACGCATTAATCCGCTTGTATCTGTTTCTACACGCAAAGAATACGACCCGTGCGAGAGCGGCTCGCGCTTCGGCATTAGATTCAGTGAATTAAGGGAAATTCTTGAAAATATAGAAGGGCTACATTTCCACATTCATTGCGAAAATACTTCATGCGCCGGGTTAGAGTTGCTGTTTGCGACCATTGAAGATCAGATAGGGAATCGCTTAAATAAACTTAAGTGGTTGAACCTTGGCGGTGGACTTGTGGTTACGGATAAAGACTTTGATTTTGAAAACTTTGTTGCGCTTATCAAAGCTTTCAAGAGCAAATATCCGCATTTGGTCTTATATATGGAGCCGGGCGCTGCATATGTCTGGCAAGCTGGGTATTTACTAACCTCAGTTGTCGATATTATCGAAGCCGAGGGAACGAAAACGGCAATTTTAGATGTTTCTTTCGAGGCACATTTAAATGACACTTTACTTGGTTGGCGTCCGAGTATCGTAGGTGCAAGTGAGGTAGACGCTGATATAGACAATCATAATTTATATAAGCTGGGCGGCATATCTTGTGCTGCTTGCGATGTGCTCGCTGAATACGCTTTTAAAAAACCGCTTAATATTGGCGATCAGATTATCATTGAAGATGCTCTACACTACACCTTGGTGAAAATGACTTGCTTTTGTGGAACTTTACCACCAAGCATTGCCATTAAGAAGTCAAATGGTGAAATTCAATATCTAAAGGCATTTTCTTATAGTGATTACAAAAATAGATTGGGATAGCGCCTAGAGCAAAACCTTCATCGGCAGGGCTGCATCAGAATAAAAGATATTCCGATGCAGCCCTAGCTAACATTTACATGGCTTGCAGAACAGACATCGCTCCAGCGCCTTCAAACCAAACCACCGGAATATTTGCACTTCGATATTCGAAAATAGGGACTTTGGTCCGAATCTGAGAACGAGGAGTCGCGAATACTCTAGTGTTTATCTCCTTAATTGCCGCGTATTCCAAGGAAGAAAGTGTCTCTTTTAGAAGATCAACGAACATTCCTGTCCTCTTCATATAACCCGAAATACCTTCTACAAAAATATCGTCATTATCAGCCGCCGGTTCAAAAAGGACAACAATTGCTTGCGGCGGCAAAATTGCCAGCAAATTGTCTAACCAGCTACTGGACGAGGCAAAGTCATTAGATCCTAACGCATACTCTCTTACATGCTTAAGAAAGAGCACATCGTTAGGCCGCATTTTCTCCCGCCATAAGCATAAGAACGATTCTGACTCGACACTTCCCGGGGTCAAGTTAAAGTCCATGGCGCTTACTGTCTCTGCCTTAAACAAGAATTCGATTCTTTCATCAACGCATGTAAGAAGCCGTTGAAAATTACTTTTCACTTCCCGCTCATCCAGACGCTTGTCAGAAACAAATAGCCTACCCACATAAGGGTGCGGAAATAAATCTGCACCAACCAAAGGATAAAAGCATTGTTGTTTTTTGTTTAATACGTTCAGCATAGCTAAAATTTTCAGCTCGTGGCAATAAAGCCTAAGTGCCGAACTAAAGTCCTCAATCTGCGCGCCCAATTCCAAGAGGTGATAAAACATCTGCCTCATCCTCATGATGAAAACCTCCACAACAGATTTACTTAACCTATAGCTATAGGTCTACCCTTACCTGCGCACGAAGCCAGCTAAAGGTAACACCCAATCTCTCTACTCTTTTGTCTGAAAATAAAAAAGGAGCTGTCTATATGAATACTAAAACCTCATATTAGCAACCCCCGTAGACTAATGGACAAGGTCCTGCAGCTCATGAAGACGCTTTTTTATCTGCTCTTCGCTTTGAAAAAGCATCTCTCCCAATACGCGAGCTTCATAAAAAATCTCACGTATTGCTGCTCCATGAGAATGCCCTTTTTCTTTAGCCGTGATTAAATAGAAAACAAGTTTGCCCATTACTATGGCATCATGCTTTCTGATTCTCGGCTGACGACTAAGTATCAGATTACCAAGGGTTACAGTTACATCCTCAACATGATTCAAGTTTGCTTTTTCTAAACTGATAATCCCCTTTAATATGTAACCAACGGCCTTTTGCCTGGGATACCCGCAGGCAATAAGCAATAAGAAAATATAGTAGGAGCTTGGCAGCATTTCCCCCTCTCGATTAAACCCGTCCTGATGTTTAAGGATCCGAAAACCTCTTTTTTTTTATTGTAATACTATAGACAGCTTTTCCCATTAGAGCGAACAGATCTAATAGGAAAAGTACTTAATATCTCTACTCAAATAAACTGTTTACATTGAAACCACATGCCAGAGTGCTGCATTACAATAGCTTCGTTAAGAAGTAAAGAAACTTGACAGCCTGTTACTTAGAATCTAAACAATGGGGTAGCAATTTTACTAGCTAAGATGGTTTATGAACATGAAAAGTTTTTTATTTTTTGCCGTTTTCTGTTTTTGTTTTGTCTGGTCAGCTGCCGGGGATAGCGCATATAGTTGGAAAGATGAAAACGGTCGCATACACTATGGAAACCGACCACCGAAAGATGCAAAAAGCATTAGTAATGTGCATAGTGGTATTTCTCGCTACAATGCACAAAAGCTGATTGAGCGTGTTAAAATTCGACCAAGAAAGCCGGCTGAAGCCAACTCGATTCTCGAACAACCCTTAGCGGTCAATGGCAAAAAAACGATAACAGAGAATGATGTTTTACAGAATATTGAACAGCAACCCGTATCCGTTGAACTTGATGAAAAGAATTCTATTAAATCCTGTTCCGTTGCGATAAAAAACAAATCTGCAGTGCCCATTAATGCCATATCTGTCGTCTTCTCTTTTCCTGATGGCTCAAAAGTGATTTCGATTGGACCGAATGTTTTGCGAGACGGAGAAGAGCAAAAATTTTACGTGGCACAAAAGCAACTTCCTTACCGTTTAAACGAGAATTTTATAAAAAAGGCATTAGCCGACAATCCTCCTCCTGAAAAAAAGATAGAGCTCTTGGCTCCTAAGGTTATCATTGGAATTGATTAGATTCATTTTGGTAATGGGATAATCGAAATACGACAAATTGCGTCTCCGGGATATCAATCATTCGACCGGACACTAATACCTTTTCTATTGAGTTCTCATTTATCCAATCCAGTCGTGATAAAGTTTCCACACGGCTAAGATAAAGGACGTTAGACTTATCCACCTTTTCAAACGGGCTAATTTCGATCCGCTTGGGATAATAAAAAAATAAACTATCGAATGATTCATCTTTAGCGGTTTTTAGAAAAACAGGGCGATCAGAATCTTTTATCGCAGCCAGTAATTCATTAGCTGCCTTTTTATACCCGCGCGTAGCTCCCTTAATGGCATAACCAAAAACTTGCATTCCCGTTAAAATTTGCTGCGCGGTGAAAAAATAAACTAACAGCATGCCGGTAATAGTTTTGTTATTAAGAACTCTTTTCAGGCTAATACAAACAGCAACAAAGCAGCCTAAAATAAACATTCCCATAAAAGCTTTTTTATCAGGCGAGATACTCTGCCATGCCTGATAAATTTCTCGATGATCGACTAAAGCTCGCGGATAAGATCGTTCCAATAAAAATAGTACACAGACGATAAGAGCGCCAAATGAGACAAACGCACCAAACCAAGAAATACGAATGATAGCTTTTGATTGGCACGACTGCGACAGAATAGCAGAAGCTATATTCAGGCAGTTAACTATAGCAATGGTGAGCGCTGGCATGATCATTATCAAATAGGCGCTGCGTTTGCCTGCCGACAAACTAAGAAAAAAGATATACGAAGCTATCCAAATTAGACTAGCCGACAATGACAGCCAATCTTTTTTACAGGTATCCTGCTTTAAGAAAGGCAATATCTCTTTTCGCTTATACCAACCAAGGAGTAACAGTATTACCAAAACAACTGACCATGGGGCTCCCTGATTCCAAATCTGAAGCAAATAGTAATAAAACGGCTTGATAGTAATACCTTCGCCACCAAAAAAACGACTGACATTTTCAAATATCAACTGACGCTTAACAAAGGCTCCTGACCCTTTTTCAATGCTTAAATAATACCAGGGTAATGGAATAGCGATGGCTAGCAAAAAACCGGGATGAATAAGCCGAAACAAATTCTTCCAGCCCCACCAAAAAATAACAACAGTGGAGATTAATATTCCCACCATCATTAGCCCTAGTGGGCCTTTAGCCAATACCGAAAGCCCCGTAAACATACCTATCCACAAGGCACGCCAACCAAGTGAAGGGATACTTTTATCACCGCGATGCTTGCATTCAATAGCTAGCTGTAACCAAATCAAATTTGCGACTGTCAGCAATAAGCAAAACAGCATATCGACTCGTCCATCCTTGGCCAAACAAACAACGCTGTTAGTAGAAAGAAAGATAATAGCCCCTATGTAAGCGCTGCGATAATCGAATAGCTTTGCGATAAATATAAATAAAACGAGCAGGCAACTAATAGCGGAAACTGCCGAGGGCAACCGCAAATAAAATTCATCAAAGTTTTGCCCCCCGCTAGTTTGATACAGAAATGTGGCAAGCCAATGAAAAAGCAATGGCTTAGAAGGGACGATTTGTCCATGCCGTAAAGGAAGTATATATTCCTGAGTTCTTAGAATTTCTCCAACAACCACTCCTTCGCGAGCTTCAGAAACCTGAGAAACTTCACAAATAGACAGAAAAGGTATGATAAACAAGCCGGAGATTAAGGAAATAAAAAGGCAATGCTTTAAAAAAGGCATGTTCATGAGAAAATTTATTTATCGGGCTCGTCAAGAATGGAAGCATCTATAGCCATACGCACAGCTATCTTAACTGTCTCTTTAGTTTCCGGTGAAAGTTTTTCTTGTTCCAACATCTTATCCGCTTCTTCGTTCAGTAAGCGAAACAGAGTCGCTCTCTCCTCAGCCGTCATCGGACGCGTGGCCTTCCTTACCCGTTTTACACTGCTATCAGCATCTGCAGCGTTAACTGAGTTTACTGCTTTTACACCCGACGTGCTAGTAGCAGAAGTTTCTTTCACTGACGAGCTGGGAGAACTTGTTATTCCATCTATCTTTTTGACCATGTATTTATCCCAACAAATTAGCAAATAATGTGTTGCTTAACAGCTGCGCAGTGGCAAGTAAAAATATCACTACCGGAGAAGCCACCTTAAACCTAGAAAACGGTAAATTGGTTTCATCTATTTTCAACTTTCTCAATTTCGGACGAATTTTTAGTGGCACCGGTTTTGCTTTGCGCGACTCCGTCATCCGGTTAGATACATACTCAATAATTGATTGGTGCTCTCTAATGATAGCCAGCTCGTCTAATCCCCAATCACTAGCCACCGCGCGCATTGATTGTCCTTGCCAATAAATAAGCCAGAGTATCATCTGGTGGATAGCATCCATATTGGCTATGATTTGAAACATGCGACGAAATTCCACCGCGTATTCAGGATTATCAGTCGATGTTTTTTGAAAAGAAGTTAACAAACTAGCAGATGCTAATAAGTGCTTAATCGAACCTCGCAGAGTATTTTCGGTAAGACTTTCATTCTCCGGCTGCTCTATGGGCAATAATCCGTCTCGTAATTCGGGAAACAACTCAAACAAACGAAAGGCAACTTCACGAGCATCGCACTCAATTTGAGACATTTCGTTAGTCCCATACTGCCAGCGCTTACATTGCCTCGCTTCAGCCGCACAAGCTTCATGAATGCGGCGATGTGCATAGCCACGAAAAGGAATGCCCATCTTGTTATCAAAACGCTTAGCGCAATAGATAAGAGCCTCGAAGGCGGCTCCGTCTAGACCGTCTAATTGCCAATCCATATTCCAAGCTTTGGCGATACATTTAGCAATGGAAATCGACCAACCTTGATGGTCAGCTACTATCTTAGCAACTAACTCGTCGCTTCCCATCTCAAAATCTATATAAGTAAAATCTTTTTCCATTAAACCAACTTCTAATGCTAACGCTTCACAATATATAAATAGTATTTAAACAAACGGTCACATTTTGGGGATGCTATACTAAGACCCCATCTCTGAAAATACATACTATTTGTGGAATGATTGGTATTGTAGCAGCATCTCCCACTATTCTCCTACGTATATTTTCAGGGAAGGCCAAATTGACCCTTTTACAAGATGTTCTCCGGTAGAGAGGCTGTGCCGTGGCGCTCTTTAACCTACTGTAATCATTGTTATATTCCGATCGTAAACCAAAATTGAAGCAATCATATGGATTTGAAGGATTCCAGGGTGAGCGTTCCGTCGGTCTGGGTGTCTTAAAAAGTTTTGTTCGAGGGGTTAGCTTATATGTCTAAACATGTCGTCAAAAAAACGGCTGCGAAAGCCAAACAAGTATCTAAGAAGCAAAAGAAACAAATTGTCGCAAAAAGTAGCGCAAAAAGGCGGCCTACTGCCCGACAGAAACAAACAATAAAAGCCTTAGCTGCACGCAAGGCTAAAGCAGCGAAAGTAAAGAAACCAAAAAAAATAGATCTGGACTCTTTGATTTTAGACCACAGAGATAATGGTCGGCGCCTTAGTCGTAGTTTACTGCGCAAGTGGAATGTGAATATTGAACCGGAAGAAATAAATAGTATTGTTGATTTCGCCCTCTGTGATGCAGCAAGCCGCTTTCGCACAGATAAGGGTGCTAGCTTTATGACTTTCTTCTTTTATCACCTACGTGGTCACTTAGTGCGCTTGATTGCTGAGGCTTCCAGTAACTCGTCAATGTTTATATCTTCGGCAACTTCCTCTGGTGTTGATTTAGGTGATTATTCAGCATTAGCACCAACAATGGAGACAAATGGTTTTTGTGATGTGGTAACCACACGGCAAAAAATCAGCGAAAGCCCGGAAGAACTTCTTTTGAAAAAGGAAGAACTGGTTAACTGTCAATCACATTTAAACCAGCTAGATAAATTGGAACAAACTATTGTCGCTCGACTCTATGCTAGCGACGAGCCTTTGAATAAGATTGCGAGAACGCTGGGCTACAGCCGTTGCCATATTTCGCGGGTAAAAAAGAGTGCATTGGGTAAATTAAAAAAGCTATTAGAAAACTCTCCGCTTTATCATATACCGAATACTTCTGAAAAAGTTGCGGTGCTGGCGACCTATAAGGCAAGAAAGCGGGCACGACGCAAAGCTTTCGCACCAACAGCTTCACCGCTTGCAAAGATAGCTTGATCGGTTAGGGATTACGCGTGCCTGGCGGGGCTGTATCAAAAGGGCACTCTAAGTAGTTTAAATATGTTAGTAGCTACCTATAGGGAGGAGCTACGATGAAGAAATTTAAAGAATATCAGTAAGGGCAAATGATGCTACTGCCGCCATCGTTGG
>JADZAE010000053.1 GCA_020852715.1 Deltaproteobacteria bacterium
ACGTTAATACTATTCTGTTCTCGTAGATTTGCGTAAATCTTTTGCTAAATATTTGACCCCGCCTCTAAATCCCTCTTAACCCCTCACCATTATTCATTAAACAGGTCCTCTGAGAAGCGTGAGAAGGATTTAGTTTCCGCTCAAGAAAGTTGTTTTTCTGCCGATAGTATTTTTATGGCCCGGAGAAGAGCAAACCCGGGATCGAATAGGGATTTTCGTCTGAGGTAAAACTCAGCCTGGCAAGGAAGTTAATTATGGTTGTTTCATTATTAAGTCCAGTAACTGGGCCTTCTCCTGCCAGTAATTTGGCAGCAAGTCCTACCAATTCTTCGGCTCCTGCACCCATTTCCCCTGAAAGTATCGGCAAAATGTTTGAGGATGCGGCAAGTATTATTGTCGGGGGTATCAATGAGCAACCGACTAAGACTTACAATAAAAAAGGCACGCTGGAAGCTGATAACGAGGCTCCTGCTGATAAGATGTCGCGTGACTATATAGCCTTTTTGGCCAGCCAAGAGGCACTAGAAAAGGACAAAGCGGGAAGTTTTTCAAAAAATGTCGAGGCTGTCACGGATGGTATTGCTAAGACTTTAGGCATAAGTTCCGATGAAATAAAAGATCTTAACATTAGCGCCGAATTTGAGATTCGCCGCGCAGTAAACGCGTTTTATAGTTCCTCCGCAGGTGGCGAGAGCTTTGGAATTTCGGCGACGGAGAGCATGAGCGCGCATTTGAATGCGCAAGTGACCACCACCGGCGGGGAAACATATACTATCGAAGCAGAATTTTTGCTGGAAAAAGGCGCTTCTATCGAAGTGCAGCAGGGAACAGATGGCCAAAAGCAAGCTGATCCGTTGGCTCTGGATATTGATGGCGATGGCGATATCAGCTTAAGCGGCGTTAGTGATGGTGCAACTTTTGATATTAATGCCGATGGTCAATTAGATAAAAGCGCCTTTGTTACAGGTAACGATGTGTTTCTAGCCTTAGATAAAAATGCCAATGGTGTAATCGATGACGGTTCAGAACTTTTTGGCGATCAAAATGGCGCTAACAATGGATTTGAGGAGCTAAGCAAATACGACAGCGACAATAATGGCGTGATTGATGCTAACGATATGGTGTTCGCTCAGCTAAAAGCCATTCGCCAAGTGGCCGACGGCGCGCTGCAAACATTAGATCTCAAGGAGCTGGGGGTAAAGAGTATCTCCTTAAATTATGCTGATGGGCTTTCTGCCGGTCAGAACGGAAATGTTCTAACCCAGCGCGGCTCCTACTCAGGAGCAAATAATACTTTCCAAAGCACAGTTGACGTGCTGCTTAACTACCAGCCTTTGAAGTTGGCGGCGTAGAAATTCGAGTTCACTAACTATATCAGGGTTTTTCTTACAATGCTCCCAGCGCGCTCAGCATGTCGCGTTCGGTGTGGAAGGGCTTTTCGGTAAAGTGCTGCGCGTGGCTGCTGAGAAAGCAGATGGTGTTGGCGATGATAGTTTTGTTGTTTTGGATATAGGGCTTGTTGTTTTCAAGCATGAGTTTACTCCAGCTGGTTTCGTCGGGGGGAAGAGCTGCTTCTTGGGCAAAGGGATCTATGCCGGAGACTTGCAGGGCATTCAATAGAAAGTAAACGAGCACGGCAAAAGATGTCAGCGAAAAAGGGGCTTCGTCGATTTTGTTGAGCACGTGATAGAGCGGATTAAATAAATGTGCGGCGTCGGTGTCGCCTTCATGTGTCAGGTTGATGGCGGTTTCGAGACAAAAAGAAGCCAAGCAAAATTTAGATAGGTCTTGGCGAAAACTTTCAAACGAATGTCTTTCCGAAATAGATTTTAATTCTAAGAGTTCTGATTTTCTTTGTTCTAATTCGAATACTCCGCAGGTGAAGATGTCCACGCCGCCGCCAAAGCGTTTTTGCGATCGCTTTGCTGAGCGGCAATAAACTTTGATCACGCCTAGCTCGCGGCTAAGGACTGTGCTAATCAGGTCGCCCTCGCGGATCACAAGAGTAGAGAGGATAATTGCTGGGGTGCTGATAAGTTTAGGCACAATATTAGTCTTAAAAAAGGTCTCACGTAGTTGTCATTTATATATATAGTGGTTAGGTAACGCACGACAAAATTGTAACCGGCGCGTTTTTGGCCGACTACTTTGTCAGACGGCGCGGCTGCGGTGCGCGAGTAGTTTACTACACTTACGTTCCTCGCCGCTTGTCCTCCTCGTATTCGGCTCAAGATCGCACCGGTTACGGGTTTGTAGGCGCGTTTTTGGCCGACTACTTTGTCGGACAGCGCGGCTGCGGAAAAGCAGGGTTTAAAGGGTCTTAATTAAGAAATAGGGAATATTTGGAGTTATGGGTCACAAGAAAATAAACGTTCGAGATGAGCATGAGGAGCAAGGAGAGCTAGAGGGTTTGGAACTGCCGTCTGTCGACGAAGGAACAAATGAAGAAAAGCAGCTGGAGCCGGAGAGAGAGGCTTCGATTATCGAGGAAGAATTAAAAAAATTGCGTGCTGAGGCGGAAGCCAATTATGATAAGTATTTGCGTTCTGTCGCTGAGCTGGAAAACTATAAAAAACGGGCGATTCGTGAGCGTTCTGACTTATTAAAATATGCGGGCGAGAATTTGGCGCGCGATATTTTAGAGGTAGTTGATCAGTTGGATATAGCCCTTAAGCATGAGGCCACGGGTTCTATAGAAGAGTTCGTGCGCGGTTTTGAAATGGTGCGCGATAATTTGCTAAATATTCTCGAACGTCATCAAGTAAAAAGCGAGGCGAGTTTAGGAGTGCCGTTTGATCCGCAAAAGCATGAGGCGATGGCCTCTGTCCCCAGCGCTGATTACGATGAAGGTATGGTGATGGAGGTATTTAGAAAGCCGTATTTCTTTAAGGATAAGCTTTTAAGGCCTGGGCAAGTAGTCGTGGCTAAGAAGATGGAAAATTCGGAGAATGACTAGGCATTTAAAATAATTAAAAAAATTTTGGCTAGGCCTTGCCAAGGCTAAGTGGCATGGTTAATTTTCACCATGCTGGAGCTTGGAATTGCCAGGGCGAGAATGTTTAGAAGTGTTTTAATTGATTAAAAATATGGGAGAAAACGTTTATTCGATGTGCTGGTGGAGAGAGGATAGGTGAAGAAAAAGATTTTGGTATTTAGAGTTAAAACGGAGATTAATTTATGGGAAAAGTAATAGGAATCGACTTAGGAACGACTAACTCTTGCGTGGTCGTAATGGAGAGCGGAGAGGCGAAAGTGATCGCTAATAGCGAAGGCGGGAGAACTACTCCGTCAGTGGTAGCTGTAAATGATAGCGGTGAACGCTTGGTCGGTCAGATCGCTCGTCGTCAGGCTGTTACTAATCCCAAGAATACTATTTTTGCGATCAAGCGTTTGATTGGCCGCAAATATACTAGTCCGGAAATCGAAAAGGCAAAAAAAGTTTTGCCGTATGATATTGTCGAGGCCGATAACGGCGCTGCTGCTGTGGCGCTTAAGGGCGAAACAAAGACTTCACAAGAGATTTCATCATACGTGCTTACTAAGATGAAGCAAACGGCTGAGGATTATTTGGGAGAGCCGGTAACTCAGGCAGTCATCACTGTGCCTGCCTACTTTGATGATGCGCAGCGACAAGCAACAAAAGACGCTGGGCGTATCGCCGGGTTAGAAGTGCTTCGTATTATCAATGAGCCGACTGCAGCCTCGCTGGCTTATGGCACGGAGAAGAAAGGCGATAAGCGTGTTGCTGTCTTCGATCTTGGCGGCGGAACTTTTGATATTTCTATCTTAGAGTTAGGAGATGGTGTGTTTGAGGTTAAGTCTACTAACGGTGATACTTATCTCGGCGGTGAAGATTTCGATATTGTGATTGTTGATTATTTGGTGAGCGAGTTTTTGCGCGATCAGGGAATTGATTTGCATAAAGACACGATGGCGCTGCAACGCCTGAAAGAAGCGGCAGAGAAAGCTAAGCATGAGCTCTCCGGATCGATGGAGACAGATATTAATCTACCATTTATTACTGCTGATCAATCTGGGCCCAAGCATTTAAATGTGAAGCTTTCGCGCTCCAAGCTGGAAGCTTTGTGTGCCGGGCTTCTGGGTCGTCTTGATGAGCCATGCCGCATTGCCCTTCGTGATGCCGGCCTAAGCCCAAAGGAGATAGACGAAGTAATTTTGGTTGGTGGTATGACACGTATGCCTGCTGTGCAGCAGCGTGTTAAGGATATTTTTCAGCGCGAACCGAGTAAGAGCGTGAATCCTGATGAGGCTGTTGCCGTGGGCGCAGCAATCCAGGCCGGTGTGCTGCAGGGCGAAGTCAAAGACGTTCTTTTGTTAGATGTAACACCGCTTAGTTTGGGTATCGAAACTCAAGGCGGAGTGTTTACTAAGCTCATTGATAAGAACACAACCATTCCGACAAAGAAGAGCCAGATTTTCTCAACGGCCACGGATAATCAACCGGCAGTGAGTATTCTTGTTCTTCAGGGTGAGCGCGAGATGGCTGCCTATAATAAGACTTTGGGTAAGTTCGAGTTATTGGGGATTCCACCGGCTCCGCGCGGTATGCCGCAGATCGAAGTTACTTTTGACATCGATGCTAATGGTATCGTGCATGTATCTGCTAAGGACTTAGGAACGGGTAAAGAGCAATCAATTAAGATTACTTCTAGTTCCGGTTTGAGCGAAGAAGAAATCAAGCAGATGGTTCGTGACGCTGAGGATCATGCGAGCGAAGACAAAGCGAGAAAAGAGTCTGTGGAAGCGAGAAATCATCTGGACGGTATTATTTACACCACAGAGAACTCGTTGAAAGACTACGGTGACAAGATAAGCCCGACGGATAAGTCAGAAATTGAGAAGGCGTTGGAAGAGGCAAAGAGACTGCATGCTGAGTCTAATGATAAGCTTGCTCTTACTGAGGCCGGCGAGAAGCTGACTAAGGCTGCTCATAAATTAGCCGAGCAGATGTATAAGCAAGCGAATGCCGAGAGCGCGGCTCAAGGGGCTCAAGGGGCGGCGGACGGCGGAGCTCAAGAGTCAAAGGCAGATGGTTCGGCAGCAGATAATGTGGTTGATGCTGATTTTGAAGAAGTAAAGTAAAACCTGACAAATGTTGGCTACTTTGTTTTGCATGCTTAATCACCGTATCTTTTTACAATTTAGATATGTGAGAGAAAACAGATCTATAAATATCTAAAGATCCGACTACCATGCAACCGTCACGATTTTGAGCCGAATACGAGGAAGACGAGCGGCGAGCACCGTAAGTGTAATTAACTACTCGCAGAGCGCAGCCGTGAAGTCTGACAAAGTAGTCGGCCAAAAGCGTAAACGGTTGCTGGGGCTGGCCAAATAACAGGATTTATCGTAGGAAGTCATAAGAAAAAGAAAAGTTTGTAACAGCTCGGTAATGTTTTGGGAAAGCGAGACTACTATGAAATTCTAGGCGTTCGGCGCGATGTTTCAGCTGATGAGCTAAAAAAGGCTTATCGGCAGTTGGCACTGAAGTTCCATCCCGATAAAAATCCAGGCAACAAAGAAGCGGAAGAAAAGTTTAAAGAGGCTAGCGAAGCCTATCAAGTCCTCAGCAATGATGACACGCGGGCGCGCTATGATCGTTTTGGTCATGCCGGCTTGGGTAATGGCGGCGGCTTTGAAGGCTTTGGTGATTTTGGTTCGTTTGCCGAGGATTTGTTCGGCGATATTTTTGGTTCTTTTTTTGGCAATGTCGGCGGTGCTCGTGGTGGGCGGCGCACGCAGTCGGGCAAAGACCTGCGCTATCAGATGGAAGTAAGTTTGGAAGAAGCGGCATTTGGCACAGACAAAGAGATTACTTTTACTAAGCCTGCGCGCTGTGATGCTTGCGAAGGAAGCGGGGCGCGTAAGGGAAGTTCTAAAGTGGCCTGTCGTCAATGCGGCGGTCAGGGACAGGTGCGCATACAGCAGGGTTTTTTTGCGGTGACAACGACTTGTCCGCAGTGTTCAGGGCGGGGGCAGATTATCCCCGATCCTTGTCCTTCTTGCGGTGGCGCGGGACAGGTAAACAAGAAAACAAAACTGACAGTGAAAGTGCCGGCGGGCATTGATCATGGCCAGCGCTTAAAGTTGCGTGGCGAAGGTGGATCGAGTCCGGCGGGTGGCCCGAGTGGGGACTTGTACGTGGAGATTTCGATTAAGCCGCATTCTACTTTTAAGCGGGAAGGCACAGATGTGATTTGCGAAGTGCCGATTGCCTATACGCAAGCAGTTTTAGGGGCAGAAATCGACGTGCCGACTTTGGCGGGCAAGACTAATTTGAAGATTCCGGCGGGGACGCCATCGGGAAAAGTATTTCGTTTGAAAGGTAGGGGTATTGCTGATATTCATTCTAGCAGGATAGGCGATGAGCATGTGCGCGTTTATGTGTATGTGCCCACTCATGTTAGCAATGAGCAAAAGGAGCTTTTAGAAAAGCTCTCGTCATTAGAGGGGACTAATCATGTCGGCGAGTCGGGTAATATTTTTGGCAAGCTTAAGGAGCAAGTCAAGGATCTATTTGAATAAAGCGCTTAATTGTTTTTCTTCCTTCCTGCTTGTGGTCATCGCCGTATTTCTTGTTTCTTGTTCATCCTCCAGCTCGCGTTTGGAAATAGAAAAAGTAACAAAGCCGCAAAAGCATGAGACTCGTCCGTTGTCGGCTGCTGAGCATTCTCATTATATGCCGCCATGGCAGACTTGGCAGGGTTCGGATTTGGGCATGTATAAGTTGGCTGAGGCGGATGTCTTAGCTAGTCAAGGCAAGTTGATAGATGCTGTAGATATTTATCGGTCGCTGGAAAGCGGTATGTCGCGCGAACAGGACAAAGAAGAAGTATTTTTGCGTCGTGTGGGGACGGAACTAAAGATAGGCAAGTCTAATGATGTGCTGATGTCGCTGGCGGATTACGCGAAGTTAAGGGGTGTGGAGTTCGATCAGTTAGCACCTCGATTATGTCTAGTGGCGGCGTATGCCTATTTGCATCAAGATAATATCGAACAGGGGCTGGCCTGGTTAAGATTGTCATATAAGAAATTCTTTTTAGATCAGGGCAAAGCTACTTTAGTAAAAGACGAGCTTTCCAGAACAGTGGCCAGTTTAAGCGGGGCTGAGCTTATTCAATATAAAAACGCATGGCTGGGAGAACAGTTTATTATTGATATTTTCGAGGCGGAGGCAAGTCGGCGCGCGGCAGGCGGAACAAGGCAAGCGCGGTTTCAATTTAATTGGTTTGATGCCAACACTTATAGTCCCGATCTTCAGGTCGCTACGGCGGCTGCCCAGAACGTGAAGAGCGTGGAAGAGACTTCGCTAGCGGGGTCAACAAGCTTAGAGGGCTCTGTGAGCATCAGCAATCTCGGAGTGCTGTTACCTTTTAGCGGGCCTTACGGCGAACATGCGCAGCGGGTGCTTAAGGGAATTGAGCTAGCATTAGAAACTTATGCGCCGCAGACGTCGTTTAAGGTGCTCAGGGCCGATACGGCAAATGTGCCTGAACAGGCAGCGAGTGAATTTGAAAAACTGGCGCGGCAAGAGCATGTCGGTTTTGTGTTTGGCCCGATGGAAGTTAAGGGCACAGAGTTTGTCAGGCAAAAAGCCCAGCTCTTACATGTGCCGTTTCTGAGTTTTACGAAGCGTGAAGGGATAACGGGGAATAACCCCTATATGTTTCGCTTGGGTATTACTGCGAGAAGTCAGGCCGGCGAATTAGTGAATTACGCGGTTAAAGTGAAAGGGCTTAGTAAGTTTGTAATTATTTACGCGGCAAATGAATCCGGGCGTGAGCTGATGCAGGCTTTTCGCCGTGAGGTGGGTGCGAACGGTGGTCAAGTGCTCAGTGACTATAGCTATCGCGAAGGAGACGAAGCGCAGATATTGCCGCAAATTAAAGAACTAAACCCGGAGGGTATATTTATCGCTGATGCGCTAGAAAATGTGCGCGAACTGATTATTCAAATGCGGGCCTTAAGTATTAATGGAACTTTGCTCGGGGCGGCGCTATGGAATGACTTAACGGCGATTAGGAGTCTGGGCTATTTAATTGACGGAGCTGTTTTTGTTAGCCCTTTGTATTTGCCAAGCATGCAGCCGGTGGTGAGCGAGTTTAGAAAGCGCTATAACGAAAAGTATGGCAGCGAGCCGGAGGTGCTTAGTGCGCAGGCATATGATGCGACGGCACTGTTGCTGCAGGCGCTGCACGAACCGGGGTCCGGGGAAAACGTAGCAGCAGCGTTAAAACGTAGCAGCGGCTTTCATGGAGTGACGGGGCTTCTGAATGTTCAAGAGAGCGGTGAAATTAATAGGCGCATGAGCGTCATTGAGATCAAGGATGGTCAGACGAGTGAGGTTATGGTGGCCGGGGAAACGATAGGAGTGCAAAGCAATGGCGCAGAGCAAACGCAAAGCGGCGAATAAGACGAAAAAGCCAAAAGCTGGCGGTAAAAAAGTAGTGACGCTGGCTTTGTTACCCAGCAAAGATTTTGTGCCCATTCCGGGATTATTGATTCCTATTTATATTGGTAAGGGGCCAGCAACAGAGGCGGTGGAGGAGGCGCTTAAGGGGGATAAAACCGTGGTCTTGGCGCTGCAAGCTGGGGAGACTAATCCGGACACGGCGCTCACCGATATTTACTCGATGGGTGGTGCGGCGCTGATTGTGCATAGCGTCAAGCTTCCTAATGGTGATTATAAAATTAGGCTGCATGTGCTGTCGCGCGTGTTTATTGAAAAGTGTTTGACGCAAGAACCCTATATTCGTTGTCGCGTGCGCTATATAACTCCGCCTATTGAGACACGACTTTCAGCAAAAGACCAGAAGCTTATTGAACAAGTTAAGGCGGATTTAGCAATACTGGCTCAGTATGATCAGTCTTTGGAAGAGCATGTTTTTACCTGCAAGGATATTTTTGATCCGGGTTCGCTGGCGGATTTGGTATGTTCCGTGCTGCCGCTAGCGAGTATTGAAGTTCAGCAGGTGCTGGAAGAACTCGATGGGCTGAAGCGCTTGAAGATAGTAGCTAAGCATTTAAGGAGGCAAGCTGATGTTGGCGCAGTTAAAGAGCGGGTGGCACAGAAGGTGCAATCGCAGTTTGAAAAGGCGCAGCGTGAAGAAATCTTAAGAGAACAGATCAGGCAGATTAGGGCGGAGCTGGGCGAAGGTAGCGACGATGACTCGGAGCTGGACGATTTAAAAAAACAGCTTGATGAAATCAATATGCCGCAGAGTGGGAAGAAGGAAGCGCAAAAGCAATTGCGGCGCTTGAGGCAGTTACATCCTGATACGAGCGAGGCGGCGCTAGCCAGAACATATTTAGATTGGATAGTTGATATTCCCTGGGAGGAGAGGACTGTCGATCATCTGGATTTAGGAGAAGTGCGCCAGGTTTTGGATGAGGATCACTATGGTCTGCAAGAGACTAAGGAAAGGGTGCTGGATTATTTAGGGGTGCGGCGCATAAAAAAGGATTTGCGTGGACCGATTTTGCTTTTGGTGGGCCCTCCGGGAGTGGGCAAGACTTCGTTGGGACGTTCTATTGCGCGGGCGCTGGACAGAAAGTTTGTGCGCGTGTCTATCGGTGGGTTGCGCGATGAAGCGGAGTTAAGAGGGCATAGGCGAACTTATGTTGGTGCTCTGCCGGGAAGGATAATTCAATCGCTAAAGACTGTGGGCGTCAAAAACCCAGTTTTCATGCTTGATGAGATTGATAAGGTCGGAGCTGATTATCGCGGTGATCCGGCGGCTGTGCTGCTGGAAATTTTAGATCCGGAGCAGAATAAGGAATTTGAGGATCATTATTTGAATTTGCCATTTGATTTGTCCGAAGTGATGTTTATTTGCACAGCCAATATTACAGACACAATTCCGCCGGCGCTGTTAGATAGAATGGAGTCAATTAATATTTCGGGTTACACGACAGAAGAAAAGCTGCAGATTGCCCGGCGCTATTTAATTAAGCGCGGCGCCGAAGAAAATGGTTTAGCTAAGCATAAGATCAGTTTTCCCGATGGCGCGATGTTATTTTTGATTGAGGGTTACACGCGGGAATCGGGTGTGCGCGAACTGGGGCGTCATGTAAATACGGTTTTCAGAAAGCTTGCGCGCATGGTGGCCGAAGGTAAAAAATTGCCGGGCGAAGTTAAGCCGGCCCAGTTGGAAGAATTCTTGGGACCAATTAAATATTTGGCTGATAAACAGCAAAACGTCGATCGAATCGGCGTGGTTAATGGCTTAGCTTGGACTTCGGTAGGCGGAGAAATTATGACCATCGAGGCCGTGCGCACGAAGGGCAAGGGAAGTTTGTCGCTTACCGGGCAGATGGGAGAAGTAATGCGCGAGTCGGCAATGGCGGCACTAACATATGTGCAGGCTAATGCCGAGAAGTTTGGGATTAATTTGGAAGTGTTTGAGAGTTCCAATGTGCATGTGCATGTGCCGCAGGGGGCAATTCCTAAGGATGGGCCGTCGGCGGGAGTGGCGATTAGCACAGCGTTGGTTTCCTTATTCACAGGAAAGCTTGTGTCTAAGAACGTGGCGATGACAGGAGAGATTACGCTAAGTGGGCAGGTAATTGAGATAGGGGGCTTGAAGGAAAAAGCGTTAGCGGCGCTGCGGGCTAATATTCCTGTGGTAATTATCCCTAAGGATAACGAAAGGGAATTAGCGAAGTTTCCGAAATACTTGTGCGATAAAGTGACGTTTATTACAGTCGAGACGATTGAAGAAGCTATGCAAGCGGCGTTATTGCCGGGGGAAAATCTTTGAGGTGCTATAACATGAGAACGAGAGGGAATATGAAAAGTTGTCTAGTCCTGCTGTTGGCGGCGTTGTGTGTTGTTCCGGTAGCGGTGGCTCAAGATGGGTTTTGTTCCGCAGGGGCCGGCTGTGCGATAACTGGCAAAATGCGTCTGGGGGGGAGAAGCGTTTTTGGCGAAGTGAAGCGATTAAATTTAAGTCCCGAACAGTTGCTGCAAGTTAAGAATATTATTTCTTATAGTAAGAATGAAATCGACGTAAAAACCGACCAACAGAAGAAAATTCGTGGGCAAATAGAAGACATGGTATCCCGACCGGAGTTTGATGAACAGCAGTATAGAAATCTGATTAAGCAGTCGTGTGATTTAGAGGCGGAAAAGGGACTTACATATTCTAAAGCGCGTGAGCAGATAAAAAATGTTTTAACTGAAGAACAGCTTCAGGATTGGAATCGGGCCAGGGGCGTTAAGGCAGCAGTAAAAGATAAAAAGGGAGCCGAGAGTCCGAGTAGTGATGTAAACCCCGCGCTGGAGGCTGAGGCAGGAAATCAGGGGTTTAGAGAAGTCGGCTCAACGTTGCCGACTAGGGCTAAAAACAAAGAGCGAGATAATATGATGGATGCGTTTGAGCAGTTGGACAAAGAAATGGCTGCGGAAGGGGATAATCATTTTCGAAAGGATAGAGAGTTAGATCAATTGCAAATGGAAATAGAGAATAAGACGGAGAATAAGACGAGATAGTGCGATGAATGATGATAAAGAAAGAATTCGATTTTTAGTGCTAGTGCTGGTGATCGCGGGGTTTTCTGCGGCGTTATATGCGATGTTTAAACCATTTTTGCCGGCGATTTCTTGGGCGGTGGTTTTATCGGTGGCGTTGATGCCGCTATACAGGAAGTTGGTTATTTTGTTGCGGGGAAGGAAAAGTCTGGCCGCATTTTTAATGTCGGTGTTTATGTTTCTGGCGATAATTGTGGCTGTGCTTCCGGTGAGTGTGAGTCTGTTACAAGAAATGAGCGTAGAAGCAGCCAAAGTGGAGGAGTTTTTAAATGAAAACCCCAGATTTTTGGAAGAGAAGCTGGGAGAACTACCGTATTTTAAGAATAAAGATTTAAGCCAGTATTTTTCACGCGAGGGGAGTTCGGCATTAGCGCGAGAAACGTTGCAGCAGTATTATCGGCCGATGCTAACCGTGTTTAAGTCGGCGGCATCGGGGACCCTGACAGTCGTTGCGCAGTGTCTGTTTTGTCTGATCTTTTGTTATCTCTTTTTTGTCTATGGGCAATCCATTGCCAAAACATTGACGGGATATGCGCAGTATTTGGGCGGAGATAAATTAAGGGCAATCATGATGCAGGCGCGGGATACCATTAAAGGAGCCGTCTTGGGTGTGGTAGCAACAGCATTTTTTCAGGGACTGCTTGCCGGTATAGGATTTGCGGTCGCCGGGACACCGGCGCCGATTTTATTTGGTTTTCTCATCTCGATATTTTCTTTCATTCCAATGGGAGCGCCGATAGTTTATATGCCGCTTATCGCCTACCTGGGCTTTACTGCACCCTGGTATTATGCGGCTGGCCTCTTTGTCTGGTGCGTTGGAATAGTCAGCACCTCAGACAATGTTTTTCGTTCCCTATTTATCAGTCAAGCCACCTCGCTCCCCATGCTCCTAATCTTCCTTTCCATCATCGGCGGCGTCCTCGCCTTCGGCCTCCTCGGTGTCATCCTCGGCCCCGTCCTCATCGCCATCTTACTAACTCCTCAGAGGACTTCCGTAGAACAGTAGGGGGAGAGTTTATTTGTAAGGCCTTTGGCGGGCAAGTGGAGAATAGGTAGAAGTTTTTTGGTTACGTTGACTTGATTGGTCGTTGTGATTTTGGTGAAATGTCGGGGAAAATTGTATTTTGTGCAGAATGGGACGTTGGGGCGGCAAAACACCTTAAGAGAGGATAAGAAAAGCAGGTAGATGGCAGGTTATGAAAATATTAACTGCTATTGCTTGTTTGCATATTTAAAAATCTGGGTGGTTTGTAGGTATTAGGTGGAAAGACCACAAATTCATCGCCGCCGAGATAAGCGCTTGATGCTTTTTTATATTGATCATAGATTAACTTTCTCTCTTCATTCTTCTTTTTCCAGAGGGCGTGATTAGAGGAAAAATAGCGTGGTAATTTATCATGACGCCTGCTTTTCTTTGTGGATCGAGGCAAGGAACCTGGTTTTTGTTTTTTTAAAAATTGTGGGTTTGGATATAGAAAACCTGTTTCTTTCTTTTGGCTGATTATCGCAAGACGTCTTTCTTCTAATTTTTTGTGCAAGAGGTTACGATATTCTTCCTTTGATAAAGACTGATATTGAGGTAGCTTTTTAAAATTGAGCCGATAGTGTCGAGTGAATTCTAAAATGCTTGTCGTTGAATTGTACTTTCTTTTTTTATTAAACCCTGCCCAGTCGATAACTTTGTAGGACCTGATAATCTGGTTAGCGGCATCATGAAATGAGTTATAATTAGGGTAATCGCTAATTTTCTCACAAAGTCCGGCGCTTACCGGCTGCAGAGCGGTGTAAAAGAATCTGTCTTCTAATGCCTGATTATCAAGAATATCTTGTTGCGTGTAGCGTCTTTGAAAAACAGGCCCGCCAGGAAACTCATCTACATAAAATCTTACCCCTTCCGCAATTCGGGCATTAACATGCTGCTCAAATTTAGCGCGATTGCACAAGGGAAACTCAGCTTCGATATGAATGTGGTTTGCTTGAATGTTGATGGCGTAGATATCAACCGATAACTCTTTCTGGTATTTGGCAATATATCCTAAGATACGTTGTTCAAGTTTCTCATTTTTCACAAACCATAGGGCGGAGTTTATCGTTCTGGAAGTGATAAAAGAGGCTACTGTTGGATCCTCGATTCTTAATGGTTGAGATTGGGACATAAAACCTCTGTTATTGATTAAGTGTTAATAAATGGCACTGGTATGTTATCGATACATTTTTAGGTTTATTGCCGACCATAATACTAGGTATTTTACTTAAAGTGCTTTTAAGCTGCGGAAGTCCTCTGAGGATTTGGAAGGATTTGGTATTGTTAAGTTAAAAGTGATGCTGGTAAGTAGAGGGAGTAGTTTTTAGGGATGTTTTGTGATTGGAGATGGGAGCTTATGTTCGGTAATTTTCGGATAGTTTTGGTCGTGAGCGGGTTCTTCTTGACGTTGAGCACAAATGTTTTTGCACAAGCGGCAGCGGAGCCAGAGGAGAAAGTTGTAACTGGCGTTATTGCTAGTCAGGGCAATGCCCCGGGCAACACTCCAACATCAATTGATTCCGCAAGTGAAGCTCCGGGCGATGAAGCAGGAGTTATCACGGGGTCAATCGAACGCCGCGGTTCGAGTTCTTGTCAAGCGATTTTGTCAAACAATAGTAAGAAAAATTCCTATTCGGTTAGCTTTGCCGTGATTGGTAAAGATGCGCGTGGCAGCCAGGTGCTAAAACGCACCTATTCGGCGACAATCAAAGCTCAACAAAGTTTGACCCGTGAGGTGAATGGTTGCGCTAAGGGCTTAAGTCTTTCGGTGCTCGTCAGTTCGGCAAGGAAATTGTAATTTCTGTTGTCGATCATTTTATTGTTGTCACTTTGTGCCGTTATTATTCTAATCGGTGACGGCGGTTTTGTAACTTGGGACACTTAGGGGTAAGGGAGTAGTTATTGTGAAAAAAAGAATTAAATTTAGCAGCGTTGTTTTTATCGGCTTTTGCTTGGCGATTTCTATTTTTGTAATCTCGCAAATGACCGAACAGGTCAGGGCCTCAGAAAAGGAACAAAAAGATGAGTATGGTGAATTAAAGATATTTACCGATGTCATCGCGCTGGTGCGCAAGAACTACTACGAAGAGGTCGAGTTTAAAAAACTAGTTAACGGGGCAATTAAAGGGATGATGCTCACCCTTGATCCGCATAGTAGCTACCTCGACCCGGAAACCTATAAGGATCTCAAGGTAGAAACAAAAGGTGAATTCGGCGGTCTAGGCATAGAGATTACTCTTAAAGAAGGGCTGCTCACGGTAGTTACCCCGATTGAAGATTCCCCAGCGGCACGCATTGGGATTAAGGCCGGAGATCAAATAATTAAGATTGGCGAGGAATATACCAAGGACATTAGTTTAAATGATGCTGTAAAAAAGATGCGCGGCCCCAAGGGTACGCCGGTAAGCATTTCTATTCATCGCGAAGGACGCAAGTCGCTAATTCCTTTTACCATCATTCGTGATGTGATTAAGGTGAAAAGCGTTCGTTCTCGTCAGCTTGATAATGGTTACGGTTATATTCGCTTGGCGCAGTTTCAGGAGGATTCAATTGCTGAGTTCAACAAAGCTCTAAAAAAGATAGCGGCTGATTCGCTAAATGGCGAAATCAAGGGACTGATAGTCGATTTGCGCAACAACCCCGGAGGCCTCTTAACTCAAGCGATTCGTATTGCCGATGCTTTTCTGGAAGAAGGTGTAATCGTTTACACCGATGGTCGCTTAGAAAGTCAAAAACAGAAATACTACGCTTATCGCGATGGTAATGAGCCGCGTTTTCCAATGGTTGCTTTAGTTAATGAAGGTTCAGCTTCTGCTTCGGAGATTGTGGCCGGAGCTCTGCAGGATGCCGCACGCGCAATTATTGTCGGCAAACAGACTTTTGGTAAAGGTTCTGTGCAGACTATTATTCCCATGGATAATAACGACGCTCTACGCTTGACAACGGCGCTCTATTTTACCCGTAGTGGCCGTTCTATTCAGGCTCAAGGGATTACCCCGGATATAGCGATTGAATCCAAGAAACTGCCGGAAGATAAAGAAGAGTTGCCCAAAGAAGAGCTGTCTTTTCCTAAAGAAAAAGATTTACCGGGGGCCATAAAGAACCCCAAAAATAATAAATCGGAGGAAGAAGCTCCA
Source organism: Deltaproteobacteria bacterium (assembly GCA_020852715.1). Classification (GTDB taxonomy): domain Bacteria; phylum Bdellovibrionota_C; class UBA2361; order SZUA-149; family JADZAE01; genus JADZAE01. The sequence continues at coordinate 15,713 of JADZAE010000053.1, forward strand.
GCCGAAATTAAGCCCGACGCTGAGAATGGAGCTAAAGCACCTAAGATTTTGCTTATTGGTTCTCAGGCTGCGATGGAAGCCGATCTTAAGATTCTACTAGAAGAAGATCCGCAGTTGAATAAAGCTCTTGAGATACTAAAGAACTGGAAAGACTACGAGGGGAAATATCCGCAACCATCTTCCAGTTCGAGCAGCGTCTCATCAATGAGTTAAGTTAAGTGGGCAAAAAACGCCTTGATCTGATTTTAGTTGAGCAGGACCTTGCTCCCACACGGCAAAAAGCTCAGGGGCTAATTATTGCTGGTCAGGTTACGGTGAATGGTAAGCGCGTAGATAAAGCAGGCGCTCCGGTTAACGATGATGCTTTAATTGAAATTACCGGCAAGTCTTCTCAATTTGTGAGTCGTGGCGGTGATAAAATAAATCCGGCATTTGATTATTTCCCGCTTAATATTCAAGGCGCAGTGTGTCTTGATCTGGGTGCTTCCACCGGAGGTTTTACTGATTGTATGCTTAAGCGTGGGGCGACATTGGTTTATGCTGTGGATGTTGGACACAATCAACTTGACTTTCGTCTTCGCGAAGATTTACGCGTGCGCGTAATGGAAAAGACTCACGCCAAAGATCTGCCGGGGATAGTATTTGACCCCAGACCTTCTTTTGCTACAGTTGACGTAAGTTTTATTGGTATTCGAAAAGTCTTGCCCTATTTGTTGGAAGTATTAACCCCTAGAAGGGTATTAGCCTTAGTTAAGCCGCAATTCGAACTGGGGCCCGAATATGTAAGCACCGGTGGCGTAGTAAAGGAAAAGAAGTATCAGGATTTAGCTGTTCAGTTAGTGTGTGACTTTGCCTCGCAGTTGGGGCTAAAATGTCGTGGTGTATTTCCCTCGCCGCTTCGCGGGGAGAAAAAAGGCAATCAGGAATATTTTGTCTTGATCGAAAATGAGTAAATTGCTTTCTGAAAAAAAATATCAGCTGATTATTTTGGCGTTGGCCTTGTATTTCTTGGCGCTTGGAATTCGCTTATATAAAATAAGCATGGATGAAACATCAGCCGACGAGCTTCATTGGTTAGTGAGGAGCCATGAGATTGAAAAAAAATATAAAGCTGGTAACTACGCGCATTTAACCACGCACTTAGATCACCCGGGTGCGGCGCCGGCGATAATCATGGCTGTCGCGCAAAGCATAGCTTCCGCTTATAACCAACATTTTTCTCTTAAAGAAGGGAATGAGTTTTATATAGATCGAATGACCGCGGCCCGAGTTAGTATTGTCTTGTTTGCCACCCTGGTTGTGCCATTAATCTTTTTGTTCGCTCATTCCTGGCTTGGTTTTGCGCCGGCATTAATAGCCGCCTTATTTGTAACCTTTGATCCGATCCACATTGCTATCTGTCGTCAGGCACACTTGGATGCATTACTGACGCTTTTTATTGTTGTTGCCACCTTATTATTTATCAAAGCTGAACTCGGAATAGGGAATTTAAAAACTCGTCTCTGGGCCGGCGCTTTTTGGGGGTTAGCTTTAGCTACGAAGTTTACTGCCGTTGGATTCGTTGCTGGCGTTTGCGTGTATCGAGTGCTGCGGGCTTTAATTGTCTGGATCAAAGAGCGTCGCGTAATTGCGATTCTCAGCTGGGCTGATATTTGGACGTTGCTAATAGGCCACGCTGTTATGGGGCTACTATATTCGCGCATGTGGTGGCATGAGTTTGGAATTTTGCAAATGCGCCATGTCAAAAGCCACTTGGCTGATTATGCTTATGAAATTGGGCTGTGGCTTCATTTACATTCGATTCTACCGATCCTCTGCGCAGTAATCTTGCTGGGTCTGGCCGTCTATCAGCTAAGGCGAAGCTCCGAAAGTCTAACAAAGCGACCACTGTGCTGGCCATGGCACCTAATGCTTTTCTTTGCGATTTTACTATTTATTCAAACTCTCTTACCCGCATTTATTGAAAATTTTATTCGTTTTTATACTCGTGCCGAGCAACTAAAAGATGTCCCACATCTTGCTTATGGGAATGTCAGACCACGCATCCCCTATGGCTATCTCACTATTTATTATTCTCGCCTTTCTGAGCTTATGCAGCTGGGAACATTACTTGGACTGTTTACTTTTGCTTGCTCATTAAGGCGACCCGGCCCGGTGATGGCCAAGCAGTTTGCGCTATTAATAATCGTAGTTTTGACTGTCGTTTGGGTTGCAATTTTGAATGTCTCCCCCAAACAAACAATTCGCTACATAATACCAGTGATTGCTCTTTCCTCGCTTCTTGTCGCCTACGGATGGGAGAGTTTAGTTCGCGCATGCTCAAAAAAAATTAAGGCTAAGTCGGTTTTAATTTATACTGTAGCTTTAGGTATGCTGCTTAGTGCTCAGGCCTATCTAGTTTTTAGTATTAGCCCGCATTATTTAGTGTATTACAGTTCTATTTCAGGAGGGGTTAAAGGGGCCTATCGTCATGGCTTAGGTATTGCTAATGTTGGGACAGCGGATGTTCTTGCTTTCTTGCAAAAACAAGAAGCGATTTTCGAAGGAAGTAAAGTTATGCACCTTATCGGTGACTTAGAAATATTTAGAGACACGGTGAATAGATTATTTCCAAATATTAATTACAAATTTGTCTCTCAATCCGGAGAAGCCTATGGACACAACTTAATTGTATTTTGGCCTTATTATCAAGCGATGCAGGAGCATTACCGCCAAGAGGTTTTAGAGACTGATTTGTCTTTGGCTACTAAACTGTATGAAGGAGTTTATGGTAATGAGCCGCTTGTTACGCTTTATAGGTTCCCGTTTAGCGATTTAACAAAGCCTATAGTTAGGAAGTATGTGGATGTGCCGCGTTCGAGAGGTGTGGGTCGAGTTGGGTATTATTTAAACAATCAGCGCGCCGAGAAGAGCATTGGTCGCGAAGTTGTCACCCTTAATCCGCAACGGGATATTAAGGGGTATGCAGCGCGTAACTATTCTATCATGCTCCTTCCCGGTGCCGTAAAATTAAGGGCATTAATCGGTATCCCTAACGATATAGTGTTGAATTCTGATTTAACTCCTAAGCGTTATGCTATTCGCATTGAAATGTCACGATCATGCTCGCGCATCGTTACTATGGGTGAATTGAGCAAGAATGAGATGCGCTGGGTGGAGTTGATCTGTAGTTCGGATAATTCTCGCGATTATCAAGTGGCCGCCTATTGGTTTGGTAATGTGCCTCTAATTTTGGAAGAGTTTGAAATAGTTTCCGCGCATTAGTCATCTCAAGATAGAATAATTGTTCGACAAAATTCGCTAAATATTTCTTCGCGAACAGCCGATAATAGACTGGCAAGGATGCAGGTTTTTATAGGGATATTTGTTATGATTAGCGGCAATTATATTGAAATTGCTGACCGTTTGGATCGCTCCGGTCTTGTCTGGCAGCCGGAAATAGGCGACGAAGTGGCAGCAAGACCCACACTTGATAAAGTACTTATTCTAATCGATAACCACGGTTTGACACCAAAAGAGTTGCGCTACGAATATCTTTGGTTGCCTACAGTAGAGCAGCTGGTAATGCAAATCGAAGCTCGCCAAGCGCTAATTTTCCACATTGGTGTTAATGAGCAGATGTTTTATGAGGCGATCATCAAGACTTCGAGCGGGGTTGTCTCGGCACGAGAAACGGATTTGCGCTTAGCTTTTGCTAAAACTTTGTATGGGCTGATTACGAAATCTTTCGATTGTTCAAAATTGCAATAGGCTCTCCGGCACAATTACAAGGAGCAATCACCATCTGAGAATGATCCATCTTGCATTTTTTGTTTTTTTTATAGACACGCCTTAAAAGATAAGCCAGCATACAGGCGGCAATAATGCCTGTGATATACCAATGAATATCGTCGGCGATTTGCGCAATTACATCTGTGCTGAAAGTCCTGCCTAATACATAACCAAGAGTCATCATCGCGCTGACGCTGACTAAGCCGGCAATGATGTCAGCAACAAAAAAATCTTTATAGGGGATACGCAACGCGCCGGCAGTGAGAAAAGTTGCGGTGCGTACGGGGTAAATGTGACGCCCAATGAAAATATAAATAAACTGTTTGCGCTTCAGGCCTTCTCTGATTTCATTGATTCTTTCTTCTGTAATGGCCGGAAAATATCGCGATCTTGTTCCGGCATCGAGAATACGGTTTCCAAAAAAATATCCCAAGCCGAATATTATCTGATCAGAAATGATTACTCCCGTATAACAGACAGCAAATGCGATCGGCAAAGGAATGATATCATTGGATGTGGCAACGCCGGCAAAAATCAGAGGTAAGTCTTCGGGAATGGGTAACCCAAAGCCACCGAGAACTAACAATGCAAAGATTGTAACATTAACGACTAGCCCATTATCGCTGGCTAGCCATGCAAGTAGCATTTCACGTTGCACGGTAACTAAGAACTCCTTTGTTCGATTTTGACCTGACTTGCTGTGACCAAAATATATCCACAAACAGCTAGGGGAATCAGGTGCTTGGCAACCAAGCTGGTATATTGTAATAAATTCCCCTTTGCAACATGTAACCGTATCCGCTCACGACTTAATACTGAGTTTCTATATAAAAGCCCCCAGAGGGGGGCAAGTTTTGCGAAGCAAAGCTGTGGGGGGACAGAGACTAAGCCTTCACAAGATTAGTCGTTTTTGATGAGGAAACGTCAATAAATTTAAAAATATTCATGTTTCTAATACCCCTGAAATTTTAATGAAAATTATCCCGTGAAGGCTTACCATAACCGTTCATGTTTTGAGCTGATTAATGTGTCAAGTATGGCTGGTTAGGAGCTAGCTATTAGGCTGGCGAATAGCCCTTAATCCCGTACCTACTACAGGCTTCTGCTTGGTTCAATTTCTTGCCAATAATCGCTTCTACTACTTCCAGCTTGAGCGCTTCGCTATAGTTGCCATAACTTCTTATGTTTTTTATGCCGGTTACAGTATCCACCTCTTTTCTCCTCCAAATACTGTCAACCTATTTCAGGACAAGACAGAGCGTGGAGTTTTATTGAGGTTTAATTGCTAGGGCTTTGCAGTAAACTCATTATGGTTTTCAGCGATTCTATGCTTTCCGTGCTTAAGCTTTGCGCTTCGCCCATGCTTTTGTTGAAGCGGTCGCAGTAGATTAGGGCGTCGCCGGCGCTATCGGCGGTAATGGGAATTAATGCCGAACATAAACTGTTTTCAAAAAGTAAGCGGCCGGAACTGAAAAGGGTTTTTGTTTTTAATGCTTGGCGGCAAATGTTGAAGGCCACTTTGTTGTCGGGCCCAAATTTAATAGATTTTGTGTCATAGCCAAACCATTGGCCGATGGCCATTTTGCCTTGAAAGATATGTGTTCGTCTGTCGTAGGTGAGCAAAATTGCTCGGTCGAAATCATAGCTGTAAACTATCGTTTCAAGTACTTGGCCAATGAGATTGGAAAATGGTTCTTTCCCTTCGACGAAGGCACGGATTTCATCAAGCGGCGATGATGATCGGACAATCGGTAGTATGCCTGATGAGGCGATGGTTTGATCTTGCTCGTTGAGCGAGTGGATGTAGCTGGTGAAATAATCCGGTAATTGTAAAAAGGAGAGATCGATCATTTGGCAATGTTTATCGAATTCTTTGGGAATGTTAGCTAATAACTCTTGTAGTTTCTCCGGTGAATAGTCGGATACTTCGCTCAGCTGTTCTACGCAGGTCACCAATTGTTTGGTATCTTTATTTTCGATGATGGCGTTAGCTATAATCGAGGCCACTTGCACAATATGACTAAGAGATGAGTTTGCACCGAGTTTCTTTGTTTCGCTCAACGGTTTGTAGCAATCAACAAAAATATCAATATAGAGGTCTGGAATTTTAAGAGCTTCTAAAATTGCTGTTCCCAGTTCTTGTGGGGAGATGCCTAGGATTTCATGAATACTCTGATCAATACTCTGTTGGCGCATTAGCGAGCGGCGAGAAGCTATCTCATAAACTTGGGGAAAATAGTAAGCCAATAGCAGTGGACCGAGACAATAAAATGATCCGGCAAGATAGCCATGTTCGGCAAGTTCCGGATTCTTTCCTTCGTCTGCCAAGGTGCTGGTAATTAGCGAGACCAGGATACTTTTTTTGAGATTTTCGGCAAAGTAGCCGCCCTTTTTAGCAGCTGGGCGAAATTTTTGCAGTAGGACTAGTCCGGCACATAGATCACAAAGGGCCATCATTCCCATGTGAACTACGGCGTGGGAGATTGTTGTGATCGGTCGATTACGTTGGTAAAAGGCACTGTTTACCAAGTGTAGAACGCGCGAGCCTAAGGCTGGTTCTTTAAGAATAATATCGGAGATTGTATTAATTGAGGTTGTTGGTTTCCCAGCGAGGATTTTAAGTTCTGTGACAAGCTTAGCGCGCACAGGAAAATCGCCATCAGCGCGCAAGGCACGTTTGAGTTTTTTTAGTACGGCATCGTCCCCGCCCGGTGCAGTTTGTTGCAATATATTTTTTATCTCATCAACCATACTTATTAAATCTCTTTAGCGTCAGCGTTCCAGCTCAGTGCGAAGTTAGTTGTTTGATTTCTAATTGCCTGAACCAATTCTTGTGGGTCGAATGGTTTGGCGATGAAAAGCGAGGCTCCATTGGCGAGAGCTTTTTCTTTGTCTGATTCAAAAACGCTGGCGCTAACAACTATAATCGGAATGGCTTCCAGTGGTTTCTGGCATTCCCTACGAATGAAGGAAATAAAATCGTAACCGCTCTCGCCGGGCAGCGCGATATCGACAAGTGCGACATCAATGCACGTGGAAATAGCGATATGTTTAGCCTCTTTGACATTACGAGCGATAAGTGCCTGGCCACCACAAGTGCTAATCAGTGTATCGATAAGCTCGCAGGTTGCTAAATTATCTTCGAGAATTAATACGTTGATGCCTCGCAGACGGGTGAGGGCGATAGCATTGGGGCTGGAATCTGCATTGTTGTTGTTCTCAATTGCAGCGGAAACTTTGGCTAGTGGAATAGCTATCCAAAATGTTGAGCCCGATCCTTCGGTGTTATTTAGTGCGCCAATAGTGCCGCCGTTTAACTCCACGAGATGTTTGGTTAGGGCTAAACCTAAACCGCTTCCCTGTTGCGTGCTGCTATATTGATCATCACCACGTTCAAAGCGGGTAAATAGACGTTGAGCGAGCCCTTCGCTGATACCGACGCCGCTGTCGATAACGGAAATTTTTAATTTGTCACCAACAATTGCACTTTGAATATGCACCGAACCGCCGCTGGGGGTGTATTTGATAGCGTTCGAAAGAATATTAATGAGGATTTGGCGAATGTGGCGCGAATCTATCCAGAGTTGTGCGTCAGATATCTCGGGTGCTACTTGCGGGGGTAAGAGCTTGATGTTTTTGGCTGCTGCCGTTTGGTAAAGCAGCTTAAAAAGCTGCTGCAGTAAAGCCTTAAGTTCAATGGCGCAAGGTTCGGCGTGCTCTTTGCCCGCCTCAATGCGTGATAAATTAAGCACGTCATCAATGAGCTCTTTTAATAACTCCGAGGATCTTTTAATTGAAATCAAGGCGTCGCGCTGTTTTTCAGTAACCGGGCCGTAAATACCATCTTTAATGACACTGGTGTAGCCGATAATGGCCGTGAGCGGAGTTCTTAGCTCGTGGCTGATATTGGCTACAAATCTACTTTTAGCCGTGTTGGCCTCTTCGGCTCTAACCATCTGGATAGCCAAATCGGCAGTTCTTTCTTGAACTAAATGTTCTAGTTGTGAGGCGTAAGATTCTAAGCGTTGTGTGCTTAAGCCTTGAGAAATAGCAATTGAGGCTAGCTGGGCAATTTCCTCAAAGAGAATGCTTTCTTGTTCAAAATCAATATGTTCTTCTTGATAGCCGATTACGATTGCCCCAATACGTTCGTCTTTGTTCTCAAGGTTTACGCATTGCAAAGAATTAATCCCATGCTCTAGTAGAAAACCAAGATCCGGATCATCTTTTAGGGCAGAGGAATTGATGCTGCTGATAGTGCCAACTTTTAATAGATGTCCAATTGTAGAATCGACGGCAGATAGGGTAAGTGGTAACTGATTATGCGGGAGCCCGAAGCTGCCGATGGGCTTATAGCAATTATCTTCTGCATCAATGAGCAGCACGAGTGAGCAGTTGGCGCTTAGACGAAAAGCTGTATCGTTGGCAATGGCACGTCCCAGGCGCTCAAGGCTTTCCCCTGCGGCGATCAGATTTATGTATCGGCGCATCAACTCATAGAGCAAAGCTGACTGGGTTAGATCAGAAGTTGACGCATCGGCGTGTAAATCTTGTTTCAACATAGATACCCTTAAAAACAGATAGACTCTCCTTGCTCTGATATCGACTATTTATCTGGAATCCTAAATATTATTCAGGGGTTGCCTTACCTTGGGAAAAAGGTGCCGGGTGGTAGTTCGCGGTCGCGGTGGCGTTGATCGAAAAAGGTGCTGGGGTGCTAGTTTGCAGGCCTAGAAGAAGGGGAAAAAGTGCCGGGCGGTAGTTTGGGCGCAGATTGCGTAGTGAAATACTAGGAATATATAGAGTAAGGTGGAGGGCTGTGCCATAGTGTGGATGGTGGCAGTCAATGTTGGGTAAGATTATTTTCTTTGTTCTTTCGCTTTTTTTTCTGGGTCGCTTTTGAGTTACCCTCAAAGTAGTTCAAAACAAACTCAGAATTGGGAGTTATATCATGTTGGTTACCGATTTGAGAGAGGATGAGGAACGAAAACTGCGGAATGCTAAAACTGAAGAGGAATGGTTCCAGGCTTGCGAAGAAGTTAAGGCTGGGCGCGGTGGTAACTATCTTGAAGACTGGCGTGAAAAAGTTGTTCTTTCCGGTTTGGTCTTTGAGAAGAGAGTAACATTCTTAGGTGGGGTGCATTAGTTTTCGCTTGGTGGCTGTACCCTTTAGGATTTTATCCGGATTATAACTTCGTAACTGGCGGCCACCACCAAGACTTGCTGCTTAGTATATCTTTCGACACTCTTCGGCGATAATACTCAAACCTTCTTTAACCATTTGCGGATTATGTGAATAATTAATGCGTAGGCATTGGTTTGTATGTGGCCAGGGATCATCAAGACCGAAGAAGAAATATTCACCGGGAACGACGATTACATTTCTTTGCTTCAGACGCTCATATAATTCTCGTGTGGGTAGCGGCGAGTCTTTTAGCCACAACCACAAAAACATCGCCCCCTCGCATTTGTGCAAATAGTAAGGGATAGAATCGGGCATTTGACTGTGGAAATGATCAATTGCCAGACGCGAACGGTCGAAATAAAAAGTACGCACGTGATTTTTGCAGATATCCATAATCTCGCCGCTGGCAATTAGTGGGGTAATGATCTGCTGTCCAACATTGACATTAGCTAAGGCGAGAATGGCATTTAACGCGCTTATTGCTTGAATAACTTCCGGTTGAGCGATAACAAAGCCTGTGCGTATGCCGGGCAGTCCAATTTTAGATAGGCTCATAGAAAGAATTATACGTTCATCCCAGACAGGCGTGATGTCTGAAAATATTATATCGGGAAAAGGGTGTCCGTAGGCATTGTCGATAATCAGCGGCACTCCGGCGTCTTTGGTCATCTGCGCTAATCGGCTGACTTCATCGACTGTGAGAACATTTCCCGTGGGATTGGTCGGACGAGAAACGAGCACGCCGGCAATGTCGCTGCTGAGTTTTAGGCTGGAAAAATCCACGCGATATTTAAAAGTATGCCGATCAAGATAATCAATCTGCGGTTGATAGCTTTGGTATATATTTTTCGCCTGGCCTTGATCGGCATAGCCGATATATTCAGGCATCAGCGGCAGAAGTATTTTCTTAAAAGATCCATCACTTTGTTCGCCGGCGAGCAAATTTACTAAATAATAAAAAGCCATCTGGCTTCCGGGTGTAACAGCTATATTTTCTCGGCTGAGCTTCCATCCGTATTGATTGTGAAACAGCTTAACTATGGCATCGAGAAATTCCGGAGTTCCTTGCGGGGTATGATAATCTCCGAGCATACTATCGAAAAGCGCCTGATCAGCTAAAATTTCTGCCATGCGCTGACGCCAAATATCGCGCACTATCGGTATGGCGGCGGGATTGCCACCGCCGAGCATAAGCTTTTGTCCGCCCGAATGCATGGCTTTCCCTAAGTCATCCATCAGGTTCCAAATGCCGGTTTCTGAGCAAAAACGCTGACCGAACTTGGATAAATTTAAGTTTTTAAAGCGCATATTCCAATTTTAAAATAAAAAAGAAGCTGGCCAAAAGCATAACTAAATCATATGGTTTAGGCTATAAAAAAGTGAAGATTACGGGATATTATAGATGTTGTTAGGTCGAGGAACAAGAAATCAAATTGTCATTAAAGGAGCCAGAGAGCACAACTTAGCTAACATTGATTTGGCGCTGGAGAAAAATAAGTTAATTGCTTTTGCCGGTGTTAGTGGCTCGGGCAAATCCACTCTCGCTTTTGATACTATTTATGCCGAGGCACAGCGGCGCTACCTGGAGAGCCTTTCTAGTTATGCGCGTCAGTTTTTGGAACAGCTAAAAAAACCGGAGCTTGATGGTATCACCGGGCTTTCGCCGGCAGTGGCGCTTGAGCAAAAACAGCATCAGCTCGGGCCCCGCTCGACAGTGGGAACGATTACCGAGATTTTAGATTACTTACGCCTGTTGTTTACCCATGTTGGGCGGCCTTATTGCCATGAACACAATCGCTACATATTGCGCCAAACTATTCAGAATATGGCTGATGAAATTTTATCCTGGCCGGAAGGTACGCGGTTACAGTTTTTTGCTCCTGTTGCCAGAAACCAAAGCAAAGGAGTTAAAGCTTTGGTGCGTGGATTGCACAAACAAGGCTTTGTACGCTTGAGGGTCAATGGCGAAATTTTCGCCATTGACGAAGAAGACATAGATGTCAGCGCCGAGAGTTTTGATATCGACGTAGTTTTTGATCGAATCATACTGAAAGAGGGAATCTCCGGGCGCATTGCCGAAGCGTTAGAAGGTTCATTAAAACTGGGAAACGGCCGGGTGATTGTTTGGCGCGCCGCGCCGGGTAGTTTTGCCGATGAAGTTCAGTTTAATGAACGTTTTGCTTGTCCGGACTGTGGAACGAGTTTTCCTGAGCTGGAGCCGGCGCTTTTTTCTTTCAACAGTCCCAGCGGAGCTTGTCCTCATTGTCATGGGCTGGGCCATGTGTTTGACGTGGTCGAAAGCACAGTTATTTCGAACAAAGATTTAAGTTTGAAAGATGGCGCAGCTAAGCCCTGGGCGCTTAATCGGCGCACAGATGCTAAATATCGCCGGGCGCTAAAACGGCTCTGTCAGGATTATGGCTATGACTATGAGACCCCTTGGCGTAAATTGCCTAGTGCTTTTCAGCAGATAATTTTATTTGGAGAACAGGGGACTAAGATAAACTCCAAGCGCAAAAAACGCTTTGAAGGTGTTATTCCTAATGTTAAGCGCCGCTATTACCAAACATCCTCTAGCTATGTCCGAAAGATGTTTGGGCAATTTTTACAAGAGCAAGTTTGTCCTGAATGTTCGGCTCTGCGCTTGCGCAAGGAGACTTTAGCCGTTTATTTTTGCGGGAAAAACATCGCTGAACTTTGCTCCCTACCGCTTTCTGAACTGACTCAGTTTTTTGAGCAAGCTCAAATGACGAAGCAGGAAATAGCCAAAGTAGATCTGGTGCTGCGAGAAATCAAAGCGCGCTTGCGCTTTTTGTTGGATTTGGGCCTTGATTATTTAACCCTAGCGCGTGGAGCTGCGACCTTATCCGGTGGAGAGGCCCAGCGCATTCGTTTAGCATCGCAAATTGGTTCAGGGCTATCGGGGGTGATTTATGTTCTCGACGAACCTTCAATTGGTCTTCATGCGCGCGATAATGCTAAACTGTTAGCCAATCTTCTTCATCTGCGCGATCTAGGGAATACGATTATTGTTGTTGAGCATGACAAAGAGATTCTTAAAGCCAGCGAGCAGATTGTTGAGCTTGGTCCGATGGCGGGGAGGGAAGGAGGTAAGTTAGTTGCCCAGGGAACCGTTGCGGAAATAGCGAGAGACTCTAATTCGCTCACCGGTCAATATTTATCGGGAAAACTGACAGTGGCCCAAAATATGCGACGCGATTTAACCGAGCGTAATTTTTTGGAGATAGTGGGAGCGGAGCTTAATAACTTAAAACAAATTCATGCTGCTTTGCCCATTGGCGCGCTTAGCTGTGTGACCGGAGTTTCTGGAAGCGGTAAGTCTAGTTTGATTTTAGAAACGCTTTATCCAGCGTTAGCTAATATGCTTAACGGTCAAAATATGCCGGCCGGTAAAGCTCTGGCTATGCGTGGCTTTGAATACCTAGACAAAGTAATTAGCATTGATCAATCCCCCATTGGGAAAACGCCGCGTTCTAATCCGGCGACTTATAGTGGCTTCTTTACGCTTATTCGTGAGGTGTTTGCTCAGCTCAGTGAATCTCAGGTGCGTGGCTATAAGTCGGGGCGCTTTAGTTTTAATGTAAAAGGAGGGCGCTGCGAGACCTGTAAGGGCGATGGACAAATTGCCGTGGGCATGCATTTTTTACCTGATGTCTTTGTGCCTTGTCCTGATTGTCAAGGGAGGCGCTATAACCGCGAGACTCTGGAAATCAAATATCGTGGGCTGAATATTTCCGAAGTGCTGGAACTTAGCGTTACTGATGCGCTTAATTATTTTCATGCTTTTCCTAATATGGTTTCTAAGCTGCAAACACTGCAGAAAGTGGGGCTTGGCTATATTAAGCTAGGCCAGGCAGGCAACACTCTTTCCGGCGGTGAAGCGCAGCGCGTAAAGCTAGCGACCGAACTTGCAAGAAAGTCAACCGGCAAGACTCTTTACTTACTGGATGAGCCGACAACCGGCCTTCATGCTTATGATATCAAACAGCTGCTGCAAATCCTCCAAGAGCTGGTCGAACAAGGAAACACTGTCGTGATCATCGAACATAATTTAGATGTTATTGCCTCAGCTGATTGGATAATTGATCTGGGCCCTGAAGGTGGGGACAAAGGCGGAGAAATTGTCGCTCAGGGGCCGATTGGGGAAATTATTTCTTGCCGTCGATCTTATACCGGCCAGGCATTGAGAAGTTGATAGCGATTAATAGTGAAAGACAGAGAGTTATTCTCAACGTTTCAACGTTTTACTGTGACTATGGCTGACGAGATGAAGAAACAGAAAAGAGAAGAACCATAAATATTATCCGAAAAAAAGGGCCGTTATTTTTGGCTAGCCAGCTTAAAAAGCGCAGCTAAGTTGACGGCCCCATACGTGAAGCAACTACTCGCTTGTGCGAGATTCAGCTAAGGCTGGAGCCGGTGTCAGATTGTTTACCCCTGAACCGTAGCGACGCTAAAACCAAATGGTTTTCTTGTCTTCAAATTGGCTTAGGATAAACACATGAGTTGGGCGCACGGCGATCTTACCTGTAATGTCTTGCTCATAAATGCCGGCCGCTTCCAATGCTGCCACCTGAATTGTGCTGAAGTGTAATGTTTGCTCATCCACCACCAACAGCAATTTTGGAGTGGATGGCCCCGTTATCCACGATATTACACGGTGGGCCATTATGTGAGTAGTAATATACAGTGATGGTACCTTCCAGAAAAGATGATCCCCTTAGAAACAAAGAAGAATCTAAGGGGCGATGAAAAAAAGAAAAGAATTTACGCTCGATGAGCGCCAAAAATATGTTGAATCTCATTTAAGTAAAGCTAGTCCAGAGCTAA
>JADZAE010000054.1 GCA_020852715.1 Deltaproteobacteria bacterium
ACTATCTGGTGGGCACGGCATATTTCTCTCACTGATCTTTGTCCACGTAGCCCTTCTAGCACTACTGCCACTTTCTGTTCCGTTGTCCATTTCCGTATTTTTATTACTGCCCTCAAAAAAGTTCAATTGTTGCAAAACTTACCACCCCACCACCAGCAGTTATCAACAGTCTGCTGCTGGCCTTGAAGGGCCCAGCAGCCTATTGATAACTACCACACACCCACCATTTTCCTACCTCATAAGGTGGCCTCACTCAAACTGGTGGCGGTATATAACCCTCCTCTAGAAATGGGCGAGGGTGAGGCCGGGATTGAGCGGGGAGAGGTTGTAGGATTTCACTTGGCGGAGAGTGGGGAGATGGCGATGAATGGCCTCCTTTAGTTTTCCTTCTCCTTTGCCATGATTGATGATCAGGGTGGATACGCCAAGCAGTATTGCACGATCAATGGCTTTTGTCGTTTTATCAATGGCTTGCGTAACGGTTAATCCATGTAAATCGATCGTTACTTCTGTAATTTTACCATGGCCAGGAATTGTCTGACTAGGCGTGGAAAAATGAGACATTGTAGTTTTATTATCTTTAGCTGTTCCCAGGAGTGAGTCCGGGGCCATAATTGAGAAATTGTCAACTTCAACTTTATACAAACCCTTTCCATTAGCTTCAGAAGCTATGGTTCCTTCTTTTCTGAATTGTTTTATGTAAACTCTGTCGCCAATTTTATATTTCATACTTCCTTACCCAGTCTTTTAATTCATCGTAGGGATTGCTTCCTTTTTCTTTGGCCAACCTAGTTATTTTTGTTATCGATTCTATCCAGCAAGTGATTTCCTTGTTACATTGGTTATACAAATGATCCATGAGGCGAGTGTTGTCAAGATACATCATATTTGCGAGCAATGAAGCGTTGTTCATCCTCTCTATTAATTTGGCCAGCTTAGGACTTGTCGTTTGCAACTTTAATCCCTGATTTAGAAAAAAGTTTTGTTTCTCTTGTTCCCAATTAGCCGGTTTGTCATTTTCAATAGATCGGTAATATTGTTTGAGTTTATTGCCTAGTTCGGCAAGCGCATCGGAGAATTGCAATTGTTCTTGCCAGATATCGTGCGCGGTCTTGGAGTGGGCGAGATTTAAGGTACTTGCTTTTTTGTAATATGCTTCTGTTGCATACCAGGCAAAAGCATTTGCGCTACTTTCGTTAAAAGAAACATAGTCTGCTATCCATACTGAATTATGATATAATTCGTGCAAGATTGTATTAACAATGTGAACCTCGTCAAGCTTTACTATCGAAGAAAGAAGGGGATCATCAAACCAGCCCAGCGTGCTGAATGCCGGGCTTGATCTTAAATAGACATCATAGCCATCATTGGCAAAATCGTCAGCGGCCTTCTGAGCGTCATCTTTTTCAAAATATCCTTTATATTGCACAGACCCAACAAATGGAAACCACCAGCTGACAGGCTCAAGAGAACTTTTCTTTGCTGCATTAATTACCCATACCAAATCATCTCTATCTACAGTTGAGTAGTATTTATAACTATGATTAATGGTTAGTCCCAATTCGTTAGCATAGTCGCGAACGTTTAGCGCAGTTCTAAGCTTTATGGCAGTGCTTTCGGGCAAATCTCCTTTTTCCAGCAGGGTACCAATATCTTTTCTTCGCCACAGAATGCCGGCTTCTTCCCATCCTGCGCGAACCACGTAGGCAGGGGAACACGAAAGCATGGCGAAGGTGAGTAGATAAATAAGGAGTCGGTTTTTCATCTAACCGATAATGTATTCAGCGTAGCCCCGGAACAGTTTCGATTGACCCTGGCAATAAATACAATGCTTGCTCATACATTGTCCGGCCCTCAGTGGTGAGTATGTCCACCTTAAGAACCGCGGCATTAGCCATTTCACCGATGACATTATAACCCTCAACATTCGGATGTAATCCCTCAGGGCGATTGATCAGGCCACAATCTGGGATACCTGCACAAGTGTTCACAAAGGCTTGATAAATGTCGCTGATGGCTATTCCATTATATACCCCCAGAGCGCGAATTTTATCATTATAGGCATTAATAAATGGAGCCAAACCCTCATGATAGCCAATGGCTGGGGTTAGGGTTAATAGTATTGGCTCGGCTTGTATGTCTATGGCTACGTTTATTGCAGTTTGCAGGGCGCGCATATAGTCATTGGCGTTTTCCTGGTCCATGGCATCATTTGCCCCTTCCATGATTAGAATAACATCCGGCCGCTCAGATAAGACAGTGCTGATATAGCGTTTTAATCCCCCGCTGAGTAGGCGTTCTCCTGGTTTGCCACGATTTAAGACGGATATCCCTAAAGTCTGCTCCATACGTAATGGGTATCCTGCCTCTGAATCTAGCTGCTCAATTTCATAAACTTCTTCATTTGGAGAGACAAAGTCTCCTGTCCCTCGGGTTAGACTGTCGCCAAAAGCAAGTACGACAATTCTACCGTCGCCATTATGGTCATAGAGCATGGAATTGGCTAATGCTGCTGGCTCAATTTTGCCATTGCTTGCTGCTTGAGAGGACGAGGTGCCTGAACTACTACTGGAACTTTGTTGAGCATCAGCTATGTTAACGATAAGCATCGTTAAATATATAAATAACAAATATTTTATTTTTCTATCCATGATAAGTAGCGAATTTGCCCCTCACTTTTTAAGTTATTAGCCGGAATTATGGAACTCGTAATTTGTTTTCTTTCCTTTTCACCCAGGTCGTAAAAGTATAGTTGAAAGTCATTACCTCCAGGGGATGATTCATGCACAAAAAATAAACTTTTGTCATCAGACAAAACCTCAACGTCGTATTCCCTACCGGATAGCCCTAAAATAAGAGATTCTTTGCTGTTTGTCATATCTAGCTCATATAAATCGACGCTTTTACTTGCCCCCTTTGAGTAAACGATCGCATTTTTCTTTTTAAAGTAGTTGGCGCGGCAATAGCTAAGGATACCGCTAGTTAGGAAGCGCTCACTTCGTGTGGCTAGTTCTAATATGCCAACATCCCAACCCGGCCAAAAGCGATCGGTGGAAAAGACTATTGTTTTGCTATCAGGAGACCATTTCGGGACAGTGTTTCGTCCGCCTCCGGATGAGATTTCTACAAAACTTCCGGTTGCTTGATTCATAATAACAAGGTTTTGCTTTTTCGGATGACCACGATCGCTACTAAAAACCAAGAAGTTTCCATCGGGCGACCAGTTAGGATCTTCATCTATACCCGGAGAAAAAGTAAGCCTCGTCAAATTTTGACCGTTGATATCAATATTATATAGCTCCCTATCACCATCAATCTCACTATAAAAGGTAAGCTTTTTGCCGTTTGTATGCCAGGCGGGATATTCGGAAATTTTAGTTGAGGAAAACAGCAAAAAACTTTGCTTCAGCTGAAAGTCGAGATAGCAAATATTATACCTGCCGGAAAAGTTGTAGCTCAAAGCCAGTTTCCCGTGAAGATTATCAAGGTAATTAATATTAAGTGGACAAGGTTCTAATTGCGTTTGCCCCAGGGAGGGAATGGTAAGAACTAGAAAATAAATAGCTGCAAGTAGTGGAAAACTAAATCTATTAGATAGAATCATTTTGGCGCTAGCCACAAGTAAATTATAAGTTGTCCAAAAATATTGGCATAAATTCCAGCCATTATATCGTCTAACACAATGCCATAGCCGCGAGGAAAGAATTCAAATTTATTTACCGGATATAATTTACTAATATCAAATATGCGAAAAAGGACAAAAGCTATTGCGATTGATTGAAATCCCAAGGGCAATCCAATTAGTGCGACAAAATATCCGGCAAACTCATCAATTACAATCTGCTGAGGGTCTTCTTTTTTGGCTCCATAAATACCCAGGCGCAATGATTCATTAGCAATCCAAATAGAAAACAAGGCGAAAAATAAGGTAAGTATGCTTCCATAATAATAACTACTAAGCATGGATTGTAAGGGGAAGAAGAATGCGATTATAGCAGCAAATGCCGTTCCGATTGTTCCCGGTGATATTGGGGATTTTCCCGCATAGAAACCAGTAGCAAAAAGATCTATAAAAAATTTGTAAATAGCCATACGAAGCCTAAACTATAATAATTTTTTCTGCTTGGCTAAGGCTATACCGTTGTGTAGAGAAATGCAAGAACGCTGGATTTATCAATATAAGTAGAGCCCGAGTTATTTTACTTATGACAAAGAGCGACGTAATCGACCACATAGATTATCTCATTGCGATGGTTTTAGGCGTGATTGTGTTTTTTTATTATTGGTGGGGGATTGATGCCCTAGAGATTTTTCGACATACGGAGGCTGACCGTGCTCTCATTGGCTGGGAAATGCGAGAACGCGGGGATTATATAATTCCTCATTTGTTGGGCTCTCCGATTTTCACAAAGCCACCATTGTTTTATTGGCTAATTGCGCTGGTGACTGAGTTGTTCAATAGCAATCAAGTGGCGGTTGTTCGCTTTCCCTCGTTGTTTTTTGCTAGCGCCTATTGTGTTTTTCAATACTTTTTTTTGCGATTTAGTAGCTTCGAGCGGCAAGCGGCGATTATAGGAACATTGATATTCGCTTTTGGCGCTATGTTTTATATCCATGCCGCGCAGGCTGAAATGGATATGGTATTTTCTGTGTTTTGTTGGATGTCGCTATGCTTGATATTCTTTGCGGAGGGAAAGCGAGCACTGCCAATTACGGTCGTTTCTTATTTATTGGCCGGGCTTGCATTTTTAGTTAAGGGGCCACCGGCTATCATAATTCTTATATTTATAAATTTTATATATTATATTTTTCGGATGAATTCTTCTGCGCAAACAAGAAACAAATGGTGGCAATTTTGTAAATTAAATATCGCGGGGTTGGTGATTTTTGCATCGGTCGTGGGAGGATGG
Source organism: Deltaproteobacteria bacterium (assembly GCA_020852715.1). Lineage (GTDB taxonomy): Bacteria > Bdellovibrionota_C > UBA2361 > SZUA-149 > JADZAE01 > JADZAE01. The sequence continues at coordinate 4,911 of JADZAE010000054.1, forward strand.
CTTATTTCTCTTGTCTCGCAAATGAGTTGGCAAGAAGTAATTTTCTGGTTAGATGCGGAGTTTTATAATCGAATATTTACTGAAGCTCGGTATAAGAGAGGAGCTTTGTATTATCTGCCGCTAATAATCGAAGGAGCTTTTCCTTGGTCGTTGGCATTGTTGTTATTGGCAGCCACGCTGCCCTTTTCGACATGTCGTAATTATATCAAGGAATCTAGCATTTGGAGCAAACAGCGTAAATTTATCGTTTTTAATTTGATTTCTGTGCTTACTATTACGGTGCTGTTATCTTTTTCAGCGGGAAAATCCGGGCGTTATTTTTTGCCGGCGTATGCGTTTGTAATTAATTTGTGTCTTGTCGCAGCTTTAGTGGTGGCGGATTCTCCCTGGCGGGAAAAGGCGTATAAATTATGTGCTATCGTTGTGTTCGTATTAGTGCCGGGGCTGATATTTTCAGTGCTGATTTCCGAGAGAGCGATGAGCTTATTTGCGGACTTTCCCCTTGGCTTAGGTCTGATCACTTTAGCTCTTGTTTTTATAGTAATTTGTATGTGGTTTCCGTGTTTTAGAAATGCCGGATTGGTCTTAAGCTGTGTCCTATTTTATTTAGCTATACGCTACAATTATATTTATGGTTATTCTGAGATGCGCAATCAAGAGCGTTCTGTTTTGGCTGCTGTTAGAGTAATTGATAGTGTCACCCCAAAAGGAGAACCAATTTATAACATTGAACTGTTTGAGCGCTGGATTAGCTATTATTTGAAACTTAATGGTAGAATTAGTTACCGACTGGATGTAAAAAGGAGAGGCGAGTTGCTAGAACAATCTGGAGCGCTGCATGTCTTACTAAACGAGGAAGAGGAAATGTGGAGATTGAAGGTTTTGCAGAAAAACGGTGTATCCTATGATGTTTTAGCCAAGGTTGAGGACACTCCAAATCCGGTAATTTTAATCCGGGTAGCCCCAGAAGCATTGCGATATTGGGGCGTCCAAGAGAGGTTTCCAACTGTCCCCACGCCACCTTACAGCCTTTGACTGCATCGTCCTGAAAAATGTTGACAGGTAAATAAACGTTAATAAATCGCCAAATCGGTACATGTACTTAACTTGGCAGCTGCCAAGCTGCCAAGGTTTGCCCCCTGCAGGGGGCAAAAATCTCGACTAAAATCTTGTTTATTCTTTTCAAAATAAACTGCCGCCGGTGTCCTCATCTTCAAGCTCCAGTGTGGACGAATGTCGTTGTAAACGCCAATAGCCTGCGCAGTAGCTTTGAGTGCGAACTTCGGCAACTCAAATGTAG
>JADZAE010000055.1 GCA_020852715.1 Deltaproteobacteria bacterium
ACGAAATTCGGAAGCGAAAAAGGAAAGGTTCAAAATCCCGCCCGCATTCCTCCCCAGACCCCTCCTGCGGGCGGGAAGAAAGCCGAGGCGGGGCAATTCCATTCCCCCAGAAAAATAGTTTGCCCCGCCGAGCCCAAATTAGTTTTCAGGATTTTCGTCAAAAAATGTTCGAACTTCGTCCAAAAAACACCGCCAGTCTTTTAAAGAATCATATATGCGCAAACGATGATACAACGTAGCGGCACACCGCGTGTGCCTGCAACACCGGAATCACCGCCAATGCCATTGTAAATTTCGCAGGTAGGCATGTGCATCAATGGCGCTAACGCGTATAACCGCCAGAATTCCGGCATCGCAGCGGACAGCCAAAGGCTGTCCCTACGGAGACTGACGATATTATAAGAATGTTTTTGTAATCGCGAGCGTCCAGTTCCCCGCGTATATACTTATGCACGCTTTGTTACAGTAGGGATAGCCTTTGGCTATCCGCTACCTCCGTACCGATTATGGCGCATGTAGCCATTAAGATTCCGCGTTCGCATTTGCACTTCAGCGCTATAAAAAAACTAGGCTAGGCGACAAAGGCTATCTAGATTGGCGCGGTAAAACCCGTTTTATTACGAAAACTAGCCTAAATTTAATAGAAAGGTTTTTGGTTTGGGCTTTTTTAATAAACATCGAACGATTACTGCAAAATATGGAGAATACGGTTATCCGGGTCGAGGGACTAAGTAAGGATTTTAAACTGAAGTAAAAATCAGCTGGTTTTATGGCTGGTATATCCTCAGCGCTCAAGCCCGAATATAAGCACGTAAAAGCAGGTGATGATATTTCGTTCTCCGTGGAGGAAGGAGAAATTCTTGCTTTTATCGGACCCAATGGCGCCGGCAAGTCACCTCCATAAAAATGCTTACAGGCATTTTATATCCCGGCAGTAGTCAGATAAATGTCTTGGGTTTTAATCCGATTACAGAAAGACTAAAGCTTGCTTTCCATATCGGTTCTGTATTCGGGCAGAAACCTCAGCTTTGGTATCATTTACCACCGATAGACACTTTCAACCTTTTTTTCGTATCTACGAGCTGAACTATCAAGGTTATCTTAAGCGGCTTGATTTTTTAATCGAGCAGTTTGAGATTAAAGATTTAATCAAAACGCCGGTGCGTAAACTTTCCTTAGGTCAAAGAATGCGCTGTGAAATAGTAGCCTCATTGCTGCACAGACCAAAAGTTATATTTCTCGATGAGCCGACCATTGGCCTTGAGGTTTCGCCAAACAGCATATTCGCGAAGTTATTCGCTATCTGAACAAAGAAGAAAAGGTGACTATATTTTTAACTTCGCATGATGCCCGCGATATTGAATTGCTGGCGCAGCGCAGTATTGTCATTAATCATGGTAAAATCATCTTTGACGAAAGCACAGAAAATCTGAAGAAAAATTACATTAAGAGCAAAGTGATTGAGTTGTTTGTCGAGGAAGCAATTGAAAACTTTAATTTTGCCGGTGGTAAAATTATTGAACAAGATAAGTTCAGTATAAAAATTGAACTAAACACAGCAGAAAACTCCATCGACAAGCTACTTGCTTATGCCATGGATAATTTTGCCATCAAAGATACTAATATTTCCGATCCGGCGATGAAAGAGATTATTACTGATATTTACCGCGGGCAAAAACAATGATGGAAGCATTAACTTTAGAGCAAGGAAGTGTTTTAGTTAAAACCAAGTTCCTCAAATATTTTGCGCTATCTAAGATTAACTATTTTAATCGCTCTGCTTACTTAACCAATTTATTCTGCTCGGCAGCAGTCATAGTTTTACGTATTTGGATATTCACTCAGCTCTTTCGGGCTAGCTACTCCAGCGCCGGTGTCGGCAGCATCGGTGGACTCAGCGTTGGGGCAGCTATTTGGAGCCTAATGCTAACGCAAAGTTTCAGTTCAGCACTAAGACCATCCGTTATGACAACTATCGAAGAAGAAGTTAAAAACGGTTCGCTGGCCTATTCCATTATTTGATAACTAATGTAACTATCGGAACAGTTGCCGCATTTTTCTTAGTTGGCCCACTAAGTGTAATCATCAGCGGGTTAATCTTTGGTATCGTCTTGTTGTTTTTTGGCTTATTGCTTGATCTTTTTATTTCACTTTTTATTGGTCTACTAGCTTTCTGGTTAGAAGACATCTCCGCACTGGGCTGGATATATTTTAAAGAGAAAATGGTTTTTGGCGGATATATTCTACCGGTAGCTTTATTCTCCAGTTACTTAAGAAAAGTTGTTGAACTATTGCCTTTTAGGCAGATTTGTTATGCGCCGTCACGGCTAATGGTACACTTTGAAATCGATCTATTCTGGCAATATCTGCTAACGCAGCTGCTTTGGATTTCTTTTTTCTGGGCACTAGCTTGTTTTACATTTAGTAAAGGAATTAAAAATGTTTCTATCAACGGCAGTTAATTATTTTTCGCTAACTATAGCCATGACTAAGTCCAGCATACTTTCAGCGCTGGAATATCGTTATGATTCGTTTTTTGGTAACGGCGGCTTTGCCTTATGCTAACGGCGAGCCGCACGTGGGACACATCGCCGGTTGTTACCTACCGTGCGATGTATTTGTCCGTTATTTGCGCTTAAATGATGCTGAAGTTCGCTATGTATGCGGCTCCGATGATTATGGCGTAGCCATCATGCTTTCAGCAGAGAAAGAAGGAAAATCTCCGGCTGAGGTGGCTAAGCATTATAATGAAAAGCAGAAAAGCGCGTTTGCCGGGTTAAATATAAATTTCGATGTTTACGGCTCCACTAGCCAGACCAAATACCATACAGACACCACTCAACAGTTTTTCTTAAAACTGCACGAACAAGGTTATTTTGAAAAGCTATCCTCAACCCAGTTTTTTGATCCGATCAAAAATGTCTTTTTGCCAGATCGTTTCGTTAAGGGAACTTGCTCCTATTGCCAAGCCAGCAACCAAAACGGCGATCAATGTGAAGACTGTGGGAAAATGCTCGATACGAAAACTTTGCTAAATCTAATTAGTGTTTTTACTATCACGCCAGCGGTTACTCGGCAAACTGGCCATTGGTTTCTGTATTTATCAAAATTTGAATCACTGGTGAAAGATTGGTTAGATCAGACGATCTTACGGGAAACGACCAAACCATTCGTTGAAGGCTTATTGACTAGCGGACTAGTAAAACTCTCCATGACTAGAGACATCTCGTAGGGAGTGCCCTTACCCTTAGATGACGCCGACGCAAAGGACAAAGTTCTGTACGTTTGGTTCGATGCTCCAATTGGCTACATTTCCAATAGCAAAGAGCTCTGTGCCCAGCTCGACGGAACCCCAGATACATATAAAGATTGGTAGTGTTCGGAAGATTGTGAAATTTTCCATTTTATCGGCGAAGATAACACTATCTTTCACACGATTATTTGGATAGCCATGCTTTCGGCACAGGGGAAATTTAAACTGCCCCGTGGAGTAGTTGTAAACCATTTTTTAAATATTAAATTCCCTGACAAAGAAGTAGAAAAACTTTCTAAGTCTCGCGGCTCGGCTATCTGGATTAGTGATTATTTAAATTCAGGTATGTACGCTGATGCCTTACGCTACTACTTAACAGCCATTAGTCCTGAAACATGTCGAACTGTCTATCAATCGGATGATTTAGTAAAACGCTACCACAGCGAGCTAGGAAACGTGCTGGGCAATTTAGTAAGTCGCACACTAACAATGGCCAAAAAATATTTAAACGCTACTGTTTGCCGTCCGGCAAATGACACATGCTGCGAAGTCGATAAATCGCTTATCCGAGCTGTCGCTGATGCTTACCGTGAAACTACTTCGCTCATGCAAGATTTTCACTTTAAGCAAGCACAAGAGCGTATTATGATTTTGGCTCGAGACTGCAATAAGTATCTTGACTCTAAGGCCCCCTGGAAAACGGCGGACAAGGATTTGGCGACAACAGAGATTACTTTATTCTTATGCTTTGCCGCGCTGCGTTCTACCGCAATAATGTTGCTGCCTTTCATTCCGGAAACGGCAGCCCATATTTTAAGATTGTTAGGGGAAGATGCTTCAAACTTGGTTTGGATGGATGCTCAAAACATACCGATTAACGATTTCCACGTAGAAGAGGCTATTATTCTATTTCCGCGTCTTTGAGCGTCTTACAGCAGCCAAGAGCAAAAAACATTTATAAAGAAAATGCTATAAAATTTTTGATTTACGAGATGTAAGAAAAACCTTTAATAAAAAACAATTTTGTCGCTAATTCCCTTTAACTATAAATAGCCAAAAAATCGGGGAGGATGGAGCATAGAGAGTAGGCGCCCTCAAATCCTCCCCACAATTAGGAGTTTGCGCAATTCTGCGTTGCGCCTTCTGTCGCATACCAACGGCAAAAAAAACGGTAGAGGTAGCCTACGATACCTCCACCAATGCCTCTTAGGGGATGCGAAAACCTGTTCTTACATCTCATAAAAAGTAAAAACTTTTTATGAGCTATATTAACCCTTCTACTCTAGCACCATGATCAAGAGCTGCACTATCTTAATTTTTTAAAAAGGTAAAGAAGTAGAGTAAAAGTTATTCGCTACTACTATATTTGATTTGCCTAGCTAATCATTAGCGTTATCAACTTTCTCCACTGTCCGTAGGCCGGTATTTTTTCTTCGACGATCTTATTTCCCTTCCTGTAAACTCGATAAGCATTCGCCCTGGGTATGTCTCTAAGTATGCGATACTCGTTATCAACGATCTCAAAAGCAGTACGATCATCCAGCGCAATCGCAGTACCGTCTCGATTTTTTAGCATCTTAAATAACGATGGGCGGCGATTCTTTTCCAGATCGTAGTGCGGGCAAGCCATAAGAGGAATGAAACCCAAACACGCTACTCTAATTTGCTGGTATCTCTTGCCTTTAACCTTAAGCGAATCACTATTGCCGTATTTAAACCAGCAAAGAGCTCCCGCGCTTAAACCGCTAAGCACAATCCCCTTTCGCCATGCTTTTTTTAGCAATTTATCGACACCCTCTTTCCGCCACAACTTCATCATGAGCAGCGTATTGCCGCCACCGACATAAATGACGCCAGCACCTAGAATCAATCGTTCTATTTCTTTTCTCTCCGGGTGTTCTTTAATTAAGCGTAAAACTTCAACTTTACATTTGTGTATGTTCGTAAAATATTTTTTTACAACCTCCACATAAAGATCGCTATTCCCCGCTAGCTGTCGGAATAAAAAGCAACTTAGGCCTTTTCTTACCGGTTAGTTTAATTGCTTCTTTATCCAAAGCTAAGGTTTCTACTTTCGTTCCCGGTCGACCAATCTCGCCACTGCCAATAGCTATAATTTTCATAGATCACCTATTTATATCAGTGTTTGACTTCGAACTTTGTACCATGAAAAATACCCTAAACAAGCTGTCGGCATAAGGGATAAGCATTTATTAATAAGTTACTCTTTGATTCAATCCTGACTATATGCTAACCGTTTAGAATACCTTTTCTGCAAAACTTTCACGGATCAGACTTGTTACAAAGATTTTTTAAATACTTAATTTATTTTTTGCTTTTTCTGCTTTTGCTCTTCATTGGCTTTACTGTTTATCTTAGCTGGAGGCCTCTTTCGTTAAATTCATTCATCGGCACAGGCAATAATTCGATTGAATGGCAAGGCGGTAAGCTGGAATTTTCTAAGTTAGAACTTTACTTTGTCCGTGGATATAGAATTCGTGTAGAGAACGCGCGTTTTTCCACTCCGCTGATTAGTAAACCAGCCGATCTCAAAGATTTACACATAGCACTGGACAGCAGTGCATTACTCCTGGGAAAACTTAAGCCACGCAATATTATTGCCCGCGGTTTAAGCATTAATTGCGAACTTAATGCTGATGGCCTTGTCATCGCCGGGATGCCGATAGTTTCCACAACGGAGAAAACTCAAAGCAGCGACCTAATTACTTCTTTAAATGATCTTCATCAAAGAAAAAGTATTGAGTGGGACATGCTGGCGCACTTAAAGAGCGTCCATATAGATAATGCCGATATCGTTTTTTATGACAGAGTTCGAGATGAAAGATGGTCAGCTGATAATTTGGATGTCCAGTTAAAAAACAAATATGGTAAAAGCATTGAAGTGTCATTACAGTTGGTCTTACACCGGGCCAATGACCTCTTACCGATTAATTTTCATTTCCAACACAAGGCCGGACAAACTGCGGCACTGATGGATGCCCAAGTAGATGTTCCTAATTTAAAACTACTCAACGGTTATGTACCGAAAAGTTTAGCCAGAATGTTGGACTCGGCCGCAACAATTAAAGTTTCCACGGAATTGATTAGCAACAATAATCTTAGCCCGGTTCAGTTTAAAGTAAACTGTCGCTCAGGATTGATTCATTTACCTGATGTCTTTGGCGAAGATTTACCTTTTGATAATATAAATTTCAATGGGGCCTATCGCTTTGATGGTGGTGGTGCATTACGTATCGCTAGTCTCATTTTTACCGATAATTCTGCTTTTACTGTCAATGCTAAAGGCGCAATCATTTCGCTCAGCGACAATCCGCAGCTTGCCTTAAGCGTCACGGGCAGCCCGACAACAATTGCGCAGATCAGCAAATATTTACCTAAAGTTGCAGCCCCGGAATTAAGCGCTTGGTTAGGTAATAACCTGCGCGAGGCAACGATTTCCGGCATCGCCTTTCAAACCAATGGACCAATAGCGGACTTCCCATTTCTTCGTAAATCGAACGATACCTCATTTATTGCGGAATTTGATTTTCAAAACTTAAACGTTGCCTACTTCGATAAAATGCCAATCGGCGAGAAACTGAGTGGAAAATTTCTCATGGAGCGTGGACAAATAACCATCGGCACAGAAGGCGGCAATATTGATAAGCAACAGTTATCCCAAGTAGTTGTTAATATCGGCGATGTATTAGATGAGGAAGTACGCACCATGCTCAGCGTTGACGGTATAGTCAAAGGAGAAACGGAACATCTGCTGCAATTGCTAAGTAATGCCTTTAGCGATGGTTCTCAACCTTATGCAATCAAAGGACAGCATGAGGCCAAAGTTAATGTAACTCTGCCGCTAATTGCCGATATTAAGTCCGAAGATATATCATTTAGCGTTACCGGTAACGTTCAGCAGGCATCTTTCATTATTCCCGAGTATGAAGCGCAGCTGGTTTCGAGTTCTACCACCGTTGAGGCTTCTGAAAAAAAAGTTATAGTTAAAGGCCAAGGGCAATTAAATAATCGACCGGCCACTTTTAATTTGAGCTTCAACCCAGTTAATAAAAACGATCAGCTGGATCTCAAATTAGATGCCGAGCTAGGTAAAGATTTGTTAGACAAGCTGCTCCCCCAGAACTACCTAACAGCAGATGGCGCAACTCAGACATCATTCAAGCTAACTCGTAAGGATAAGTCCCAATACAACTTTGAGCTGATTGCAGACTTAGAAAAGACGTCTGCTCAACTGCCGTTGTTTTCTTGGACTAAATCCGCTGGTACGCCGGGTAAGCTTTCATCTTTGGGAGCCTTTAGCAAAAGCAAAAAAACGCTCTCGCTTGACAAGTTGGCAATTACTGCACCCGCCTTGAATATTAACGGGCAAGCTTTTATTCCGCTGGACAATACGAGAGCTACAAAACTGCTATTTTCCCCCTTTATTATCGATTCTACTGATCTACGTATCAACTACGATCAGGGTAAAATAAATGTCGTCGGCAATAGTCTCGACTATAAAGCTATTAATTTACCGAAATCGGAAGGTTACGATCAGGAATATCCGGACTTTGATCTGACTACTGATATTCAAACGGTTAGCTTCAAAGGTGGTGATTTTTATCAGTTCCGCTGCAAAACATTAAGACAAAACAAGCGCTGGCAGAATTTTACGCTAAGTAGCTTAACATCGGAAAAGGATAAAGTGGCGGCAGTGCTCGTCTCTTTAGGAGATAAATCAGAATTAAGACTAAATGTTGATGTTGCCGGGGATTTTCTCCGAGCCCTTAGCATAATAGATAACATCAATGGTGGCAAGGGCACAGTAACTTTCGCTTTTCCTAAAGGTAAGGAGTTAAAAATGGAAGAGCTCAGCGGTTCTGTCCTGGTAACTGATGCTCGATTTACTAAAAGTCCCGTCCTCTTGAAAATATTGTCATGGTTTTCTTTGCAGCAATGGTTAGATAGCCGAGATGGTGTGCTCTTTGAAAAGGTGTCCTTTAATTTTAATCATATTAAGCCTTCCTTGGAGATTCAGGATATTAATTTTACCGGTTCGTTAATTACAATTTTTGGTAGCGGCAACATTGACACGGTTACTAATACTCTCGATCTTAAAGGAAATGCTGTTTCGCTTCAGATGGTCGGCCGGTTAGCAGAGAATGTTCCGCTCTTAGGCGGTATAGTGTCCAATGTGCAAAAGGGTTTAATGGGTATTACTTTTACTGTTAAAGGGCCAATCGACAATCCCGATGTTTCTTTCTTTAACCTGCCATTTTAAATAGGGGTAGTTGATTACTGCAACATTGTCGGTGCAACAAAATCAAGATTGCTGCCAGAACTTTCATGCCTGATGCGCAAGATTTCTGAAATTATTCCGGCACCTTTTGTTGCTTGCACCAACACTGAGCCATAGCTGCCGGAGCGAATACCAAAGGAGCGAATATCATGCAACGGCACTTCAAGGGCAGCATGAGGGTTAACAATATAGCGCTTAGTAGAAATCTGGCTATTGCCGTCAATCTGCACAGAAATTATTACTTGATCGGAAGTTGTATTACTGATTCTCAGCAAATTTTCCATATCCAGGAACAAATTAAAATTACCAACCAGCGAGTTAGTGTTCGTCTCGCGTCCTTGTGTTCCATACATAGCTTTAATTAAGCCATTAGCCGCGTCACGAAAATAGTGCATACTTTGTATAATTACCGTATTGGCACGACCGGCATTAACCTCAGCTGTTCCAATGGAGTCAGCACTTAGCATTCTTGAAACATTGATATGCCGCTGTGAACGCGGAGCTAAGTTAAAAGTGAACCTCTTAATAAGCTTCCCCGTTGAGGCGCGAAGTATAAACTCCACCGGGGATGATACATTCTTGGTATTTACTATCTCCACCCAGTTATCATCTCCGTTTTTATTGGAAACAAGGAGATACTGTTTTTCACCGCTACCACTGCGTGCGAATAAGGGAAAAGCGAAAGAATATTGACCGGTCACTGCAGTTTGACTGTCGCTTCCATAACGAATTATTTGAGCAAGATAAGGAGAAGATGCCTGTAATGGAGTAATTTCATGAAAACCAGCCGCCGGACCGGCAAGCAAGCCATGCCCACCATCAAGATCGACTCTACTTAGTTTTCCTAAAGTCACAGTGCGCACCGCGAGACGATTGCCTGATTGATCATAAGTGCTGACACGAAATTTTCTCTGTCCATTAGCCAAGTTTATGATGCTAAGCCAATTTTGAACCAATTGACCGGCATCGGCAACATTTGTGCTCGGTTGATAAGTATTAAAGCCGACACTGGAGTTACCACGCAGCGGACTAGAAAGCGGTAAATTATAAGCAAAGTCAAATTCATTATTAACATTCGGCCGATAGTAACTCACCCGCCCATCTAAACTTAACGTACTCGTAATTTTAATAATACCGTAAGAATCTGCCTTAAAGCCCTTGATCTCGTTTAAAGTAATATGCCTGACACTCTGCGCACTAATGCCGTAGTTATAACCTGCTACATAACCACCGTTTTGATTGTAAACTACGAGACGAAAGCTACCATCATTATAGCTATTATTGGCCACCTCAAGAACATTGCTCATGCCTAAAAATCCATTCCAAACACCATAGCCCGTACCGCCGAAGCGAGTTAAATAGCTACCGCGATCTTCGCTATTAGTGCCATCTTCAATTTCTTGATAATCGGAAATACCGTCCCCATCTGTATCACCAAGTAATCCATCATCAACCGATGGCTGCGGCTGTTGAACACGAAGGAGAAAGCTCTTTACTGTTTGATGAATAACATCAGCTGCTGTCAGCGTAATCATCGCCTCTCCCGAGAAACTTTCATCAGGCGTAATCGTTAAGGTCGCTCGTGTTACCGATAATTTTATATTACTACCTTGATCAGAAGTTGCCGTAATATTAACTTCATCGTTATCAGGATCGCGCACATAAATAGATATACTCAGTGGCTTGCCGGAATAAGCATTTTTGGTGCTGATATCACCGATGTAAGGGGCCGTGTTTTTTACTACAGTCACGGTAAAAGTACGATAGGAAGTAGACTTACCATCGCTCGCCGCCACCTGTACAGTAAATTTGCCGATATAGTTTTCACGCGGAGTAATGGTTAACCGCCGACCAATAAGGCTTAACGTTGCTGGGGCACTACTACTCTCAGCTGCCTGATAAAGAAGTTTTGGATCTTGATAGTAGACCTTACTTAAAGTCGAAATTAAAGGAACACTATTAAATTCCTCGTAGCGATAAAAATATCCATTGGGTAAAATAAAATACCAGAAATCATTTTTATCCCTAATCCACTTCTCGTTATACCCCCAGCTGTTGACATAGTAATTTCCATTACTCCAAAGTCCCAGTTCGGCATCAAGTTGCCGTGCTTGCTGCTCTAGGACATTAAATCCTACTGATAAAGTTAGCGGATCGCCATCAGGATCACTTACCTTGAGCGTCAGCGTCTTTGAGCCATTATTTATAAACATTGTTTGATTAGCGATCGTCGCAATTACAGGCGATGAATTTATTTCTCCCATCAAAGCCTTGTAGGCGTTGACCATGCCACCAGAGGCAACCTTGCCTGTTAAGCTATCAAGTTGAACTGTGTTACTCATGATTAGAGATTTTACATTGGTTGGGCTTACTGAACCGAGTTTGCTATAAACTAGGGCAGCCACACCGGCAACATAAGGGGTAGCCATCGATGTGCCGCTCATTTTCTGATAACCACCGTTTAACACTGTGCTTAGAATATTCACGCCCGGCGCGGCTACATGTACACTGTTTGGTCCATAGTTGGAAAAGTAAGCAAGACTACCGTTATTGCTAATCGCCGCTACGGTAATCACATTAGCAATATTGTAATTCGAGGGGTAAAGCGGAGAAACATCGTTATTGTTAGATTCGTTACCGGCAGCGACAATGAAGCTTATACCATTACTATTGGCAAACTGTACAGCTTCTTTTAATGCACTGGAGTCTCCTTCCCCCGCCCAAGAGTTGCTGAGGACCCTGAGATTAACGCCGCTTTGTTTAGCAAAAACACCATACTCAATCGCCTCGACGGCATCGGAAACATAACCGGCTCCTGTCTTATCCATAAAACGCAGAGCCATAATTTTTACGTTGCGTGCAATACCGGCAACACCTTTGCCGTTATTGGCCACAGCACCAATAATGCCCGCGCAGTGAGTTCCATGTCCGTGATCATCTAGCGGGGCACCGTTATCCTTAATAGCATTGTAGCCATAAATATCATCAACCACGCCATTGTTATCGTCGTCAACATTATTTCCTGGTAGCTCCCTAGGGTTAACCCACAGGTTGGCAAGTAGATCCGGATGTCGATAATCAACTCCGGTGTCAACAACACCGACTACAACTTCATTGGTGCTATTGTCTAATGCCCACGCCTCAGGTGCATCTAAGTCAATGTCCGGTGTGCCGCTTTCTTGGCCCGTGTTGTTTAGTGCCCATTGCGTGCCGACATAAGTATCATTGGTAATAGCTTTCAGGCGAATCTGATAGTTTGGCTCAATGTATTTTATGATGCCTTCTTCAAGGAAGCGCTGCAGTATATCTAAATTGATGCCGCCGGATTTTGTCCGGACAACGTCTGCCCGAATACCGAGAATATTCTTTTTTACTTCTAGCCCAATCAACGAATGTAGAGCCTTTTTAATCTCGTCCAACGTGTAGCCTTTTAACTCCGGAGTGTTGGCTTGGATTGCTGCAAGTTTTGCTTGGTTTACTTTAATTATATATTCGCCCGGGGCGGCCGGAGGAAGGTCAGCAGCAAATGCTGACGAAAGAAGGCATATACCGCAGAAAATAGCCGCAACTATCTGATAACCTTTTAAATAGAGCCAAAAAAACCTGTACAACAACTTCATAGAAAACAACCAAAACTGAACTACTTCATGGGGCTACTCAAAGAATATATGCCAACATGAAAAGTATCGGTCGATAAAGCCATTTCCCTTAGTAATTTGCTTACGAGAAATGATTAATTTTTCTATTTTTTTTTCTTAGTTTCTCTTAGAACTTGATATGCTTGCAGAAAAGAGGAGAGCTAATTTCCGGCAGAACATTAGGCCCTTATACTAGTTAACTTCAGTTGTAATAAATATGTAACAAGGCGTTAAAGAAGGGCGATTATGCCGAAAATTGGAATCGAGACCATGAAATAAAGACCTTGTGGTTTTTGATCCTAAAAAAATCAGTCGAGGCGATAGAAAGCCTCAAAAAATAAAAAATCGCGCCACTTACCATAGGACTTGAAAATCACAAACGGGTGGGCGCGATTTTTTATTTTTTGAGGGCTACCTAAAGAAAATGACTGAGTTTTTTAGGTTTAGTAAAACGGCTACTGCTGTTTTTAGGTTAATGGACATTAAACGGCATAAGGAGAAGCTTTCCATAAGGCCCTAGGTTATTTAGACCATATCCCAGTGTTAATATATGCGCGTGTTAGGCTAACTGCGGGTTCAATTTTCCTTTGCCCGCCCTATGACTAACAATCTCCCCCATTTCCTTCCTCCTCTGGTCGGCTGTGTTTGGTAATATAATCAATATTCAGGGATCACTATGAAAATCAATCTGCAATTATTTAATTCATTGTCATTTGTTATTTTTGCTGCCTACCTTCCTTCAATAGCCCCCACCCTTGCTCAGGAGTTTTCTACGGCGACAATCACGCCTGTCGCTTTTCCCGGAACTTCTTTGAGTTCCAGAATCACTCGCCTTTATCGAAATGACGGTAAAACAGAAAGCGGCTTTACTTTCACTGAAGTTTCGAGCGGCCTTCCGGCTGTAAGCGACGCAGCAGTGGCTTGGGGAGAGTATGACAAGAATGGAGACCCTGACATCATTATCACCGGCTGGGATGGAAGCGCTAATCTCACTAAGATTTTCCGAAATGACAATGGGTCGTTTGTGGATATCGGGGCTTCGATAGCAGCATTTTCCAGCGCCTCAGTTGCCTGGGGCGATTACGATAAAGATAATGATTTAGACTTAATCATCACCGGAATAACTACCGCAGCTGCAACCAAGCTTTACCGAAACGATAATGGCGTGTTTAACGAAGTTACCGGCAGCGGTTTTGTAAACGTTTCTAACGGTACGCCCGGCGGAGTGGTTTGGGTAGACTATGATAATGACACTTATCTGGACATGATGCTTGTCGGCTATACCGGCTCCACTAGAGTAGCCAAGCTTTATTACAATAACCATGATGGAACATTCTCCGATGTCACATCCGCAGTGTTTCCCAATTACGGCCCCGGGCAAGACCATAGCTTATTTGGCGTGGACCACGGCTGTATAGCTTGGGGAGATTTTAACAATGATGGTTATTTGGATTTGGCCTACAATGGCAGTGGCTTGAGAAGCTTGGCTTCTAAGTTTAGGTATTATCAGTATAACTGGGATGGCACTTATCAAGACCTGACGGCGGCAATGTCCGGAATGCGAGGTACAATGAATGGTCCTGTGACCTGGGGTGATTACAACAATGATGGCTATTTGGATTTGCTCATTGGTGGCTATGCAATAAATGACTTCATCGCGCCCGACCCATCCCCGATCACTCGCGTCTATCTAAATTATAGCGGCGGCTCACTTTCTAATATCGGCGCGGCGTTTACAGCTGTTTTTCGCGGCTCGGGTGTTTGAGGCGACTTGGATGGATAATGACTTTGATTTAGATTTGGGGATCACCGGCCAAGACGCAGGGACACCGACTTACTACTCTAAGGTTTACCGTAATAACCTCACTTACTATGTGACAGGAACTATCAGCGGGGCGTCTCCGTTAGAGGGCACTACTGTGCAGCTAAGCGGCGATGCCACGGCTTCTACCTCAACTAAGGACTCGGGAGCTTACTCTTTCTCCGCTCTGGGTAATGGAGATTTCACTGTCATTCCTTCGCGGACAAACTATGTGTTTGATACACAAAGCCGCTTGGTAAACATTAGCGGGGCTAACAAAAACGATATTAATTTTACCGCCTACCCTGATGCCGATGGCGACGGGATAAAAGACAGCATAGATAACTGCACAAACGTCCCTAATGTGGAACAACCGAACACAGATCATGACAGCTTAGGAGATGATTGCGACCCCGACGACGACGGCGATGCTGTAGCCGACGTATCAGACTGCGCGCCGCTGGATAACAGCAAGTGGCGCTTAGATACAGTGTATAATAAGATGCCGATGAGGATGGGATTAGAGAAAATACGACTGCTCTTTCCGGAGCTTGCGTTGGAAGTTCGGGCGCTCCGGCGGGCTATACAACCAGCCCCAATGGGCCGGACAATTGTCCGACCGTGGCCAATGCTAATCAGTTAGATACTGACGGTCACGGGCAAGGTAACGTTTGTGATGATGATGACGATGGAGTGGAGGATAGTAAGGAAGCTATAGACGGAACTAACCCGCTGGATGCCGGCAGCGCACTGCTGACTTTGGTGAGCCCGGCTTTTAGCAGCTATGATACGACCTTGAACCAAAAGAACTTCTTGGAGCTACTATCTATCGAAAGTAGCACAGCAAAGGTCAAAGTTACGGTTTATAGTAAAACCGGAGCAAGGATAGGAAGTGCGCGAAGCTATTCACTTAGCCGTGGGCAGCGGGCAAACATCGACATTTCCACCTGGATAAATAAGCTAAACACCTATGGCTTAATCAAAGTGGAATATAATAGCTCGGCCGCTCTTTTCGGCCGCACTGTGCTCTCTCGACAAGATGTCGGTGAAGACGGGATACCCGCCGGTGAGCAGTCTTACGGCTTTGTTTATGCCAAGGAGCTAAGAAATCCGCGCAAAGGAATTGCTTACGCTCTTGCTGACAGCAAAAATAGCGATAGGGGAGCGCCTGTAGTGACTAACTTAATTGAGCTAATCAATCTAGAAAGTGTAAAAAAAACCTTTACTGTAAAAATCTACGATAAAGCCGGTGCGCTTAAATATAATAAAGCAAGCGTAGTAAACCCGCTTAGCGAACTAAATCTTGCCGGTGGTAACCAGTTTGGGTAAAGCACATACCTGGTTCAGATAACGTCAGCGGATTTGCAGGGGCGTTATTTAGCTGCTGTCACCCGCTACTCAGCAAAAGACGGCGTGAATTATAATCTAGCAAGCTCGCTTGAGGCGCGCAAAGCCACAGGGGAGAAGATGTATCTGCCCATAGGCCATGAAACAGGAGTTTGCTATTCCGAAAAAAACTACGTGGACATAGCAAACGTCCTTAGCTCGTCGACCTCGGCAGTGCTTAAGTTTAGAGATAGCACAGGGGCCCTAAAGAAAACGCAAAGCATAGCACTTAAAGCTAGAAATACGCTGTGCATTAGTGTGAGCTCGACGCTTAAAGGCACAGGCACTGTGGAGTTAGCGCCGGCTGCACTAAATTCTATGCTCTCTGAAGTGTAAGCTGTTTATCTAAGCTGCGGAACAGCAAAAACGCAGACAGGCTACAGCTTCGCGGCGCTGATGGCAGGAAAACGTAGTCAATTTGGCGCTTACAATCGCTACTTTTCTATGGGAAACATCTATCTGGTGAGCAACACAGCGGGAGCCTTGAATAAGTTTAGCTTAGCTGCCATAAACACCAAAGCAACTGTGCTTAGTAACAAAAGCTATTCGCTAAAGCCTTACGGCAGCATCAAGCTGGACTTAAGTAAGAGCTCTACGTTTAAGACAACACCGGATAGCTATGGCACAGTGGCTTTAACCGCGCCTGATGCGCGCATGTTAGCTGCGCAAAGTATTCGCCTTCGCACACTGGGTGACATTATGGATTACGCCATGCCCGCCGCCGTGCGCTAAAAAACTGTTCATAAATTTGGTGCGCCGAAGGGATGGCCTTTGGCCATCCGACACTTCCGTATTATCATAGTGGATCAACGCAGTAGTGCCACAAGCTTATAAAGGATCATGGCGCTCTGTGGAGCGCGAGCCATCTTCGTAGCGGACCGGAGAAGTGGGTCGCCAACGGATCGCGTAATTTCGGCGTTAACGAATATGAAAAATATTAACCCCAGATCTCGTGCCGATAACGATCTCTTTTCTTTCGCCGCTCAGGCGTATTTTCGCCAATGCCTTTGGCGTTATAATACGTTACGTCGAGATTAGATTGTGCGCCGGAGTGTCCTTGCATAGCCGCCTTACTATACCATCTAATAGCTTCATTGTTATTTTGCACTACCCCATAACCGTTTTTATACATTGCACCAAGATAATATTGAGCATCTGCTTCACCCAAATGTGCCCTTACTATAATAACATTATTTCGCATAAAACCGTCGGGTAGTTTATCTAATGGTAAAAAAAACACGCAACCGATTATTATTAATGATAACCCTATATCAATCTTCAATACTATTCGGTTCACAATTCCTTATTTTACTACTTAGCTCGGATTTTCCTTTTGCTTTTTTGTTGGAAGTTACGTCTAGTGTAACTTTATTCAACTACCTTCACTCTCTTAAGTATAGTAGCCATGACTGGTTATTGTAACTTGGGTATTTAAGTAGTTATCAGCAGGAGAAGCCCGGATATTCTATTAAGGGTATCTGTTACGCGTCTGGCTTCAATAGAAAGCCGAAGGATTTTCCTTGGCCTAAATATCTTCTCTTAAGCAAGGCCCTAATATCTAAAAATCCGCTCCTCCTAAAGCAGTTAAGAGTTAGCCGAAAAATGTCGATGTTTAAGCAGAATTATTGCGAACACAGAAAGCAAAAGAGACTCAATATAAGAAAGTCCAAGGATTTAATGTTTTGTAATTAGGCTGCTTCTTGTGATTGGCATATCAGAAGGAGAATAAACATAAGGCTCTTATGGAAAATAGCTTCAGCATTCGCTTTCTTAAGAAAGCTCAACTCGTAGCAGAACGCTATAGAATCTAAGCAGCTTAGGCTTTTTCGGAAACGGAGAAACATTTAAGGCTCTTGATACACAGCAAAATAACATAGAAGTAGCTATTAAAGTTTACCGCGAGTTATTTGGTGAAGAACGTGCACACTGCTATGGGGCATATTTATATGAAGCAGTTACCACCAAAGCAATAAAGCACCCAAATATTCTTAGCGTATTTGATTGTGGGCTCAGTGATGATGCCAAGTGGATGTATGAAGCAATGCCACTGGTATCAAGTAATTTATACCGTACGTAAGAAATAAGTTGAACGGTATAAAGAAAAGCAAGTATGCTTTTCGCGGAAGCGAAACCCCGATTCGCTTCCGTAAATGCCCAGGAGTAAGCCATGGATGTTTTATTTATGGGCAAAATGAAACTAAGCCCCATCGGGGCGGATTTTGTGAAGCAAAATCATGGGGCAAAGAATAAGCCTTATCATATTTAGTCGTTTTCGATTAGGAAACGTCAGTGGCTCATGATTATTTTTTTATAACAGTGTTATTTTATTAAAATTATTTTCCATGTGAAGGTTTATAGCATTCGGTTAGAATAAATAACGGAAAGCCGAAGGCTTTTCCTTTTTATAACTAGCCCAGCGTCCTACCCCTTCTGCCACATACGGACATAACAACTAGCCACCATGAAACTTTTGCTTGAAATATCAACACAACTCTGTTATCTATAATTTATAAGCATCAGGAATGCTTCTTAAGCGGGTCTTAAGAAGCTGCCAACCGGGTTAGATTACCACGGTGGCTGGCCAAAGATATCTTTGGCGATGTGGGACGGCAGGTCCAAAAAAACAATCCACTTCCTGATGCATAACCACGTGTCAACCGAATAAGGAGACCAGTTATGTATCAAAAACAATCCATAAAATACTTCATCAAATTAATTCTTAGCCACAAACCAATAGCGCCGCCGCTTCAATCAAACCAAAGAAAATACCACCTCAGCGACAACCAACAAAATTAACGAAACTAAGGAGATTCTTATGGAAAATATAAAAGCACAATTAAAACTACTAAACGGAACAACCCTTGACTGCTACACTAAAGAAAGCAGCACGCCAGACCCAAAAAGAAACGTCATAATCTACATTGCCCGCATGCCAGACGAGGACCACTACATTATTGAAGACGCTACCTATGGCAATCAAACAACTATTCATAAATCGCTAATCTCAGATAATCACCTCGAGCTTAAAGAAGGCTACTTCCTCGCCCCGCAAAGCCTCGCCCACACATGGTTTGAAGACTTTCATAAGGCCCGCATAAAAAAACAGCAAAAACAAGAATCGCTATTATTCATAAACAACATACTTAACTTCTACGCGCATAAAGATTTAATCTATTCCGATAGCCGCTACTTCTTAATCCCTCTCCCCGACTCCCTAACTTCTGGCATGGCCTATCTCGGAGAAATCCCCTTGACACTAGGCATGCTCCTAGAGCTATGGGATACAGAACCCGCCACCATTGATAGCCACAGCGACTGCGACGGCAAAGTCCTGATTATCTACTTTGCCGGCTCGCCTCTATCCGGATCTCATGCCTGGTCTGGCATCTGCTCAAAATGCAACAAACGGATAAAAGGCCACAAAGAACACTTCCCCTCCCTATGGGTCCCGGTAGGAACATACGCGAAACTATACTCAAATTATCTGCACTATGCCCACGCGACAGTACAAGAACTCGTTGAAAAATTAGCTAACAATTAAAAGGAGAAAAAACATGGACATGAAAAAATACAAAGAAGAACACCCCGAGTTTTACCGCACGCAAATACACGACATCACCCCACTTCGCCCCAAAGATCCAGCAACACAAGCACCCATACCAGAAGAGGCACGTCAAAAGTTTGCCAACATACAAATCGACGAAGACACCAAAATATACAGCAGAAATCTCGTTACCGTAGCCAACTGGCAAGCCCTGCTCGAGCGCTGGTCATGGGAAGGAATAAGCGGCAGCTCGCTAATATTTGCCACCAACGACATCAAACACCTCAGCGACGACCAAATCATCGAGCTAGTCGTATCCTCCGGCTTTTGCCTAAACCCCAAAGGCCCAGAAAAAACCCCCGAAGAACAAGCCCTCATCAAATCCTACATCGAACAAGGCTACCTAAAAGAAAAGAAATACTCCATCACCCTAACCCGACACGAAGACTACATCTTCGCCAACTTTGATTTCATCACCTCCTGAGCATCCCCCGCCGAACTGTTCGGAATTTCCGAACAGTTAACAAGCACACTACTCCTCAACATCGCTCAAACTTCCCAATCGTTGATTCACCCAAAGCACTATAGATTCAGTTGTCGCACTTAATGCGACAACTGAAATTTCCACACGCGAAGCAGGGATATAGCCACTAAACTCGCCAGATATCTAACCCCATCGCAATCAATGGCTTTAAAACAATATGATTGCCAAGAACAGCTTGGCCACAGCCGAAAATGCTCTCAAGTCAATTCTAAATGCAGCGCGTTCAGTTGTTGCATTATTTGCAACAACTGAATCTATTCAACATACCATCTGTAACTTACCAAGAAGCATCACTCTCTGACGCTGCGTGAGTTTTGGGCCTTCAGATCACCACCCAACCTGCGCCAGTGGCATTTCCCTTATCACCCGCCCATTATACTGACAGCCGCCCTTAGCGTGCTGAGGATGCATACTATCAATCGTCGGATCATCAATATCAGCATTAAACTGCGGCTTACCCCATTGCTTAAAAAAGAACTTAACCCCACCTTTCTTACACTGCCGATAAATCGAATCGACCCACCTCTTCTCCATCGGCCGCGCCCCCGGCCCAGACTCGCCACCAACAATCACCCAATCAATATCCTCTAAATACAAACTCTCCACCGGACCAATCAACGGCTCACACGACAAAAACTTAACCGCTGCCGGCGTATTAATTAAATCTTTAATCCGATAACTAACCTTCTCCTCCTCCACCGAAACCCCCATCCAAATATTCGCCGACCAACTCAATTCACTAGCGACCGCTCTTAACCTTTCCGACCGCTTGGTCAGCACCTGATAAGTATGCCGCGGCGTCTCTTTCATCACACGAAAAACCCGCTTAATATAATCAACCGGCACATCCTTATGAAACAGATCACTCATCGAGTTATACCGTACGGAAAATTTAAGCTGAACGGTGTTTACGTAGGTAATGACTATTTTCCGTACGGTATAAAGGAAAGCAGGGATGCTTTCGCGGGAGCGAAATCCCGATTCGCTCCCGTAAATGCCCATAAACAAAAATATACCATTCAGTTAGAATAATTAGTAGGAAGCCGAAGGCTTCTCCTCTCTGTAGTTAATTTACTTTTTCTGAATGGTATAACAAATACAGTCCGCGGACTACGCCACCCATACGGCACCTCTAAGACCCCCGGCGCTAACCTCAGCTTAAACCCATCCCGGTACTGCCCACCCCCATCGCCTGCAACCGCCTCGCCATCCGCTCCGCATAACAAAACTTACACCCCGCCGACACCTTACTGCACCCCGTCACCGGATTCCACGTCACCTCAGTCCACTCAATCGACGACACCTTTGCCATATTTATCCTCTTGCAATAAACTCAATAAACTTAAGTTTTTCTACCTTTCCAAACGTCCCTTTCCTTCTTTTATTATCTAAGCTTTCAAACTGCACAAGCTTTTCCTCTTCTAAGAATTCTAAAGCAACAAAGCTCTCTAATTGCCCAGAATATAAAAATTACTGTAGACGAAGCATTCTATTATTGTATAGACTTAGTTTGATAATATTAGTGAATCAAACTAATAAAATCACGGGATCGACGTAGAAGTTAAAGATATGACTTAATAACAAATATGAATCCTAATATAATACTAAAACGATTATTAACTCTCGCCCATGAAAATGAGTGGGTTGAGTGGAAAGTGAACAATAGCCCCCCGCAAGAAATTGGGGAATATCTCTCCGCTTTGGCCAACTCAGCAGCTCTTCACTCCAAAGAAGCCGGTTATATTGTTTGGGGGATTCACGATCAGACTCGTGAAGTTATTGGAACAACATTCAAGCCACATCAAGAAAAGGTTGGAAATGAAGAACTTGAAAACTGGTTAATAACTCAACTCATGCCGCAAGTTCATTTCTCAATTTATGAATGCACATTTAACGATAAAAACATAGTCATATTCGAAGTTCTTCCAGCGTCGCATGTCCCTATTCGTTTTAAAGATATGGAATATATTAGAGTAGGTAGTTATAAAAAGAAACTCAAAGACCATCCGGAAAAGGAGCGGGAGTTATGGAACCTATTTTCCCACATTTCATTTGAAACAGGGATAGCCCGAAGCCACGTTACCGCCGATGATGTTCTTTCACTTATTGATTATGCGGGGTATTTTGATATCACAAAACAAACCTTTCCAGATGGTCGAACAGCAATACTTGATCGTTTGACCAGTGAAAATTTAATTGTAAAGCATAGTCCAGACAGCTTTGATATTACAAACCTTGGAGCTCTTCTTTTTGCAAAGGATTTGCAAAAATTTGATCGCCTAGCTCGAAAAGCTCTTCGTGTGGTTATTTATAAAAGCGACAATCGAGTCAATACCGTACGCGAACAAATGGGCACAAAAGGATACGCACTAGGGTATGAAGGCGCTATGCAGTTTATTAATTCCCAGCTTCCCCAGAATGAGCATATTGGACAAGCATTAAGACGAGAAGTGCGTGATTATCCGGAAATAGCCATTCGTGAGCTAGTCACCAATGCACTTATTCATCAAGATTTTAACATGACAGGCACTGGACCAATGGTGGAAATATTTTCTGATCGCATAGAAATTACCAACCCCGGCGAACCGCTGGTTGATACCATGCGATTCCTAGATAACCCACCCCGATCACGTAATGAAGCCTTAGCAAAATTTATGCGACGACTTAATATATGCGAAGAGCGAGGTAGTGGCATTGATAAGGTTTTTGAAGCTGTAGAATTATTCCAGCTCCCAGCTCCTGATTTCCAAGAAATTGGCGAACATTTACGTGTAGTATTATTTGCCCCAAAGACATTTCGTGAAATGGATAAGAGTGATCGAGTCCGTGCCTGTTATCAGCACACTGCTTTGCAGTGGGTATCGAATAACCAGATGAGCAATACCTCGCTACGTAAACGCTTTGGCATTAGCGACGAGAACGCGTCTCAAGCATCACGAATAATCAAAGAAACGACAGAAGCTAAGTTAATTAAAGAATATGACCCAGATAGCAAGTCACGTAAACACGCGCGTTATGTGCCATTTTGGGCATAAATCTTATTTGCTGGTTATTTGACTAAGCAGACCTAGATTATACTCCCAAATTACGGGTTATTTATTTAACTTACTTATATTATTGATTATTATTTACTTATCACTGAGCCGCCTTATTTGCTTAAAGAACTCCAACTGGCCAATGTCAGCACCATTTAGTTTCCAAAAAAAGGGAGGGCTTTCGCCCTCCCCCAAAACAATAAAGATAATATGAAACAAATCACTCTACGAAATTACCACAGTCCATTTCCCCGAACTCTGCGCCAATTTTCTCTCTGAAATTAATCCACACTCAAGCGCCTCAGCAAAACTCATCCCCTCCGGAATATCCCCGATATCGCCATAACCATAAAACTTTTCCGGATCCACTGGCCCAATGCCCTGCGCATGCTCATCAGCAATCACTGCCAACACCTTCTTCCGACTACCCCGAAATTCTCGCCAGCATTTTTCCTTAAGCTCCCTAAGACCAGAAACATCCCCATTATAAACATACACCCATGCAAAGCGCGTACGTCCATCACACATCCCCACCTCAATCACAGTCCGATTGTAGAAATTCCGGCTCAAATCCTTGTACCCATCAAACTTCTCAATCTCATCTAACCGCGCAACCGGCATATCACCAGCGCCATAAAGCAAAAACTCACCCTGCACCAACCGCGTCCTATCCTCATAGTCTAACACCATAGCCGGATAACCATCCTCATCCCCACACAAATATAACCGCCCAAACGATTCTGCCAACAGCGCACACTTCAGTCTCTCTGGACATACGCACCCATGGCGCAACTCTCCCCTCATTAGCGTCCCATAAACAAACAAACTATCCAGCATGCCACGATTCGCCACATTGTTCGCCGCAGCGCTTAACTGCCCAAGCGGAATACCAAATCTCTCATACCCCGCCTGCACAATCTTTAAGTATTCCTCAGAAGGCTCAACAAAACTCTCCCGCCTGTCCTCGCGAACACAATAAGTTAAAGCCTCAATAAAATTACCGTCACCATCAATTACCTTCACCTTCTTTCGCCGATAACAGCCACTACTCACCCCTTCTTTCTCATCCAGCGCCGCAAGTGCCTTATCGCTCGCCGCAAACAAAGCACCGCGCACAATAGCCCCCTTCTTCTCCCTAACATCTAAAACCCCGCCTTTACGCGTTTCCGACCACCTCGTAAAAGCCAACTCGTGATCCGGCAAAATAACATTCTTTACAAAATTAAAACCGCCAAGCACTTCCTCCTTTCTATAATCTCTATAATCCCGTTTAGTCAGCCACTTGTCAAAATCATTAAGATTCAAGTTTGAACCATAGACAAAACACAAAGTTTTATTTTCAAAAGTTTTATGAGTATTCATGATCGTTATTCCTATTATCAAATTTACAGTCAATAAATTGAACGAAACACTCGTCCCGTCCAGAGCCCCTAATGACATAGGCCAATCATTAAAATCACATTACATTTTTCAGCTTCTTTTATGTATATTATTAGCTAGTTGCGACTCGGTGGAAGATTAATTAACCCTACTATTTTTACATTCGGATGAAATCTAAATCCCTCGTCAGTCGAAAGAATATCTGTATTTGCTGCCTCAATGCTATACGTAGCTTTCAATTCCTCTCGCAAACGTAGCATTGACTGACTATCTGCCCCGGGGCACACAGTCACATCATTTCTTACCGCACTAAGCACATCAGCTCGATTACTCCATTGGTATTGCAAAATGCTCCCCAGTAATTCAGCTAAACCTTTTGAGAGCCGAAGCTCACTCAATCCCACCAATACTTTATTATTAGTCGAATGTATAAACAACTTCGCTCGCCTATCTCGTCTTTGTAACGCTCGCGCCTCCGCCAACGCTAATTTCCAAGGCAACAAAAGCGGAACCCCAGCACCGTGACTAGTCACCACAATCCATGACTTCGTCCCCAAAAACAAATTCTCAACAGGCGCAAATGTATTAAAATTAGCAGTATCAAAATCTTCACAAACCAAAGCTAAAAGCTCCAGCATATTAAACTCAGAGCTATTTAACCGATCAAAGCTCTTATCCACCACCACAGCATCCGCACTACGCACCCTCTCCCCCGCTACCTTCAAAGCTTCCTTAAACGCCTCACCCTTAGCCCCATCGCGCCTCAGCACTAAAGCCGCCTTATATAAAAATGGCAAAGCACCCAAATCCTCAAACTCACAAGCCTTATCAAACAATAAAATTGCCCGCTCAACATCCCCCAGCCGCGCACAGCAATGCGCCAACCTATACGCTGCTACAGCTCGCCAAATCTCACGAACATCCTCCTCTAACTCACCAACCCTCTTATACGCCTCCTCAAAACACTTTTTAGCCGACACCCAATCATGAATCTGCTTCTCCTCCTGCCCAACCAAAATAAGTTTTCGAACATCATCGCTCATTGCTCATAACTCCCACTCGCTATTAAATAGTTAACCAATGTAAGCCTTCACGGAATACCCCACGATAAAATTAGCGTGCTACCTTATAGCCTGCCCCACTATCTTTACTTTAGAAATAACATGAATCGCAACCAGTCGATTAATACCCAATACTTACACAAGCCCCCGCTAAACAGCTACCTCAGCCGCATCTCCAAATGCATTACCTGATAACCATTTAGATTATTTCATCAGCAGTATTCGCTCTTACTTAAGCCATTCTGCTCGTTGCGGTTAAGCCTTTGCGGGATATCTCTTCTTGCTTTTTATTACTCACCTTGCCTCCGATCTTTAGCGCCT
The DNA here is from genome assembly GCA_020852715.1 of Deltaproteobacteria bacterium. Lineage (GTDB taxonomy): Bacteria > Bdellovibrionota_C > UBA2361 > SZUA-149 > JADZAE01 > JADZAE01. The sequence continues at coordinate 25,263 of JADZAE010000055.1, forward strand.
CGGGGTTATCCCTCGGCTTTGCGGAAGCGCTTTTGGCATCGATTTAGTTCGTCTTCAACATGTAATTAGGCGGACAGTTACAACCAATTTCTTGCTATTACTCAAAAATAACTACTACTCCATTATTAGGCGATATCCCGCCTCCCGTCCTAACGTGACGTTTCACTCCTTCGCTGTTTTTGTTATTGGCCGGATAGGAGGATGATGTTTCTCGTGCTTAGAATAAGCATTGCTACTAAAAGTCCGATCAAGACATTTCAATAAATCAATATTGTTCTCATCCTGCTTACGCCTTTCCTCCCAAAAATCTTTGATAATATTGGCCGTTTGATCTTGATTGTTTATCATTTTATGCACACTATTATTTGTTGATTGACACTACTTTGTCATGCTTCTCCGTTATATGCTGCACTTTCTCGAATTGACGCTCAAGCTTACAAATATACATCTGACCGTTTTGGAACAAAGGGTCATAAACCATTAAGCCCTCGTGGCTTAAAAGAAAACTAATATCTGCCTGATCCAACATGCGAACCCGATGAAACAAACCAACTACATCATTTGCGTCAACCACAAATCCGTGGGAGGGATAGCCTGTCAATAACGCCTTTAAAGCAAAAGGTTTAAGATTGGCGAATTTTGCGTTTAACTTCTCTGCGTATTTAACGGCAATCGATATGGATCGATCAACTTCGCCAATACTAATTGGATCGAGTTGCTTTACCAGCTCTGAAAACAAACCCACCGCCATACTTGACGCCAGCTTCCCTGCAGTTTCGGTTTCCAATTTTGCACCCACCAGCGAAGCTAGATACTGGTCAAACGCAATATAGGTTTGCTGCCTTATCGTGCTAAGCGCATTTGCCACATCGAGAACAGAATTGTTTTTGCCAACTTCAGGGGTCCTTGGAAGCTGCAAGTCCAATGGGCCCAATTCGCCAATCGGCCCCATTGCTATTGAATGAGCCCCTAAGGCAACTAACGATCCGGCGCTCTTACACTTATCAACCACCCAGAGCTCAAACGATTCATAGGTATCCTGCAAAGATTTAGCCAGCCAGTAAGCTTCGTCCGGACTACCTCCATAAGTCGTCAACAAAAGAACCGCACAGTTGGATTTAACATTTATGCAATTAATGAAGGCTTTGACATAGGGCCTCTCAATTGGCGCATTGTAAACATAAACATCAAAAACCATCTTAGAACTTTCAGGTGTTCCTTCCATAATTATGCCCTCTTCAATCCCCTATTCGCGTTTTTCGACTACACTCCCAATAAAACTTTTTTTTAATAGTTCTTATAAAAAGCTTCCGCCGTAAATTTCATAAACTCATCTTTTTTATCCTGACCCCTACTAATTACCTGCCACGGCTCAAGTCTAGCAACTTCAGTTTGAAGATCTTTTGCTGTTTTTTGGCTGCACCCAAGAATATCCTGAATAGACGAAGAAGAAACTCCTTCGCATTGAAAAATATAGGCAAATTCTAACAATTCTTGAAAATTAAAAAACTTCTGTTGATAATCGTTTGGAGATTGGCTTGCAAAAAAAACGACAACCCCTTTCGATCGCCCTTCCCTAATTATCCTCTGAAGAAAAATATTTTTCTGACTAAGATAATTGTGAGCTTCATCGATAACAAGAATGGTTCTGATTGTCCGTTTATTATCATTAACGGGGCTATCCGGCATCACTGACATCTCTTTATAAAGACGCTCTATCACAAGATACGCAATCAGTTCCTTTAAAACAGGCATCGTATGGACATCAATAAGTAGCGACCTATCCGACAATTTCTCTATCGGGGCCAACTCCGAGCCATGCGCCCAAAAAAGGTTAAAGTCAGATAAATCTCGAAGCACCTCAATCAGACTATCATCGCGCTTGCCTTCTTCTTCATACGCTAACCGCGCCATTTCATAAACATCTCGAAAATCCGGATATTGCTTATCTGTGCTTACTCTCCTACTATACGCAGCCCTAATGGCTTCCGTTAGTGCCCCTTTCTGAACAACACCAAGTTTAGAATTAATAGAGGCAAAACTTTCAGCTTTTTCTCTTGCCGAAACATTTATTGTCTGTTCGTCATAAGCAGGGAGGATAAAAGGGTTAATTGGCAATGTTTGAGTTCCCTGTAGCAATCTATATGTTTGAACTTTGGCAATATCACAAAACTTTTGATTATCAGCCACATCGCCTTTGTAATCAAAGTAAATGAAATTAGTTTGAAAATTCGATTGATTTCGAATGTCAGCCAAAATCTTTAATAAAAATTGCGTTTTTCCAACGCCTGGCTTCCCCATTACGGCCATGTGGGAGTTCGCGTGAATAGCAGTATTATTTAGCTCCATAACAACATCATTTTTTTGGAGCATTTCTCTTCCAAGAAGGATCTCGAAGCCTTTCCCCAAAATTTCTTTTCGACCTTTAAACTCCACTTTAGAGACAAGTTTCTTAATCAAAGAATCTGCATTATTACCTGATTCTTCAAATAAATTTCTAAGCTTTTGCGCCCCATTATCAATATGATTTTTAATAATTGATTTATTTGAGTAAAAGTTTTCTTCGCTGATATCGGATTGTCCGTATACTTTGCCAATAAGTGTTTTAATAAACAATTCGTCCTGACCAATAAAAGTAGGTCTCTTGAATTCAGCACCACCAAACTCCACCGACATAGGAACAGTAATGCCATCTTCACTTAAAGATAATGAAAACGCCATTCGAGCAAGAATATACTTTTCAATCTTTGTCTCTAAACGAAGAGCACTAAAAATCTCATCAGCTTCTCTATTTGTGTATAATCTATCCGCCATGGTTACTCCTCCCAGAAATAGCCAGATTTCACAGTAGTCAGCTCTTGTCTGTGGTCAAACTCAAGCTTTGCCGCTCCCGCAAGGTGATTCTTGAGATTTCTATAATAGCTTGTATCGATTTCTGTATCAGTCGAAAGAACTATTACTTGCTCCCCAGCATTCGGGAAATAATTGTTTACAATATTGTCGCGATGAGTGCTATCAAGCCTAGAAAGCGGGGTGTCTATAATAATCGGGAGCTTTAGCTGACTAGTTTGAGCGAGCCCCCAAAGAAGCGAAACAGCAAACACCTCTTTTTCTCCCGCCGAAAGTCCTGATTTTTTTATTTCATGTCCGGAACGATCAATAATCTTTATTTCGTAAGTTTTGTCGTCGATTAAAATATCTTTAATTAATCCTGCCTTACTTGAAAGGAGTCGGTACATTTCGAAAGTCTTCTCTTGCAAAAGATGAATTTTATTTTTCCTAAGCCGAACTACAAACTGATTTAATAAATTCGCGATAGCATCACATTCAGAAATAAATTCAGCTTTATCTTTTGAAATGTGATGTTTTTCATAGAGCTTTTCAATTTCAAGCTCAATTTCACGAATTCGATTCTCAATCGTCAACAAATCATCCTCAATAATGCGAAGCTGCTCAGTTTTCCTTCCGATCTGGATTGAGCAATTTTCAATTGTTTCCTGAAGAGTCGCAAAAAGCTCTTGTTCAGATTCGCTGGCGCCTTTATTTTTAACCAACGATTCTAACTCTTTTAGTTGCATTTCAAGTTCTTTCTTTTCCTCCAAAAGCGGGGTTATTACGAAAACATCGCTTTTCTCTATAGATTCAATTTGATTCAACACCCTAGCCGCATCTCTCTCCGATAAATTAAGTATTTTTTCAATCTTCGCGGTGTCTCCCTCTTTAAGCAATAGCTCAATACGCTTTTCGAGCTCCTGCATCTTCTCTAAAGACAACCTTTCGTTATAAATGGGCTCCGGCTCCTCAACCACACGCACAATTTTTTTGGCTAAATCCGAGGCATGCTCACGAATAGCCTCTCCTTGTACGGTTGATCGTTCTTTCTCAATTTGCAAACGGACATCCTCAAAAAACCTACCGGCTAAAGCAAACGGCAGAGAGTGTTCGCACAATTGTCGAATTTCGCTTTCCAACTGACTAACCCTATTTGAAAGCTGAATTCGCTGTTTTTCGTTTTTGCGAATCGCTTCTTTTGATTCGGGAGATTGATTAAAGGTCGAGTGGAACCTCCTTTTTGCCTCCTCCTGTTGCTCAGAAAATGACTCTATTTCGGCTTTAATTTCGTCTTTTTCGGCCCTTTTCTTTGACAGTTTTATTTTCTCCCGCTTGAGCTCGCTTTCTTTAAACTCAAGATCAGCATCGGTAATATCTACAAACCCTTTCCGTTCTTCCTGTTTTAGGTAAGCGATATCAGAGGCAAGACGATTAATATATTGAATTCCAAGGGCAGCCTCAAGCGACGACTGAAGACGAACTTCAGAATGATCGTCGGAAGCAATTTCTTGAATTTTTTCACCATCAAAAAAGAAAAATTGCGTAATCCCCGGTGGAATCGCCGCGCGTATGTATTCCTGCCAGATTTCCTTATTTTGCACCGTTACCCGCTTTCCGTCTTTTACTACCACTAACCTTTCTGACAAATCTTTAGGCTTAGGATCTTCAATTGTTCCGGCCGTCCAAGCACGCTTAACCACCAACTCTGCACCATCGTCTTCTTCCAGCGTTATTTCAAAAGATACCCCCGTGTTTCCTAGAGCTTTTTCCTTCCGATTAATGCAACGATAGATTTCTTCGTTCTTAGCACCATAAAGACAATAATTAATAGCTTCCATAATAGAAGTTTTACCAGCCCCATTCATGCCGCCAATAAGAAAGATACTCTTCCCCTGCTCGTTATCAGGAAATTGTATTTCAGTCGGGAATTGAAATGATTTATAATTTTCAATAATGAGTTTTCTAATTTTCATTGCGCACCCGCTCCAACCGACTCTTTTGTTTTAAGGATCTCGCGCAAAGCCTCGTATATTCCAGATCGTCGGTCCTTAAACTCATACTCCCGAACCGCAGTAAGAAGCTTCACTACTTTGTCAAAGCTAACTTCATGCTGACAACAAAGCTTCTGTAATAATTTTCTATCTTCTGCTGAAAGATTCATGCTTCAATCTCCCCATTACTTACTTAAATAGATAAAAACATTTTATCCAAGTCAGTTTCTTACTCCCTGTTCAATAAATTCCTCAACTCTACGCTTAGCTTGTTCGAGGAGTTGCTGGGATTCAGTCCTTGCCTTCTTTGACTCGGATACCAATTGACCCAGTTCTTTCATAACCGAATCAGATAAAAGCGGAATTCTGAGCCTTTTAATTGAACCGGGCTTCCAATGAACTATAAGTGCGCCAGAACATTCTTGAGCAACTTGCATCCTACAAACTCTTGAGTTGAGAACAAGCGCAAGATACTCAAGAGGGACTCTCTTTTCTTTGATAACTAATCGCACAACGCCGCCGGACGTAATCCCATCGATTGGCTCGCTAACAGCATAACAAACGCCAGGAGTGCCGTCTTTTGTTAGCAATAATTCTCCGATTTGCGGCTGGAATAATTTCAGCTTTGAATACAATTGATGACTGATATACTTATCACTATTACCAAAAGTTATTCCTGCTTCTTTTACATTACTTACCCTAATAAACGGGATTCCGCTTTCGACATACGAAGAAGAGCCAACTTCAATTCCCTTAATTAAGTTCACAATCCGACTAAGAGGCTTTGTATCTAGTGTTGCCAAATGTTTTCCTAAAATTCGAAAGGGAACCTGATAATAATCTGCGTCAGCTCGGTTATTCCCTATCACGTCAGACAGCTTTGCCTCATACGACAGCGGCTTATCAAACTTAAGCTTATCCAGCCCCAATTCTCGCTCAAGAAACTCCTGAGCATTGGAGTACAGGGATTGCGAACGAGCTGAAAGCGTTCGCGAGGTCAGGATTATTTTCTCAATTTCCTTATTTATTTTTAATAGTCGTGATGGAAAAGGTATTTCTTTTATATATGCCGGCGCGATATGCGGCTGACCCGAACCGTACACGCCGCGCTCAACTAAATCTTTCCCAATTTTTGTATTAAAAAAAGTCGACAAAAGCGGTCCTGAAATTTCGCTTGTTCTAATAATTAACAAATCAGCGCAAGCGAATAAATTCTGCTTTTCTTCAATAGTAATAACAGAGGTTTGGCCATAGTTTGCGCCGGATCTAGTAACAGTGACATCTCCAAATTCAAGACGATTGCTTTTTAGAACATTTTTAAAATGCTCAGGCATAAATCGCTTCTCTGACCAATCATAGAAATTACTTCTATTGTTTTGAGCAAGAACTATCTGGATACCTTTACTGGAATAAACTCTTTTAACTTCCGCTGGGTGTTGGACCGAAATTCCAAACTTTCTTAACTGCTTATCACCAAGTAAAGTTTTTGCATAAAGATACTTTGGTTGGTAGTACTCTGCATCTATACGACATTGTTCTATATCTCTAATTAATATATCGCTCCAAACAGCCATTACTCCGCCCCCCAAAAATCAAACTTATTCTTCTGAGCAAACCTAACAAAAGCTTCAGCTATGCAAAGCTGGTCATCTGGAATTTTTGATGCGTCGACTAGATCCTTTGGGGTTAAATTGTAGTTAACCAAGTCCTGATTTATAATCGGTTGTCCTTCCTGCGGATGACCTTCCGGAAATTCCATTAGGTTTCCGTTTTCGTCAGTCGTATGTTCGTAATCTCCTGAGTTATTCTTGCCTCCTCTCTCGCTTACGGCCATAAAAATCGGATAGTCGAGCTTCTTGGCAACTTCTGCGTCTATCCATCGGTCCTTTAGGGCCGCGATCAATTCATTATCTTCGAGAACAATTTGTAGCTTTCCTTTATTTGAAAGGAGCTTCATCTCGTATTCGGTCTCAGGAATTAGCTTTTCCTCTAAAGCTTTAATTTCAGCTTTAAGTCGCTTCTTGCTGCCTTTCTGCTTCTCTTCCAACTTCTTCTTTTGCTCGGTATATTTTACCGTTATCTTTGCTTTTTCATCCTTACTAGCAAATTTAAGCTCTTGATCTTTTTTAATCTCAAGTGCCTCTTTATCTAAACCAAAATCGGACAGTTCTTGCTTTGCTTTAACCAATCGGCTCTTAAGCGATGCTAACTTTTCATTAAGTACATCAATATTACTGCTCTCGTCCTGAATATATCCCTTAGCAGTAGCCTCATTTGAGTTTTCGCTAGATTCATCCTGCTCTTCAAGCTCTGGCTCCTTGGAACTAAAGTTTTCCATCATCAGCTCTAGTATCGCTTCCGGAATTTCTTCTTCAGAAACATCAGTCTGATCATCTGTTTTTGAAATCAAACCTTGTATCATATTTTCATAATTTGGACATTTTACCGCAACTGTTTGCTTTACCGTATCAATATTACAAAGTTCGTCCTCGGTATATTTTTGGACAAATAAAACTGAAGTTTTTGTCCCCGTATGAGGCTTAAAGGTATTGCCATGCAGACCAACGACTGCAAGCAAACGTGCTTTTCGCAGTATCCACTCACGAATAAACGCATGGGAGGAATTATTAAATTTACTCTGAGGTAGGACAACCGCCGCTCTCCCGCCTGGTTTAAGCCATTTAATAATTCGTTCAATAAAAAGGACATCGCGTTCTTCGACTGGTGTTTTCTTTTCACCAGCTGTTTTTAAGGCCTTCTTTGCTAATTCAAAATGCGAAAGGAGTTTCTTTCCAGGAATTTCACCGGCAAAGGGTGGATTCGTCAAGATTAAATCAAATTTTAAATTATCATAGTAGTCCCATCCCGAACCTTCATCGTTAATAATCTTATCAGCACCGGGCATTTTTGCTAATAATTTTGCACGTCGTAGCCCCTCTATTAAATCTCTTCCAGTTTGGGTATCTAACCAATCTGACGGATCAAGACTACTTGCTCTAGGACCAAATATATTAGAATGTCCATCACCAGCAATGAGCATTAAGGCTCTACTGGTTTTTGACGCTTTTTCCGAAAAATCAATACCCCAGAGGTACTTCGACGCGTATTTATGCTTTCTTGTTTCCATCTGCTCTGACGAAGAAGCCGGAAAACACCAATCCATAGCGTGCAAAAGAAAACCCGCAGATCCACAAGATGAATCCATAATAAACTCGTTCTTTTTTGGATTCAGCATACGAACACACATATCTATAACATGCCGCGGCGTGAAAAACTGACCATCTTTCTTTTTAAGCACTGATGGCACCAAATACTCAAACGCGTCGTCCATAATCCGAAGATTTGAACCCATCAACCTAATTTTAACTAATGGACCAATACATATCGATAACTGAGAAGGCTTAAGTTCTATTTTATCTCCTTCTTTAAATATCCCTGGCCATTCCTCGTTTGCATTTTGGAATAACCCATTTATCCACCCGTACGTCACCTCATGATTGTCTGATTTTCTAAAATAAACCTCTTTTGTCGGCCGTTCCTCGGCTTTCAATTCGTCATATATCTTTGCAAAAATCAGCTTAAATATTTCATCAAAAACCCCATCTCCATAATTTGCTAAAGCAAGTTCTTCTATGTCGTGAACAATCCCTTTAAAATTGAAGTGCCTATCAAGGTCAGCAAGAGTTCGTCTTTTTTCAATAACTTCTTTTGGCGACTCCCCTTTTCTAGGAATATCTACTAGCGTATCTTCAAACTCACTAGGATATGGCCTGTATAGGAGGACTTTTTCACTCCCGTTAGACCACACCGCCACAGGAGCGCCTTTCGACATCATGTAACTTTTTAATTGCTCAATGCCGTCTTTTGTAACGCTTTTTTGAAATTCGGACTTTTTGTAAAATTTGGTAAGAGGTACTCTGGAGCTTAAATAAAGTAAAGGAGACCATATGAAAGACGGCAAAAATCGTAAGAAATGGACAGCAGAGGATAA
>JADZAE010000056.1 GCA_020852715.1 Deltaproteobacteria bacterium
CACTCAACATATTTAACTTCGCTCGCGCATAATCATAACGCTAACTACATTACCTCTCTCTCCCACAACCATACTGCAGATTATGCTACAAGCTCTCATAATCATACCGCAAACTACGCGGCTACGACTCATGCTCACTCAACATATTTAACTTCGCTCGCGCATGATCATAACGCTAACTACATTACCTCTCTCGCCCACAACCATACTGCTGATTATGCTACAAGCTCTCATAATCATACCGCAAACTACGCAGCTACGACTCATGCACACTCAACATATTTAACTTCGCTCGCTCATAATCATGATGCTAATTACCTAACCGCAGCCCATAGTCACTCTGCTTTTAGCTCGCTAACCATTAACGGCGCCTCTGGTAATACCTTTATTGTCGATACACCAACATTTATCGTAGATGCTTCCAATAATCGCGTTGGTATTGGACTTACTGCTCCAACATCAACGCTACAGGTCATTTCCTCAGGCACCATGGCTATTCCCAATGCGGCAAATCCCACGGTAACTGCTGCGGGGCAAATCTCGGTTGATACCTCAGCTACCTCCGGTAATATGTTAAGATTTTATGGCGATGCCGAGCGTGCCTTACCCGCATATTTAACCAAAAGCTTCCTGCTCCCCTCTCCAAATTCCGGATCCGACTATCCTGTTTGGCGAGTTCCTTATGCCATTACTATCCGTAACATTTACGTACTTACAGTTGGGGGAACAAATGTTGTTGGTGGCTTGGATGAAACAGATGCTAACGGCGCAAATGCCGTAGCCATCGATGCCGATATTACAGGTAGCGCCGGCACAAACGCTAGTGATGATGGCACCCTAAGTAATCCAAGTCTTGACGCCGGAGATTATCTTTTTTGGCATACGACATCCGTCTCTGGCACACCAACTAGTGTAACTGTCACCGTGAATTACACGGTTAATCCTGTGAACTAAACAAAGGAAATTGATATTGCCAGCAAAGAAAAAAAAGAATATATTTCTAGTCACTTAGGATATTTGACATAAAAAAATATAACCCAATTTAAGTATTAGCGAGCGAGAAAATTTCCGTAGAAACGTATTTTAGAAAAAGTTTATTATGCAAAGACTATTCCTCATCCTCGCGGCCTTTATACTCACCTTTCAAATCAGCAGTTGCGTGGATTTAACTTTCGTACAAATGCCAACAAGTTCATTAGCCAGCCAACCAGATACGCCCTCTCCCGAATTGCTAGGTGAGAACACAAGCAAAAAACTCATAGAGATCTTAACGCCCATTCGCCATCCGATGAAAGGCGATCATTGGAACATAGCCTTTAAAACATTCGGCAAAGGACATTTAACTGTTATTCCACAAAACACAGCTACTATTAACGATATAGTTTATACGCAATTAACATGTGGGCAAAATACTGTTAAACCTACCAAGCTTTTGCATAGAGCTTTGCTTTTTAGAAACTGGGAGTGCGATCAAATAGCTGTTTTTAGTAGTTTAATAAAAACTGTGGGTAATCATAGATTAGTTTTCAGGTTCTTAAATCAAGATGCGTTTGCCTCGAATGCTCCTTTTAGTTGGCGTTCCGGGAAACGCCTCGGTGGAACGGGAGCAGATTATGGCACCGGGATAGCCAGCGATTATAATAATAATATTATTTTTATTGGATCCATGACTGGCAATGTTGATGTTAACGGTGATGGTGACACCACCGATGGCGGCGCCGAAAGCAGCACTGGATTTGCAATCGAAGACGGTATCGTTTCCTTTTTTAATTCAGCAGGCACATGGCTATGGGGCAAACGAATAGGAACGGCACATGCTACGAATGTAGATAGATTATATGGTTTGGCTGTAGATAGCTCTGGACAAATAGCCATCGGCGGTTATTTCGCTGGAGGTGCCGCGGCCGATTTTAATGGAGATGGCGACAAAACGGACGGAACACTGGAAACGAGTTACAAAGGAGGCACAAGCGATAACATACTAACTGTTTTTAATTCCGCAGGAACTTGGCAATGGGGTAAACGTATTGGTTCTGGCGGCTCTGATCTGGCAACTGGATTAGCAATTGGCCCCAATAACAATATAGTTATTTCCGGAACTGTCTACGGGACCAGCGACCTTAATGGTGATGGCGACAATCTTGATGGAGTTGAGGAAACTGCGGAATACGGGTCAAATGATGGTTTTATCTCAGTATTCGACTCTAGCGGTAATTTCCAGTGGGCGAAGCGCTTTGGCGGCACCAATGCCAGTGATAGAACACAAAAAGTATGGGTCGATTCCAATAACAATGTTATCGCCCTTTCCTATTTATATGGAACAGTTGACGTAAATGGTGATGGCGACAGCGCTGATGGTGGCGCGGAATCTTCCTCTGCCACTTATGGCCTTGAAGATATTTTTATTTCATTCTTCAACTCTGCAGGCACTTTTCAATGGGCTAAACGCTTAGGTGGCACGGGCACAGATATCGGACGAGGGTTAGCAACTGATTCTAATAATAATATTATCGTAGCTGCTTCTGTTACAGGTAATGCCGATCTTAATGGCGATGGCGACTCCACCGATGGTGGCGCCGAAAGTTCCACCGGCTATGGAGGAACAGATTCAATTATAACAGTATTTAACTCATCAGGAACATGGCAATGGGCTAAAAGGTTTGGCAATGCTGCGGCAGATTATGCCAATAATCCTGTGGTAGACAGTGCTAACAATATAATAGTTTCTGCAGCAATAACTGGTAATGGAGATGTAAATGGCGACGGCGATGCCACAGACGGTGGGGCCGAAAGCTCCACTGGCTATGGATTAGCAGACGCCATTGTTACCATCTTCACCTCATCGGGAACATGGAAAGCAGCGGAACGCTATGGCGGAACTGACGCCGATTCCAGTACAGTTGGAATAGACCAAGCGAACAACATGCTCTTGGTCGGCTATGTTACCGGTAATGCCGACATCAATGCCGATGGTGACACCACTGATGGCGGCGCTGAGTCCTCCACAGGCTATGGTGGCACCGACGCATACCTCTCGATTTTTGAAGGCTACGCTTCCGGCGGCCTCATCCTTATCGAATAGTTCCTCGCTTAATAATCAAAAAAAGGGCTGTAAACGCCATTCATATTCTTGACCGTTTCCATATTACCGCAAACCTCAATAAAGCTTTAGATAAGGTTCAAGCCGCTGAAGTTAAAGCTCTTAAACCTCACGGACACGAAGAACTAAAATCTGCCAGTGGGTGCCTGCTAAAGAAGCCTGAGAACTTGACCAACAAGCAAGGCGCAAAACTTAAGGAACTTTTTAAGATTAATCTCAGATCTGTCAGAGTATACCTACTCAAAGAAGAATTTAGATATTTCTGGAAATACTCATCGCCACTTTGGGCTGACAAGTTTCTACATGCCTGGACCACTAAAGTTATGCGTTCAAGGATTGAACCTATGAAACGCATGGCTCGACAGATGAGACTAAATCAACCACTTATTCTTAATTGATTCAGAGCTAAAAAGCTATTATCTTCCGGAATGGTAGAAGGTTTTAACAACAAAGCTAAAGTGACTCTAAAAAAAGCCTATGGATTTCGCACTTTCAATGCCATGCATATAATCAGAACCGCCAACTCCAAAGCGCTTAGCCTAACGCTTATTACCCGCCGAATCATAGACAGAAACAAAGCCATCATTATTACCATAACCAGTCGCGCTTTCAGCTCCTCCGTCTGTCTTATCACCATCACCGTTCATATCAGCTGTGCCATTTACTATACCTGCTATAGCTATATTATTTAATGAATCTGTTGCCACGGCTTTTACATTAGCATAAGCCCCCATAAGACTCTTCGCCCACTGCCATGTGCCGGCTGAGTCAAATACAATCACCACCTCATCGTAATTACCGTCACCTGTCCCGCTCTCAGCACCACCATTGGTAGAATCGCCATCACCATTTAAATCTAAAGCTCCGAATCCACCTGTTATACCGACAATCACATTATTGGCCGAATTAGTGGCAACAGTATCACTGTATGTCCCATCAAGCCTTTTAGCCCACTGCCAAGTGCCTGAGGAATTATGCACTGCAACAAACACACCCGGCCCTGATGGCGATATATTTTCGGCCCCACCATCAATAAAATCTCCATCACCATTGATATCTACATAGTCACGAAGATTTCCAACAAGAGCGATATTACCATTAGGACTCACACTTGTTGCCTAGGCAGCACTTGACGCTGCATAAATCGCAAATTCCCACAAGCGCTTTGCCCACCAGCCAACATATAAATCATTATGGGCGACAACTTCTTTCTCGCGAAATTGCAGTTTGACTTTGTGATTGCCGGTATTCTTTACGAGATATGTCAGCATGCTATCTTTGGAGCATTCATAATCTCTGACAAACAGCATGCCCCGACCTAAGCGCAGCGGCGTTGATTCTTGGTTATCGCAAGTGATGCGCACAAATTCTAAGTCTTTTCTCGTTGCATCATCTTGCGGGAAGATGACTAAATGGCCTTTGCCGTATGTTTTAAATTTTATATTCCAGTGATCGCCTTTTTGAGTTGCGTCTTAGGAGTAATCAGCTCAATCACCCCTTTGGCCTCTCTGGCTATTTGCTTTTCTTTCTCTGCCGCAGCACTGGTCTTCTTTTGGGCGATTTGCTCTTTTGCTACTAGTGGATTAGCCGGTGTTTGCACAGGCTCGTCAGCCACATCCTGGGCATTAGCTGCTTGCCCGCAGAGCAATATAGCCAGAATTATGAATAATAGTTTTTATCTAAATATAGAATTCACCATTACTGCTCTACCTTATTAAGCTTATTGAGTTTTGACCTCACTGTTGCCGCCGTATTAACATACCCCCGCTCATTTAGCACTTGCGCATAATGCTCTAAATAGGCGGTATTACCCGGATTGTAATTAACCAGATCAGCAATTTGCACGGGGAAGGCATCGCCGGGCATTTTCATAACGATAAAAATAAACCCTAACACAAATCTGGCGCGATTATCGGCGGGATTAAGTAATAGCGCCTCATTTAAATATTTTACGGCATTTCCAAAATCATTTAAGCGATAGGAATTGACACCTAATAGGTAATAGAGTTTGGCATTTTCCGGGTGATCGGGCAATGCCGCCATTAGCGACTTCAGCGTGGCTGCCACTTGGGTTCTGGGATATTTCTTTTGGTATGCGGCCATGTCTTCTAACTCATATTCCAGTCTGAAGTCGCTAAGGCAAACGAGAAAACCAACCACCACCAAGATCAGAGCAAAGCAGGAGAATAAAGTTAGGCGGCTATAGTAAACAAACTTTCCCGCAGCCGCTGCTTGTGAAAGCTTAAAAATAAAAAGTAAAGAAACAAGGATAGCACTCAGCCAAAAAATCGGGGCGTAGGGAGCCAGAGCATGACCTAATAAACGCACCTTTGATTCCGTAATCAGGGCCGCACTCGATAAAGTGGATAAACCGAGAAGTCCGCCGAAAATAGGAACTACAGGATAAGACCCGGCTAAATAGAGCAATGGAAAATGTTGTTGCATGCGAAATTGCAATACCACTCCGGCGGTCAAGTCAAAACACAAGCCGACAACAAGCAGATAGCGAAAATATTTGTTAAGAGTCAGAAAGCGCACGGCGACCAAGGCAATACCGGCCAGCGTTATGGGCAGCAAACAAATCTGCGCGGCACCAAAATCACCACCTGTGCCGATCACCGCGATTCCTAAGATCACATTAAAAACAATAAACGAAATCCAAAATAAACGTTTGCTCCAGCTGATATTTTTTAACGCTTTAAAAAAAAGAAAGCTCCCAACAAAAGCGCTGACTATTCCCAAGGACCAGGGAAAACAGGTTTGGTAAATCATGAAGAAATAATCGCGCCAGTAGCCATATTCGCTGATTTGGACAAATAAATATTCGGCATTCAGTGGCAGTTTAACAAAGGGATGAGGAATAAACGTATTATAAAGGTTACTGGAAAATATCTCCCAGTAATCGGTAAACGATTGTTTTTTAAATTCAGTCATTGAGCTATTGGCAGCAAAAGTCATTTTGGAGCCATAGACCAAGACACTCCAAACAAACCAGGAGGCAAGAAGAGAGCCTCCGGCGAGGGCCACAAGCAAGGGCTCTTTAATTTTATTTTGGCGTTTAAACCAAATGCACAGATAATGCAGTGCAAAAAAGACAAGGTAAGGCCCGGCGCTATAATGCGCGAGTAGCGCGGTTGCGCCAAATACGGCGGCGAGAAGCATACGCCTTAAGTCATTTTTTTCTGTTGCTCGTAGATAATTGCTTAGCATCATCAGGAGAAAGAAAGCCGCAAATAGTTTTGTCCAGGCATAGATGGAATTTTCCTGAAATGCCGGGTTAAAGCTTAAGAAAATAGCGACGAGTAAATAGTGGCCTTTTTTGAGGCGATAGAATAAGGACATCAGATAAATGCAGGCAAAATACACGAGCGTGTTTAGGGCGCAAAATGCTACTTGAAAGAGCTGATAGGATACTTCGATCTGTGAAAGGAAAAACGCTGTGATCAAATTCATTAAAGGTGGGCGAGCAGGGAAATAGTAAACTTCGATTAGCTTATGTTCCGGCGGATAGTTGGAGAAAAAATATTGAACGCGCTCGAAATGTTCAAGGAAGTCGCCGCCCCAACCGCCGCCGCTATAGTGGCGTGTGATGGCGAGAAATGAAAAGGTCATGGTTAAGAGCAAGCCATAGCTGGCCAACAAATAGCGAATGGCGCCGTTGCGCCAAAACGCCAAAAGGTCGGTGCGAATTGCGTAGCCAAATAGGCAAAAAACCAAGGTAATCAAATAACAAATAGACCAGGGTAAGTGAGCTAAATAAATAAGTTCAGCGAGCAAATAAATAATCAGTAATGACAAAGCGATTGCTGTGGGAATTTTTTCGATGTTTGACCAGCGAAAGCGGCGGATAATGATCCATCCTGGGACAAAGAGCGATACCGCGAACAAAATGAGCAACAACAAAGATTCAACTATCAGCCAAGCAGCAGTCATCGACTAATCATCCCTTGATAAAACCATTGCCCGCTCAAGCAGTGCCTTACTGGATGGCTGAATAGTGCCCGTACACATAATTTGATAAGCGAAAAGTCCTTTACTAATTTTAATAAAAAAAGAATTTAGTCGTAGGAGCAAATTAGCTGCAAAGTTATTTTCCTTAAGTGCCAGCGGATAGGGTGCGGGAATACCGTCGATGCGTTCAACATTAAAGCGACTTTCCTTTAGTAAGCGCTTAATGCTATGCAGGGTAAAGAGACGCTTGTTGGATTGATCAAGAATACCGCGGATATTGTAGTTAAAATGGCCGAGCAGCAGCATCAGTCGAATCGGTAAAAAAGCGACATTGGGCACAGTCACGACAAAACGGGCCTCAACAATCGAAGGCACATATTCCAGCACGTCTAAAACTTTTTCTACATTGGCAAATCTTTCCAACACGTCGACCAACAGAACTTGAGTAAAAGTGTAATTATTAAGCACGGCGCTGAGATCTTCAACGCTTATTTTGCTTGGATCAGCGGCAAAATGGAAAAAGTTAGTAGCCTTGATTTCTCCTTTGAGTGTGAGGCTAACACAAACCACGGTTTTTGCTTTTTTGACGTAGGGCTCGATTAAGTGCGGCCATTCTTGGCCAAGAATTAAAACAGTATCGCTGGACTCAATTAGTTTCAGCGGCAGCGAATGCGAGGAAATGAACCCGAGTTTATCCTCGTAGATTTCTTGCGCCTGTTCGCAAGTAAAGCGGCGACTGTAAAAAATGCGAAATTTTTGTAAGCGATACTGCAAAGAAGCAATGAGAATTTTGATTGCGTAATCAACGCCATTTACGTGACAAACCTCAGTTCCATAATGAACTTTGATCGGGACTTCTGTCACCTCCCCTCCAGCCAATATCACCTGCATGATGATTTCCGAGTCGAAATCAAACCCATCAGAATTTAGGCGAAACGGAATTTGGCGAAGGATATCGACGGCATATAAACGGTAACCGGAGTGATATTCTGTGAGCTTTGTACCCACCACGAAATTCTGTACGGCCGTTAAAAAGCGATTAGCGACATATTTATATAGAGGCATACCACCACCAAGCGGATCGCTGAGCTTATTCATGCGTGAACCGAACACCGCCACATAATCTTTTTCTCGTACTTTTTTCAGCAAAGCCGGGATTTCTTCAGGCGCATATTGGGCATCGCCGTGCAATAAAATCACGTAATCAAAATTATTCTCCACCGCATAGGTGTAGCCTAGTTTTTGATTGCCCCCATAGCCCAAGTTCTGCGGATTTTTTAGCACCATCAACTTACGCCGCAAAACATCAACCATACGATGAGCAATCTCGTAAGTCTTATCCGACGAACTATCATCAATAACTAAAATCTCAGTCTCATACCTATCCGTCGGCAGCTCCCCTATCGGAATGCGCCGCAACACATTCTCGATATGCTCCTCCGCATTATAAGCAACTACAAATATTAAAACTTTCGTCCTAACCATATCCCCCACCAGCTCTCAGAGAGCGTGTTATTTTCAATAACACGCTCTCTGAGAACACAATGTTCATATACGAGCTCCCCCAAGAAAGGGCTATCAGCCCCTTAAAAGATGCCAACTTCTCCCCCATCCCGCAAGCATTAACCAATTCTCAGAGAGCGTGTTATTTTTTCAGCAACCATTCACGAGATTAGTTTTTTTTGAATGGTTACACTTATTCATTGATGGATAGTAAATTATTTGTTATTTCGCGACCATAAGCTCGTTTTCATGATCAATAGGCGTTCCGCAAGGGTATGTTTTATTCTTTATTCCTCAAATCTCAGGGCATATTTTCGCAGAAACGCTGGGCTTTTTGCTTAATCGCCGGGCTTAGTTTTGCTGTTTATTACCCTACTCTCTTTTATGATTACCATTACTTAGATGATAATGTCCTAATCAAGGACAACCTATTTCGATTACAGCAGCTAACTTTTGCTCTGCAGGCCTTCACAGAGGGTGTTTTTCACGCCGCGCAAAAAACGGGGATTTACTACCGTCCAATTTTGACTCTTAGCTATATTTTCGATGCCCAGTTTGGGGGAAGCGACCTATTTATGTTTCATTTGACCAGTATCCTGCTACATCTTGCAGTAATTTGGCTATTTATCACAGTGCTAGAAAAATTTGGCTTCAACACAAAGATAGCTCTTGTTTGGGGACTTATTTTTGGCATTCACCCCATTAATCTTCAAGCAGTTGCTTGGTTACCAGGGCGCAATGACATTTTGCTCGCTATTTTTGCATATTTAGCTTTCATATCTTGGCTAAACCATCTCACTTATAACAATAGGAGATGGTTTTGGATAACCTGGGTCTTTTTTGTTCTTTGTTTATTCACTAAAGAAACTGGGGTCATGTTAGCTCCCTTATTAGGGGCATACCAAGTTTTCGTAAAAAAAGATAAGGTCTTTGATCGCCTAAATATCAAAATTGCGGCTATTAGCGCCATTATTGTGCTGCCTTGGTGGCATTTACGTTCTCAAATACTAGAAGGTTTAGTAAATGATTATTTTGACATAGTTGCATCTCTTAAAGCAAATGCTCCAGGAATAATCCCTTACATTGGTAAAATTTTGTTTCCTATCAATTTATCTGTATTCCCTGAGCTTAAAGATATGCCGATGTATTACGGGCAAGCCACTATTTTTATAATTGCAGCGCTCTTAGTTATTTCAAAAAATGTAAATTGGGGAAAAGTGATTTTCGGCCTTTGCTGGTTTTTACTATTGCTATTACCCTCTTTAATCAGGCCTATATCTTCGTTGGCTGATTTTTCTGAGCATAGGGTTTATTTGCCACTTTGGGGATTAGTCATCGTTATTAGTGAAATAGACACTAAGATATTTAAAAGATTGGCAAAAAACTCATTTAATATAATGCGGCCTCTAGTTATCTCCTTACTTGTATTAGCGCTTGTTGGCATAAATTTAAAACATTCTCCTGTTTACAAAAACTCTATCTCTTTTTGGCAAAACGCTGTCGAAAACTCTCCGAATTCATCTTTTAACCGTAACAATCTTGGGGCCATGTATTGGTTAGCAAAGATCCCACTCGCCGCTGAGCGTCAGTGGCTTAGAGCCCTGGAAATTAATCCGGTTGAGCCTCTAACCAACAACAACCTGGGTCTGGTTTATCTAGGCACAAAACAATATGACAAAGCCGAAAAAAGTTTTAAGCGCGAATTAGAAATCAACCCATATTACGATAACTCCCTTTATAATCTCGGTATTCTTTATTACCAAACTAACCACATCAACGAAGCAATCCAATACTGGGAAAAAACTATTCTCCATAACCCTCAATATCTCGATGCTTACTATCAGCTTGCCCGCATATACGCTTCTCGGCAAGACACCACCAAAGCCCGTGCCTTCGCCACCCAATACTACAAAATCCGCCGCACCGTCCCCCCCGAAATCTCCTCTCTTATCCGCTAGCTCTCAGAGAACGTGTTTTTATTTTTCTTTAATTTAAGAAGGAAGATATCATTTTGTAAAAAAACTTTTATCTTGGAGCCTATTAAGGGGAAAATATGAAAACTAGGACAGCCAAATTTGTCATTTGAGTAAATATATGCTGAATGAAGTTAAATCTATGCAAACAAGTGTCAAAAACAACACTTAAACTGAAATCGAAAGGGGAATAATTACTACTAAACTTATACTAAGGTTAAAGCAATTCCCTTAGAGATTGTGGGCCTAAATGTCCCCACCGGAAATTCCACATCCAATTTTCCCAAGCGGTAAAGCCGAGAAGCTTCGCGGTGGCGACGAAGTATCTCAAAATAATTACTTATGTATTGCGCAAGCAAAACCTTATCTTCTGATAAGGCCACAGAATAATGACTATACCGACGAGCAATTTTGCTATGTTTTGGGAAAGAACCTGCCTGTTGCTTAAGCATCTTTTCCTTTCCCATAAAGCCACGACCATCTTTTTCTCTAGATGCAATTATCTCGGTCGACCGAATTTGGCGTTCTTTTTCCAAAAAGGCTCTATATTCCTCTTGGCTATCTTGCTCATGTCCAGGTAGTCGGGAAATCACTAGTGTATAAGTCTTTAAGCAATCTTTTGGCTTGAGAGTTTTGTTATATCTTTTGCGATTTTTATAATCGCGCCAATC
Organism: Deltaproteobacteria bacterium; assembly: GCA_020852715.1. Lineage (GTDB taxonomy): Bacteria > Bdellovibrionota_C > UBA2361 > SZUA-149 > JADZAE01 > JADZAE01. The sequence continues at coordinate 11,199 of JADZAE010000056.1, forward strand.
AATGAGCTCAAATTTTTTCTGCTCCCCTGTTAGCGACAAATAGTAACTATTAAAGCCATTATAATCTGCTAGTTTCTTAACAATACCGCTACTGATGGGATTTAACGCCAAATAAAAAAAATAATTTAATACATCCTTTGCGGTTAATAACGCTTGAGGTCGATACCGTCTTGCCCATACTGGGCCACCACGGTAGACATTGAGATAACGTTTTAATATATTGGCAAAGATTCGGTTAAATACTTGTTCGAATAGATGTCTGTTTCCATTAGGAAACATAGCGATCAGGTGATAATGATTGCCCATCAAAATAAAACCAAAAATCACTACTCCATATATTTGCTGATACTTTGCTAAATATGCCATTACTTCTTTTTGTAACCTGGCATTATTTATAAATAACAACTCGCAAAGACGTGTGCGAATGGTAATTAAACATATTTCCCTCTTTGCATTTATTTTTAATTGTTCGGCCATAAAACACTCCAATGTAACCTTAATTTTTCACTCCTTATATTTTCGTAAGAAATGAGGTTTTTATTGCCGATTGTTTTAGTAGGATTTCGAAATAACACGCTCTCTGAGAGCTAGGGAGGGGATAAAGTAAGTTATTGATTATGCAACAGAAACACGTTCCCTGAGAGCTAGGAGTTGAGTTTGAAGAGAAGGATTGGAGAGTTTCGGATTTCTTGGGGGGTGGGGTTTTCGCGGAAGTAGCTGCTGGCGGGGTTCACTTGGACTTGGCCGGCAACGAGGCGATAGTTGGCGTTAAGGAAGGCATCGAATTTTTCAACAAAAGGTCGAGAGCTTGCAGGATCATTAGGAAAGCCGCTGGTTGACGATCGAGAGAGAAGTATCATTTTGGGTTTTTCTTTTTGCAGAGTATCAAGCAGTTCTTGTTGATAATCGAATTTCTTCGGCGTGCTGATTTTTAAGGGATAGGTTATCACAAACCGGCTAGCACTGCGGCGTTTGGCATAATAATAAATCTGCGCTTCCGACCCAGCAATAAATATTTTATCTTGGGGATTGGTGTTTTTCTGAATGAAGTCGGCCAGCGCTAGTGATTCATAAAATGGGTTGCTCCACCCATAGATCCAAACACTTTGTTCCTGCTGCCCAGCGACTAGCTGCTTATAAAATGGCTGAATAATTATAACAAGAGAGGCAACAACGACGACAGCTGCAACAGTTCTACTCAGAATTTTGTTTGGCAAATAATTCACTATTTTCACTAGCCCCAACGCTGCCAGAATCACAACAAAGGGCATAGCTAACAAATAATAATGATTTATCGGGGAGGAAAATACTGTGACTAGTGAGATTATGATGCAGACAGTAAAAAATATAAAATTTTTAACACGCAAAATTAAAGCCAAGCCCGCCAAACTAACAATTGGCCAAGTTACTACTCCAATCAAACCAACATACCTTTGAAAATATTGTCCGAATTTGATGTTGATAAAATTGCCGGCATACAAACGGTTATACTCAAACGCTGATTCCCACAACTCCCCAAGCGCACCGTGGGCAATGAAATAAAACAAGCTTAGAAATGTAACAATAAAGGCACCCTTCGCAAAAGACCAGCCCACCTGCCAAATTTTATTTATATTGATGGACGAAAACTTTCGCTCATAGAGCAAACGATAGGCAAGCACAAAAATCATCACCAACAATGAAATTGGCTTATATAAAAACGATAATGAAAATAGCGCTCCGCAAAAAACCCACTGATAGAGTTCAAAAGGCTTATTCAATTTGTAATAGTGAAGCGCAAATATGACCATCATTGGTAGCAACATAAACTTTTCTGTATTTGCCGCTAACCCCGTGATGTGCGGCAAAGAAAGCATGGGCACGGCCATATACATCGCCGCCCAAAAAGCCAACTCCCCACTTAATTTTAAGCCGATAGCGCCGATACTTAAGATCGAGCCGATCGTAAAGATACTCGCTATCAACTTCGGCGGCCACAACGCTTCCTCGTCTATTAACTGCCCTAGCATATAGGTGTAGATAATCATCGGCGGCTTTTGCAAAAACGATTCCCGATACGGAACATCACCGCTACGCATTAGCCAGGCAGCATAAGAATACTCCCCTTCATCCCTCTCCCAAGGCGCGTTGTAACTTCCCCAGTGAAAGTAAACAAAAAAAGTCAGCAGAAGCACTGCCAGCAAACCGCGCAATATGAATAGTTTTTTATTCATCCAACTCTCTTTCAATACTCTTTGTCTGCGCGCACAAAAATCTCCAACTGCGTGCGCCAATCATTACTGGGCATTGTCCTAAACTTATGTGATACCACACAAACACCAACATCAGGGATATTGTTAACTAAATAATCAACCACCGGGAAATAAACTCTTTTATACCGTCCACGATCAAGAAAAGATTGAAATACCGATGGATGAACAAAGGCCCCTCTTTTGCGAAAAACTATTATATCCGGATATAATGACGCATGCTCCTTAAGCCGCGCCCCCATATAACCGACAATCGCCTGACTTTTCAGGTAATACATATATGCCCCTTCCTCATAATTAGTCGCGATGACTAACTCTTCAGAATTTTTGAAGTTCTCCTTGATATAGGGGATTACATAATCCAATGGCCCCTTATACTGGTGAAACATCTCATATATATAGTCATTAACCTGCCACTTCCTCACCCATGAATTCCACCCCAGCATCCCGACCAACATCACTACCACAACTAATTTCCAAACATTAGCAAGCAGCTTTCCATTACGCAGCAGTAAATAAATCACGGACAAATCAAGCAGCATTATTATCGTCAGTACCGGCTGCATTACAATATAGTAACGCACAAAAATGCAGGGGATGGGAAACTTCGCCATCGACAAAATATAAATAATTAAAATATTACAGAGAAACCAAGAAAACCTCATCAGCAGCGCTAAAGACACAGCCAGATTTCGCTCTACCTCTTTACCCTCTGCTACCCTACGCAATTTCCATTGATAAAATACAAAAAGGAACAGCGCTAAAAACTTCACCAACAGGGCAAAGAATACCAACTCATAACCGTTAAAATAAATGGAGATGCTTTCCAAATTGCTAAGATACATTTTTAGGTCAGCCTTAAAATATTGCGCGGCTTCTTTGGCAATATCCAAAGCCTTATAATAGCCCATCTCAAAAGACACCGGCACCAAAGAGAGAAAAAACGCAGTAGCCGTTGCATTCACCGCCACAAACGGCAGCGGGCGACGGTGCCCTAAGGCCCAAACAAAATCCAAGCATTCAAAAAGCGACATACTAACAAGCAAAGAAAAGTATGCCGGCGTGAAAAGATTAAAAATCAAAAGCTGCAAAATAAACAATCCAGCAATATAACCTCGATACTTCCCGTTATAAGGAAGGATTCGATACTTTACATAGAACCAAAATAGTCCCGCCAGCAGCAACATCAAAATAGGATAAGCTCGGGCATCGCGGAAATGTAAAATCAGAGGAACCGACACCGTCTCCCAAGCAAAAAACGCCGCCATTAAAATCAGCTTCAACCTATTACTACCGGTGGGCAACAAAAGACTTGCCGTATAAACGAGCAGCCCCAATCCCAGTAGGCCAATCAACGCAAACGGAATACGCACCAAAGCCGTTTTCCAATAGAAGTCATCAACAAAACTGGCCAAATAAGCGCCGATCACGCCAAAATAAAAACGCCCCCAAGTCGTCCCGATATACGCCCCGCTATCCTCTTCGATCATATAGCGTGAAGGATAGCCCATCATGTCAACAACGTTCCGACCGTCGTCAGCTTTCGGATAGCCATATTGCCATATCCGCTCAGCAAACATGGCGGTCTCCTGCTCGTCATTCCATAAAAGCGGATAAGAAATATTTTTAAACAGGAAAAAACAGAACAGCAAAATAGTGCTACCAACTAATATTTTTAAATACAGAATTTTCATACCTTACCCCTTAATCAACAATGCGATATGAATCTGTTCTCCTTAAAAGATCTTGATTAATCTTTATTGGCAACACCCCCTGAGCTAACGAGCGAGCGATAAACATGGAAATGTCAAAACAATGATCGACATTGAAATACTCATATAGGCCCAAGCGACCGGCACAAATCACATTCTCCAATTTATTAATCTGATCAAATAAAGTGGTTTTGCTGATTTGATAGCCAATCTGATAAGTAGGATAAAATTCGCTTATTTTCACCACGCTAAAATCCAGCACATCATCTGCAGAAATTAAATTAAGCCCAACTAATCCCTGCACGCAGCGATCGGCTATTGTTTTATCCGTGGCCTGCCATATTGCATCTTGCGGATCGCAGGTAAAATCACAGCAGAGCACGGTTTGATGCGCCTCAAAACCCAAATCCGAAAGAAGCTTTTGTTCAGATATGCGCGAAAATAACAAATCCTTATCCGGACAAAAAATCCAATGATCATCTAACACTTTTGCCTTATTAACTTGCAGATAAGCAATAACGCAGTTGCGCATTTTCGGATAACTAATTGGCGCGACTTCTAGTCCTCCAGCCGTTACCAGCGACATTAAATGTCTAAGCGGAATTGAAGAGAGCAATAAATCGCATTCTTCCTGGTGCCCATCAGCAAAAACAACGGCCTTAACTTTATTATCCTTGATCACCAAGCTCTGCGCTAGGCTGTTTGTGCTAATCGTCTGGCCGGCAGCCCGTATCTTATCAGCTAAGCATGCAGTCAATTCTCCAAAACAGCGCCGCGGATAAAGAAAAGTCACCGCGTCTGTTGTTTCACTATCTTTTTTTACTTTTAAAATCCTTAGTATTAAATCCAAGATATTTTTTGCCGGTATTCTGCGCCGAGCAATATCGGCACTTAGTCCTCCCGGATCTCCCCAAACCTTTCCGGCAAGCGGATAAAACACCGTTCGATATATCTTTTCGCCAAACACACCTCGACAATAATCTTCATACGACTCAAGTTTTTTAGGAAAAGGAAGCAAGAGCAAAGCCTTAGCTACAGAAAAGCAAAGTTCCAGAATCTCTTTAAACGAAAAGATAGATAAAACCTGCCCAATACTCACCGGATAATCAAGAAATTTCCCCCGCAAAATAATTTTATGCTTCTTCCGAATTTCCCTTAACTGCCCGTCAGCCACCTCCTGAAAAGCAGGCATGATCCCGGGAATAATTGAATATAATTTATGCGGACCAAAATCCAGTTGATAATCTTTAAAATGATAACTGCCGCTTAAACCGCCAAGATGCTCTCGCTTTTCATGCAAACTAATTTGATAATTACCTAAGCGACTAAGTTGCCAGGCGGCACTTAATCCGCTAACTCCACCCCCTAAAATTATTACTTTCTTCACTTTTTATCTGCCGCTTATTCTTTTGCCGTCCCCGTTTTTTTCAAAATCAATAAATATTGACTGGCAAAATAAGGAACCTGAAAGTTTTTCCATCCGGGAATGATGTATAACAGCTTAGCCAATGTGGCCAGCAGCTTTGAATAAACTTTTAAACGCTCGACTAAATAGCCGTAAGACAAGCGCTGAATATGCATTTTATGCAACACTTGTTCAAAACCCAAGCGCTGCGCATAACCCCTCAAGGTTAGTGGTGTGAAATAATATAGATGAATAGAAAGTAAGAACCACCACTTTCGGCCAAATAACTTAGCCACCGGATCATCAATGCGTGGGTAATTAATCAATAAAATACCCCCCGGCTTCAAAATCCTCTTGATTTCTTTGAGCACGCCCATAGGATCTGTCACGTGCTCCAGCACATCCCACATCGTAATCACATCAAAACTATTCTCTAGAAACTGCACTTGTTGGAGTATGCCGTTATACATAGTAACGCCATAATTCTTGCGCGCTTGCTCGCACATCCAGGCCGCCGGCTCAATACCGCAAGCATCAAACCCGGCTTTCACCGCCACATTTACAAAAATTCCACTAGCCGCGCCAATATCCAGAAGCTTACCGCTTTGACAATAGCGCTGAATTATTTTTACACCATTGGTAAAAGTCAATTCACGTCCGGCAGTTTGCGAAATATATTGTTCGTCCTCCGCTTCACTATATCCACCCACTACCAGCTCCGTCTTGGGCCGCGGTGAGATATAGATAAGTCCACACCGGTTACAACGAACGACTTGCTCAAAAATCACCGCATGACTCGAAGAAGAATACATCGAGCGCAGTCCTTCCTCATTCTTGGGCACAGCAGTCGTTAAAGCAGGATAAACTATGGTGCTTTCGCTGTCCGGGGCACCGCATAAGTTACAGTGAACATGTTCAAAATATTCGGGGCGGAATTGGCCATTATCTAGCTGATCATTCATTGTCTAATATCCTTTTGTAAAAACGTCTGATAGCCAAAATATAAATTATCCAGCAAGCGTCCGGTGATAACCGATTGCCAAAGTTTGCCCAGCAAATAATGTGGGCGCAAGTAAAATCGCCGGTGAAAGTGCTGATAATATTCTTGCAAACAATCCCAGCTAAGCGTCGGGTGTTGATATATCTGATTGGCGCTATGAAAATTATATTTATCCCATTCCCTTATTTTAATCAGCCCCTTAGAAGCAAATTCGTTATAAATTTCCGTTCCCGGAAAGGGCACCAAGATCGTGGCTTTCGCATAATCAGGATTAAGCTTGATGGCAAAGCGTATCGTATCTTCCATCGTTTGCACTGATTCTTCAGGCAGACCAATAATAAAAAATCCCACCAACTCAATGCCCGCTTGGCGAATCAATGCCGCCGCTTTAAATGCTTGTTCTAACTTCGCTCCTTTTCCCACGCGATCCAAATGTTCTTGACTACCGCTTTCAAAGCCCACACCTACTTGATAGCATCCTGAGCGCTTAGCCAAATCTAAAAATTCTTTATCCACCCGATCAACACGCACACCTGTGCGCAGGTTCCAGGTCATTTTCAAATCGTGCTTGATGATCTCCGCGCAGATTTCTTTAGCTCTCTGGATATTGGTGGTGAACTGATCATCGAGCACATGAAATTCTCGGTAGCCAAGTTTTTTCAACACTTTAAGTTCTTCAATCACACGCAGCGGAAATTTTACCCGAAATGTCCGACCTTGAATATTCTTGTTGCAAAAACTACAGTTAGACAAACAACCGCGGCTCATCTCGATAGGGCCAACGGGATTTTTTCGGGCAATAATACTGGGACAAGAATACCGTGAGCTGTCGTATAAATGAAGAGCCGGCATGGGTAAATCATCGAGCGAGACAAGCTTATCTTTGCTGATCTTGGGCACACATGGCGTCTCATACATGAGCGCCCGCCCAAATACTCCATGCGCCGCATCTAAATCACGACCGGCAGCGATATTTTTAATCGTCAACTCCCCTTCCCCAGTGACCACATAATCAAATGTTGATTCTTGCAAACACTCAGCAGGAAGCGCTGTCGCATGCGGCCCACCCAGCACAGTAACAATATCAGCAGAAATATCTTTGATCGTTTGGCTAATACGAGCGGCCTCATAAAAAAGCGGCGTGGTTGCCGTTACGCCGACAAGTTCCGGGCAAAATTTTGTGGCTTCGCGCTTAAGAAACTCCAAAGCGCGTTGCGGGTCTTGAATCATCAGATCAACAATTTTTACTTCATGCCCGTCTTCTAACAATGCCCCAGCCAGCATCGCCAACGACATAGTCGGTAGTTTTGGTATTGCCGCCCGCACCTTAGAATTAGCATATAAACTTAACGCACTAGAGGGATTAACTAATAGACATCTGGCCATGATATTAGCCGGCCTTCCAAAACCTAAATCTAAAAAGCGTAATTACTGCAATTAGGCCATCACGATAACGGATTTTTTTTCCTTCGTGAATTGTGCGCGGATAATAATTAATCGGCACTTGATGTATTAGATAGCCACTGCGAACGACCTTGGCCGTGATCTCCGGGCAAAACTCAAAGCGCCGACAAATGAGCGGTATTTTCTTGATCACGTCAGTTTTAAAAACTTTATAGCCGCAAGGCTCATCTAATAATTCCACTTTATATAATACATTAGTAAGAAAAGTTAACAACCAGCGGCCAAAAACAAAACCATTAAAAGATACTTTATCCAATCCTAACCGATGCCCGTAGACAACAGCAGTGCGACCACTTTTGATGGGCTCAATTAGCGCTGCATAATCATTGGGATCATACTCCATGTCGGCGTCTTGAATGATGACAATCTCATTGCTTACATGCTTAAGCCCTTCTCTGAGGGCAATTCCCTTACCACCATTTTTAGAAAGATTGATGATTTTATATTTTTCTCCTTTTAGAGTACTCAAATTTTCAGCGGTCTTATCAGTGGAGCCATCATTAATAACAATAATTTCATCAGCCAAACCGGAGGCCTCAACTTTCTCAATCAGCTGCAGTATCGTTGCCGCTTCATTGTAAACAGGAACAAGAATAGAAGTTTTCATTGATAATTTTATCGCTTACTTTAATTACTATTGTGAAAATCACAGCAAAACCACTTTCACTATATGCAGCGTCAGTCATTCCCCTAAACATAGGCCTATAAAAGGGTATAATACGCAAAAAGCTGTTGCACCACACTATATTTATATAATAGAGAGCGATTAGTAGGCAGCCAAAACAATTAAAACAATCCTCATGAGATTAAAAACCCCTAGCTTCATTCTTCCTGCTTTTCTTCTCATCTGTTACCTAGTTATTGCTAACCTAGCGGCTTATCAGATGAGCTTAACTAGCGATGAGGCTGTGCATCTAGCTTCAGGCTACCGCTATTTAAAACATTCAGACTTTCGTTGGAACCGTGAACATCCGCCGCTAATCAAGGAAATAGCAGCACTACCCATGCTCTTGATGGACATCCAAGAGATGCCGACACTAGCTACTTACGAGGACGGGGAGGAATTCGGCAAAGGCGAGCGCTTTTTATATAAATATAATCGCGAAAAGTTTCCCGAGAATTTCAAGTATTCACGTTTCATGATGTCACTGCTCGGATGCCTGCTGGCTCTCTTTATCTATCTTTGGGGCATTAAGCTTTACGGGAAATATTTAGCATTATTGCCGCTAGCTATTTTTGCCTTAGATCCTAATTTTTTAGGCCATGGACCGCTTATCGCCACTGATGTGGGTTCATTAGCTTTTCTTGTCGGCGCTTTTTATTTCTGCTGGCTGGCTTTGGAGCGGCAGAGATTATTATATTTCTTATATAGTGGTGTATTTTTTGGCCTTGCCCAATCAAGTAAACATTCAGCGCTCTTAGCTTTTCCGATACTGGGCCTATTACTCACCCTAGCTATCGCTTTAAACAAAGATCTCATTTCAGCAGTTGCCGCATTTTCCAAAAAGCATTTCCGGAAACTTCTACTTTTTTACTTACTGCTGATCGTGGCTTTTCTGAGCGTTAAGATTGTTTACTCGCTGGGCATAGCTATCAGCGCCGGGTTACTGGTGCTACTACTGCTACATATCTTACTTGCCAAAGCTGAGAATTTAATAGTGATCAAGCAAAAAATAATAAATTTATCTTTGCGCTACGGGCTGACTATTCTATTTTCCGGACTGCTGATTGCTATTACTATGCTTTTAGTTACTCCGATTTTCTTTTTTGATTATAGCTGGTCGATTTTAGTTGGCGATGTTTTTCGCTCATTCAACAATATCCAGTCCGTAATCTCCCATGCGCAAGGCGGCCATGGGGTTATCTTTTTAAATGGCGAGTATAGCCGAGAAGGGTTCCCTCTGTATTATCTTTATGCGTTTTTTATCAAAACGCCGATTCCGACTTTAATTCTGATTGGATTAGGAATAATTTTTACAATATTCAGCTCAGCCAAAACTCACACTAAACTATTTCTACTGCTACCACCGCTGCTTTTTCTGGCTTTGATCACTTATGTAAATAAAGCGCAGATCGGGCTGCGGCACGCTTATTTTATTTATCCTTTTTTATACCTGATGGTTCCCTATTTTTTTATTGGCCTGGGCAAACGGTTAAATACTGCGAAGTTAATAACTTTGTCTTTGTTGTTTATCTCCGCTTTGATTTTTAATCTCTATGCTGCCTTTCCGCATTTGATCTCTTATACCAATGGCGCATTGTTCCCGCAAAAAGATGCTTATAAATATATTAGCAATTCCAATCTCGATTGGGGACAGGGGAATAAAGAATTAATTAAATTCTTGGAAAATGTCGGCTCCCCACAGGTTTATACTTATATGTGGTATAAGAATATTTTTGCCAACTATGGTTACAAAAATTTTAAAAACATTTCCAATGATAATATGATCGACGAAACATTTTCCGGATTACTAATCGTCGATGTGCAGATGTATAATCGTAATGGCCATGTCTTAAGCTGGCTTAAAGCCAATAAGCAGCCCGATTATATTATCGACAATTCTATACTTCTTTATTTGCTAGGGAACTCTAACGCGGGATTATGATGAGATTAGCTGACATCCTGGTAGATAAGGAGCTCCGCGAACAAAGTATGGTTTGTTTATTCTTTATTGCTTTATTACTGCTGGGACTGTTTATTTTTAGCGATTATGGAATTTCTTGGGATGAACCGGCGCAGCGACAAATCGCCGAGCATAATTACAATTATATTTTTCATAGCAATGACTCGCTGTTATGGTTTAAGGATAGGTTTTATGGTGTGGCTTTTGAGCTACCCGCCTACATGATTGAAAAGTTAATCGGCATCGAAGATAGTCAGAGTAGTTATTTTTTTCGTCATCTTTTAATATTTCTGGTTTTTTATCTAGGGGTTTATTTTTTCTATAAACTTAACATGCTTTATTTTAATCGGCGCCTAATTAGCCTTACGGCCTGCTTATTTTTAGTGCTCAGCCCGCGTATTTTTGCTCATGCTTTTTACAACTCTAAGGACTTGGTTTTTTTGAGTATTTTTATTATCTCAATTTATACCATGCTCAGTTATCATTTTCAGCCGACGCGCTTACGGCTACTTGCTCATGTTTTGCTCAGCGCTCTTTTAATTAACGTGCGCGTCATTGGTATTGTTGTCGTCGCCGGCACCTTTCTCCTGCACCTGGGAATGATGCTTGTTGATTGCTGGAATAAAAATTACCGACAAATACCAAAGCGCCTTCTGGAAGTAATTATTTATTTCGTTGCCACGGCAGTGCTACTGCTGGCCACCTGGCCAATACTATGGTCTGACCCTATTAATAATTTTATAAAGACAATTGAAGTCATGGCCAACTTTCCCTGGTATGGCTATGTGTTATACAGCGGCGTTATTTACCAATCCGATTCGCTTCCCTGGCATTATGTTCCCTTCTGGATCGCTATTAGCACGCCACTGATCTATTTATTTTTATTTATTCTCGGCCTAATTAAGTATTTCGTTTTCATCGGCAAGGAAAAGTGGCAAACATTTAAAAATAGAGAAACAGTTTTTCGCCTTGTATTTCTTGCTTGGCTCTTCCTGGTGATGGCTTACGTAATGGCCTACCGGCCAATTATTTATAACGGTGGTCGGCAACTCTACTTTATTTACCCGGCATTAATTATCATCGCCACCGATGGCTTGCTCTGGTTATACAAGGCGGGAATGACTCTTTCCTTGCGAGCACAAAACTTTTATAAATCGGTGCTTTTGGTTATCGTTGCTGCAACTCTATTTCCTGTCGCATCGTTTATGATTACTGCTCATCCCTATCAGGATGTTTATTTTAACGAGATCATCGGTAAGCAGAAAAATATTCAAACACAATTTGAGTTTGATTATTGGGGTTTATCTTGTCGCCAAGCCATGGAGTACATCGCCTCCATCGATAAGCGCGAAGGCCTCTTAATTGGCTATGACACAAATTCACCGATCAACAATATTTCGATACTGCCCGAAGCTGACCGGCGGCGCATGCGCCTGACCAACCGACCATATATGGCCGACTATTTCCTTCCTTATAGATCAAGATCTCTACCGCTCCCCCCTTACTGCACCGAAATCTCCGCCATCACCGTCAATGACTCCAAGCTCCTCCCCATCTATAAGTGCCTAAAACCACTAAACAACTAGTTCTCAGGGAGCGTGTTATATTCAGGGAGCGTGTTATATTCATATTTTGAGTGGCTTATGCAATCGGCTTGGTAAAATTGCTAATGGGGCGAAATAATAGAAAACTTTTTCGTTTTCAAACATCTATATATTTGCTTACACTGTCGGCCGCCTGGCTTAATTAAGTCAAGTCTGTCTTTTCCGGTAGTTGGGAGTTTAGAATTGGGTGTTAGTGACACTTCTTTAACCACGATTTTACTTAAAGGATATTTATGAGAACCATACTCGTTACTTTCATGGGAATTTTGATTTCAGTTAGCTTTAGTAGCTGTAAGCCAAAGGAAAAAGATGATTCGGCTGCTTTTCTAAAAGCGATTAAAGACGGCACAGCTCAAACTAAAGAAACGGCAACAGCTCCGGCTGCTGATGTTGATATGTCAAAGTGTAGTGCCGAGGCTTACGATCGTTGCTACGACGATGCTATGGCTATGCTTAAGAAGAATGACAATGCCAAAGCCAAAGAATATTTTGAGATTGGGTGCGACAATGGGCATCTTGGTTGCTGCGCAAAATTTGATTCTTTGTCCGACGTAACAGGGAAAAGCCCAAAAACACAGAAGTTGTACGATGAGGCCGAAGCTTCCTGTAACGGCGGCGAGAACAATGCTTGTTTTGATTTAGGTTTTTATGAAATCAACGTTGGCAACAGAGAAAAGGCTCGTAGCTTCAACATCAAAGCTTGCGATAATGGCCTTGCCGGTGCTTGCTATAATTCCGGTATTCAGTCTATCGAAATGGGCAAGAAAGATGATGCTAAAGTCCTATACGAAAAAGCTTGCTCCAATGGCTATTTTAAAGGTTGCTTTAATTTAGGCATTGTTAATGCCGATGAAGGCAATATTCCGACCGCCAAGGTCTTCTATCAGAAGGGCTGTGACGGCGGCGATTTTTATAGCTGCACCAATTTAGGCTTATTGGAGGCTCGCGACGGCAATAAAGATGTAGCTAAGCAGCTTCTTAAAAGGTCCTGCGATGGTGGCGATAAGCTCGGTTGCGCTAATTTAGAAAAAATAAATTAAAACCACCCCAGCGCCATATAAAAGGCGCTAGATAACCTGACGCCTGGACGTCCTTAGCAAGAGTTAAGACGTCCGGGTGCTCTCTAACGGATTGAATGTGTCAGATAATCTTAAGACTCTCCGCTTGCACTTAATTGTATTTCTTATTCTCTTTGCCGCGACCTTTTTAGCTTACTGCAATTCCTTTAATATTCCATTTCATTGGGACGATGTTGGATTTTTCGGCCCAACATCGAAGCTTAAGTACATTAAAGACTTTTCTGATATTTTTGGATTTCAATATTATCCTAGCCGCCCTGTGGCTAATTTTTTTATTGCGCTTAGTTACTACACCAGTGGTTATGACTTGTCCTACTGGCATTTACTGACAATTATTTTTCAGGCGATCGTTGGTTTTTATGTTTATCTGCTACTCGGGTACCTGTGGCCATTAGCTACAAATAAAACGCTCTGGCCAAGAACAATAACGTTATTGATTATTGCCCTAATTTACACAGTTCATCCGATCCATAACGAAACACTTAATATGTTTCATTACCGATCCGGACTATTGGCGACACTTTTCGTGGTAGCTTCTCTAGTCTACTATTTACGCGCCCAATACATCAGCACTAAACACACTTGGTTCTGGTTTCTTCTTTCTTGGATTTGTGGTCTACTTGCCTGCGGATCAAAAGAAGATGCGATTGTCCTTCCCGCTGTAATTTTCATAACTGATTTTTATTTTATTACAGTGTTACAAAAGAAGCCCTTTTCTTTTCAACCGATAGCATGGTTAAAAAAATATCTGCCTTATTGTTTAGTTATGACGTCCATACCACTAATCATGCATTATCTTCCTTTCTCCCATAATTTCTCCATCGGGTTTGATATCGAAGCTGAGAGTCGTGAATATTATTATGTTAAGCAACTCATTGCTATCACCCTGTATTTTCGCTACCTTTTTATTCCCTATCCGCTAAACATGGATCATGATTTTCGACCGGATATTGCCAGCACTTTACCCTTCTCCTTAATTATTATTTGTTTGGTTGTTACTTTCGCTTACCGCTACCGCAAACAGGTGCCGTTGCTTGCCTATGGACTACTTTGGTATTTGCTTACCAAAGCTCCAACTTCATTTGCCTTACCCATGCGCGAGCAATTTGCTGAGCGCTTCATGCATTTGCCGGCAATCGGCTTTGTCATCGCCGCCTGCGCTCTAATTAGTTTTTTTGCCAACAAGTTATTGCTGAAATTTTCGCTGCAACCACTAATGCTTCGTTATCTAAAGATAGGAGTTTTTATTTTAGTGGGAGCAATAATCGTTGCTTTTATCGGGATAAATTATAATCGTAATATCGTCTGGCAAGATCCGATAAGCCTTAATGTTGATATAACTTCAAAATCCCCTAATAAGGCCCGTGCCTGGTCAAATCTTGGGCATCAATTACAAATTCAGCATCGCGTTAAAGACGCAGTATTTGCTTTTAAGCGGGCACGTGAGCTACAGGGTGATGACCCGGACGGAGTTGTCTTAGCTAATTACGGAATTGCCTTAAGCATGACCGGCCAGTATGAAGAGGCAGAAAAAACTTTACTAGCGGTTTTTAAGGTTCCCGGAAATCGCCGCATTTCAGCCAGCGATGACGTAGTTTATTTTAATCTCGGTGTTCTTTCTCGCGACAGTGGCAAACCGGAAAAAGTAATTTATTATTTAAATAAAATCTCTAACTATGAAACTTATGGCCCCGGTCGAACATACTTGATCCATAGATTTTATGCTGAAGCTTACGAAAGGCAAGGTCTCATTGCTGATGCCATAAACAGCTACACCCGCGCCTTGAATTACAGCAACGAAGAGGCTCTAAAAATAAAAGTTTCTATCGCTCAGCTGCGCATAAAAATTGGCCAGATTGATCAAGCTCGAACCGAGCTCGAAGCATTGGCCGCCACCAGTCCCATGGCTCGCAGCATACTCAACCAAATCAAATGAAGTTATGTTATTTAAGTTGTAACCGTTCACGACCTTTACTGAGTTTCTATTCAAAAGCCCCCTGGGGGGGCAAGTTTTGCGAGGCAAAACTATGGGGAGACGAAGACTAAGCCTTCACAAGATTAATCATTTCCGATTAGGAAACGTCAATAAATAATAGTAAATGTTCATATTTGTAATACGCTTACTTTAAGTTCTCAGAGAGCGTGTTATTTTAATATTTTTGGATACTTAGCTATTTTTTATTGCGATATGACTTTTCTAGGCGATTCTCTCATTTTTACCTAAATACCTTTTTTGCATTGATTTTCAGTGGTTCGAAGCAAGCTAACTACCCGTAAAACCGTAAAGTTTTTAGTAATTTATGCCGAAATTTAGAACGAGTCGATGTAATTATATTAAGAAAGTTTTGGTGAATTTTTTACGGACATTATTTCTATTTTTGTGTGTGGCCCTTTGCGCCCCGCCACAGAGTTGTTTTGCCAATGAACCCGGTGGGGATATTTGTGCTATTTCACTGGAAAGCGCTAATAATATTTATATTACTCATAGCCAAACGGTTGTCGGGGAAAGATATCTTACTCCACTGGGCGATGGTAAAACCTCTGGCTTTCTCAGCGGAAATTTCGATGGTTCGAATAACGATGGCAAGGAAGATGTTGCCTGCGTGGATATATCCGATGATGACACGCCTTATTTTTTCGATGTTAGTAGCCCGGGAAATGTTGGTGTCGATACGTGGTCTAATTCCGTTGGTTCTAACGCTCAGCAGATATTCTATTTTCTCACCGGCGATTTTGATGGAGATAGCAATGACGATGTTGCTACACTTTATAAGAGCTCTACCGGCGATAATCCCGACGGAGATGTCGGTGTTAAAATAAGTTATGGGCCATTGGGTGGCGCCCAGCTATCTGATAACGAGGACTGGCTACTAGCAAACGAAGAGTATTCTGCGTTTGTTACCGGGAAATTTAATGGCCCCGCGGACAGCAACGACGCCATTGATGATATTGTGGCGATAGCGAAAACCGGAGATACTTATCTTGCCAATATCTATCTTGGCGCCGATGGGCAAAAATTGGCCTCCAGCTGGTCAGTAACTGCCCCCTATCCGGGAATGCTACCGGTCTCATTTGGCGCCTGTGACTTCAATGGTGACCACAACGACGACATCGCTCTAGTGCTTTATGAACCTAGCGGCAACCGATATTATGCCCGGATAATTTTAGGAAGGCTCGGTCAAACAAAAACCCAGTGGAGCTTAGGTTCGCGACCCTACGAAAATTTCTTATTTCAAGATTTTAATGGAGATGGTTATTGCGATATCGGCGGAGTTCTTACTAATGCGGCCGGCAATAAATACACTTATATCAGCCTCGGTTCCGCTAGCGCACTTACCTCAAAAACCACGACTTGGGATTTAAAGCCCGATGTCCAAATAACCGGTATCATTGCCGGAGATTTTGGCCGGTTAAAATCCAATATCAGTGGGCGTGTTTACCGGTATGGCGGCGGAAGCGGCTTAGCCGGTGTAACGATGAACTTGCGAGTCAAGAGCACTGGCGAGTTGGCCGACACTGAGCAGACAAATGCCAACGGAGAATATGTTTTCCGCGACCATGTGAATGATACCTACATCGTCACCGCTGAAAAATATGGGCATGTTTTTGATCCTAGCCAGCGCCAAGTGATTGTCCAAGACGCTTTTGTCAGCGGCATCGATTTTACTTCCACCAATGATCCTCACGTTTATAAAATAAAAGGACGTATTTACCGTCAGGAGATTCCTAGCGAGGGACTACGCGGCATGACCCTAACTATCACGGGTGGCAATCAAACATCGGGCACCTATACCGAAACAGTCACTACAGATAATGACGGTAATTATGAAGTTAGCGTTTCGTTGGGAAATTTCACGATCACACCAACTAATCCCTTTGACGATAATTTTATTTTTGTTCCCTCCTCCCGAGACATAACAGTCTGGTTAGGAGATGAAGAAGATCAAAACTTCACCGACTTAGGATCCGATAAATGTCCTTATGACTCGACAAAAACCGATCCCGGGGTCTGTGGTTGCAATATCTCTGATCAAGACACCGACGACGATGGGACTCATGATTGTAACGATGATTGCGACGAAGATACTGACAAAGTTGTCCCGGGAATCTGTGGCTGTGGAAGAAAAGATGTTAACGTCAATAACAATAGTCGCTGTGATTGGGACGAAATAGCTGATCCAAACGTCCCTAAATATACTCTACGCGGTCGCGTGATGACCATTGATACTGCGGGCAATGCAGTGCGCGGCGTTGGTGGTATTCTATTACATTCACACACCGGTAGCGCACAAACAATTACCCTGCGCCAAGCCTACGATATCGTAGAGGAACTTCATGATGGATCAAAAGCCGAAGATCTTATCGGCCTTTTTGAAATGAGAAATATGCTTGCCGCTGACCAGCCATTATGGATTGATGAAAATGAACAGGGCGAATCAAATGGCGCCATGAGGTTTTTTGAATTAAACGAAAATGCTTCCCGTGAGCACTGCCCCGCGCGCACGACTGTGCAAAAAAACTCCCAAGGAACTCCAATCTACGACGAAAACGGCTTTCCCCAATACATCACCGATGCGCAACGCACGGCCATGGGCGGCCTTCTCTGTCGTTATTCTCCACTGCGAGTAAACAATGACTTAACTGCCATTGACTTTGCCGTGAACGATTGCCTGAGTGGTTGGAAAAGAGACAACAATTATAACTGTGTCAAACTAAACTTGGTAGCTCCGAGTAATTTAACAGCTACCAAGGGAACACACGCTTCTTACGTCAAAATTGAATTCGATGGTTCACAAGGATCAACGGAATATGAGCTCCTGAGCCTGCGTGATCCCGAAGCTCGTTTTGATGAGAGCATCCATGCCGGCGAACATGGCACACGACTAGCGCTGATTAGTCATTTCGAGGGCTGCGATGCCGATCGTCACTGTGTTTATGAAGACAAAAGCGCCATTCCGGGAGTCAGTTACCGTTATCAAGTGCGCGCTCTAAATAAATACACGACCAGCAGCTACAGCAATTATGCCATTGGTTGGCGACGTTCAGGTGTGGATGATGACACGTCGGACAGCGATGGTGATGGCTCCATCGACGACGATGAAAGAAAAGACGGGACGAATCCTTACGACCAAGGTAGCTTCGAAACGCGACTAAGAACACCAGCCTACACAAAATATAATACTTTCCTCGGGCATCTAAACTATCTGGAATTGATCTCTAGCGGAACAGCCATTGTTAAGGCTCGCATCTCCATTTATTCCAACAAAGGTAAGCGACTGGGCAGGACAATGAATGTCACCATACGCCCCAATCAACAATTAGACGTTGATATTCACCGACTGGTAGGGCAGAAAGATACCTATGGCCAAGTGCGCATCGATTTCAACCAGAAAGATCCCGGAGTAATACTAACCGGCCGTATGAGTATTTACCGACCAGACCCAAATCAAGATCACTTGCCGCTCTATGATCGCACTTTCTCTTTTGCATATGCTAGTGAGCTGAGAAATCCTGTCCGCGGTTCGTCGTTTGCCACAGCAAATTCCATTGACCCGCAAGGTATAGGCAATCAAGTGCATAACTGGGTAGAGATAGCCAATGCCGATTCAATCTCCAGAAAATTCACTGTGAGAATTTTTAATCAAAACGGTAGAATCGTCTACGATAGCGATAATGCTTTTAACGCCGATGGCAGTCCTAAACCACCAATTTCCGTTCCGGGGCATGGTGAAGTAGACGTGCAAGGTGGTCATGAATTAGGCGAAGCTATGTATCTAGTTCAGGTAGAGCCCAAAGACGGCGGAGCTAATTACTTTGCCAGCGTAACTCGATACGGCGAAATTTATGAGCCTGGGAAACCGCAGAGTAAATTCAACTTTGCTATTCGCATTGATGCCAAAAGCGGTAACGGTGATAAACAATATGTGCCAATTAGCAATTTCCGAGGCCAATGCTGGACTCAGTCTAACTGGATTGAGATAATCAACGTTAGTGGGAATACAGTGCTGGCACGACTTAAATTCAGGGATAAAGATGGAAAACAAATAGCAGCACAAAGAATTAAACTTAAACCAACGGCGCAGATTCATGTTAATACCGGAGCCCTGCTGCCATCTAATGGATATGGTGTGGCCGAGATTACTCCAAACCGCGCGGGAGCCTTAATTGGACAAAGCACAGTTTATTTCCATGACTGTGAAGATAATTCTTTGCAAAGCGGATACTCGGCACCTACTTATATTTCCGGACAAGAAACACAAATCGGCTCTTATAACCGCTATCTTGATATGTCTAACTTTCTGCGCTTGATGAGTACTTATGGCAAATCACAAAAAATTTCTATGGACGTCCGCACACCAAAGGGTAGCCGATCAGCCATTCAAGCACAAACTCTTAAACCTTATCAGACCATGTATATGGATATAAGCACAGAACCAGCCTTTAAGACCAAATCCGACACCTATGGGCAAATGCTCTTTAAAACGGACAAAATTAGAAGATTGATGGTTGAAAATCTAAGGGTACGCCAAGTTAATGGCCGTATCGATTTTGCCTTCCCTACTGCTGTTCGGTAAATCACACCTTGCCTAAGAATTCACAGTTCGCTAACCTCGATTTATGAAATCGTTTCTCTATTATATTTGCTTAATATTGCTCCTCTTCGCTGTATCTTGCGCTCCCGCGAAACCACCGGTTCCGGTAGGCACAATTCCACATGCGCGCAGCGTTACCCCGGGCGAAGAGAAATATGGTCATACAGTATTAACCGAACTCTCTAAGCAATATCCATTAGAATACAATGATCCGAGAATCAATAACGTAAACGCCATAGTTGATCGCCTCGCCGCTGCTGCTTCCGGACAAAATGAGCCCTGGCATGTGTTTTTGCTTAACGCCCCAGAGGTTAAAAATGCAGCCGCGACAAGAGGCAATCATATTTTTGTCTGGACGGGAATATTGGATGTTACGCAAAACAACGATGAGTTAGCTGCCGTGCTGGCGCACGAAATGGCCCATTTGCTTGCCGGACACACAGATCCTGACCCCAATGAACAATTAAAAAAGATTTTGGTCGGCGTGGGAGCAAATGTAGCAGGAATTGCCGTATCGGCAGTCAGCTACAAAACCGGATTCGGGCGTGTTTTTGGAGAGCTCACCAGCAATATTACCGGCGGCCTAGGCAACGAAGCACTGCTCAATCCCTATTCTCGAGAGAAGGAATTTGAAGCTGATCATATCGGGCTGATGTTGATGGCCAAAGCCGGCTATAATCCCGAAGCAGCGATCAAATTCTGGGAGAGGATGAGATCAGATCCTGATCTATCCAGCAATCTCAAATACTTCACTTCCCATCCAACGACTGAAGACAGATTGGGTGCACTAAGAACAGTATTACCCAAAGCACAACAATTCAATTCTTTCACCAACATTACTGATCCTGGCGAATTACCGACGAATACAAATAAAACCCTGATCACTCCGACAGACGAAATCACCTCTGCTCCAGCGCAGAATTCGGATTGGGAAGTGATGAAAAATCAGGCAAAACTATATCGCGCGCCAAGAAGCGATAGCCGCATACTTGGCGAATTCAAGCGGGGCGCAAAAGTTCAAACCGGCCAAGAATATGACGGTTGGATCGAAATTATTCACCCGGACCACGGCTTCATGCAAAAGCACGACCTCCGACCATAAGCTCGAATATAAGCATAAATGAGTGTAACCGTTCACGCTTTTGGCCGATTACTTTGTCAGGCATCGTGGCTGCACTCCGCTAGTAGTTCACTACACTTACGGTGCTCGCCTCTCGTCTTCCTCGTATTCGGCTCAAAATCGTGGCGGTTACGGGTTATTTAAAAATATAAATTTTTATTTTTTGATATTTTGTAAGTAGCTGATTTCTCGTATATTAAGATATAAATTAGTTCCCAGAGCACGTGTTGTTGTGGAATTTCAACGAATTATGGTCGGGGGGGGGATTAGTGTTTTAATAAAGAAAAACATGATGCAAATTACGCCAGTAATACCCTACAATAACTATAGTATTTATTAATTGCTTAAGAACATGGGGTATTTGGTCGATAGTAGATGAGGCAGGCAGGGAAGTTCGCTGGCCAAGCAAGCAAGTAACATACGCAAGGAGGCACTACTATGGGATTAAAAATCAGTTCGACATCAGAGCTCGTTGTTAAACAATTAAACGACAACCCCTCTACACTTAAAACAAAAAACAAAGAGACAGGAAAGTCACACGGCAAAGGCAATGATACTGCTGATGTCGGCATGGGCGACTTATATAAAAGCCTTACTGCTCTGGCCGGAGAAATTAAAACTAAATTGGAAGATATTCTCGGATCCGATCTTCCCAAGGGTGGCTTAGAATCACTGAAACCGGAAGATTTTACTCCAGAAAAAACCGCAGATATGATTGTCTCGGGCACCACTGCTATGCTCAGTATTTATGCCAAGCAAAATCCCAATATGCAGGGTGAAGAATTAATCTCTAGTTTTATGAAAACAATTCGTGGCGGAATTAACGAAGGATACCAGCAAGCAAGTGCCATCTTAGGTGACATCGGTGCCTTTAAATTTGACGGCGTCAAAGATGGTATTTCTAAAACCATGGACCTCGTAGAACAAAAGCTAAGTGCCTTCGAAGCTGATTGGCGCAAACAACATCTCGGCACAGAAGAAGCCGATGCGACCGAAGAGCCTGAATCAAGAGAAGAGCAGTCCCAAGAGCAATCTCCTGAATAAGGCGATCTTTTCCCTCGCGCTCGGTTAACACATGTAGCATTGCGCTCACGCGTGCCGAGTCTTATACGCAAATATTGCTAAGCCGCAGCGAAAATCTTATTTCTAAATCCGTCACTAATAAATTTTAACGCCGTGGAAAATTTCTGAGCGAGGAGTATTACACGTGGGTGGAGATAAGATCGTAAGATTGAACCGCTGTATGCCGCACAGTGGCAAAACGAGCAATAAGATCTGCCGGGGAAATATCACTCTCCCCCAAATCATTGATAATGATTTGACCGTCAACTTCGGGGGCTAAGCGCGCACTGCGAGCAACCAGTAGTAAATTAGACTCCGGGTGAAAACCTTCAATGAGCACTTTTTCGTCTTTGCCGATTAGTGCCCCTTGGCGTTTATTAACCACCGTTTGCTGAATCCCCATCAGATAATCTCGCCGCGCTTGCTTTTCTTTTTCAGGCACCGGATCTCCCAGCGCGAAGGAAGCAGCTTCCTCTTCCGGCGAATAAGTAAAAATCCCCACATGATCAAAAATCCCATCTTCGATAAAGCCTGCCAGCCTCTCGACATCAGCCTCAGTCTCTCCCGGAAAGCCTACGATAAAACTGCTGCGGCAAGTAATTTGCGGATGCCACTTCCTGACATTTTCCATCAGCTCTCTGGTTTTCGCCTCACCAAATGGTCGCTTCATTGCTTTCAGCACTTCGTCGCTAATATGCTGCAGCGGCAAATCCAAGTAATCACAAATATTCGCCTCGTCTTTGATCAGCTTAATCAACTCTTCACTGACTCCCGTCGGATATGTGTATAGTATCCGCAGCCAGTAATCATATTGCTTTGTTTCTTTAAGCAAATTTTTAAGTAACGCGACAAAATTAACCTCAGCATTATCCAGGTCGCGACCGTAAAATGTCACATCCTGAGCAATTAAATTAATTTCTTTATAACCGGCAGAGAGCATGCTTCCCGCTTCGCTAACTATCGAGGACATCTGACGTGAGCGAAATTTACCACGCAGCTTGGGAATAATACAAAAAGAGCAAGGACGATTACAGCCATCGGCTATTTTTAGATAGGCAAAAGCCGATCCTGAGGAGACGATACGCGGCGAATTGTGGTCATACAAAAATGATGATTCTCTCGTTTCATCGACGCAGTCTGTTGATATACCCATGATCTTATCAACCTGCAATAACTCATCAATCGAAACAAAGGCGTCCACTTCCGGAAATTCTTTTACTAATTTCCCCCGATAGCGCTCAACCATACAGCCGGCAACAATCAGTTTTTGACAACAGCCTCTTTCTTTATAGCTGGTAATTTCCAGAATTTTATCGATCCCCTCTTCGACTGCACACTGTAAGAAGGCACAGGTATTAACAACAATTACTGTTGCTGCATTTAAGTCATCAATGACTTCATAACCACGCTTAACCCAAACACCGAGCATAACCTCAGCATCAACTAAATTCTTAGCACAGCCCAGCGATACCATGGCGATTGTTAAGGCCGTGTTTTCAGGACTTGTGGTCATCTTTATCTTAGATTTAATATGCGGAATTTATACTACTTCTTCCCGTCGTCGGCTTTCTTTTGCTCAGTCAACTCTTTGCGCGTCACCGGAGCAAAAATATCCTCTTCTTTTAATTGAGTCGGCCCCGCCGATTTCTCTTTAATCGTCGACCGATGGGTGCGGTGATCAATCACATCAATTCCCTTGGGAACTACAAATGTAAACTCTTTATCGTCGATTTTCATTTCCCTATTCATAGAAATAAAACCAATCGAAGTTTCGTTGCCACCATAATCGCCGATTTGCGCTCCGAGTGTAGCGTAGGACCCCTTCCTAACCAACAGCCGAAAGACTCCTAAGCTACCATCATTATTTTTGGGCTTAAGCGAAATTTTAATACCTTCTTCAGTGTCACACATATCCTCGACAAAAAATTGCTCGCGAATATTTCCTATGCCTATCAAAAAGGACACCGGCATATCGGAACGGAAAGAAGAGTCAAAATCCCCTAGTGTCACCTGCTTAAGCGCCGGTTGGTAAAACCAAACCTGCTGACCGTCGGCCACAAACAGCTGCTCCTCCGGCTGCGAGTAGCTCCATTTCATTTTCCCGGGTTTTTTAAAAAAGACCTCGCCCTTACTCACTTCGGTGCGGTCTAATCCTAATAAGTAAGATTTTTGAAAAAAGCGGGCATAAAACTCTTTGATCCCATCATACTCATATTCCACGCCTTCAATGATGTCCTGATAACGATCAGCCGCCACTTTAGCTTTACATTCAAAGGCATCAGCTAAGCTTGGCTTGGCTCCGAAAAACAGCCCGACTGTAATCAATAGAATAAATATAGCTAAAAATTCTCTTTTCATATCTTTTTTATGCACTTAATATCTCATCTAACTGCTACATATATCAAAGGTTGGAAAATAGCCAACTTCTTATCTACGCACACTTAAAAGTTACTTGGCAAAAAGTTAAACAATTCTTAAAACTAAAACGTCATTAGCTAAAATTTAGACATTATTAATATTACTTTCAATAGGAGTGCCCAATCGTGAAAATTTTATTCTATCTTTTCCTTTTATTTACCTTAATTACTTTTTCTGCATGCAGTTCCTCGTCAGGCAACGGGGATGGCGATGGCACTGTTACCGATGAGGATATGGCCCTCGGTGATCGCTACGGTGAAGGCAATATTCCAAAAGCATCCGACGGCGGTATGTTTGAAGACGTGCACTTTGGTCATGACTCAATTACTATTTCTGCCTCTGGTCAAGAAATAATCAAAGCCGTCGCTAAATTTCTAAAAAGCAACCCGGAAGTTCAAGCAGAACTAGAAGGGCACTGCGATAAGCGTGGCACAAGCGAGTACAACATGGCGCTCGGCGAACGCCGCAGTAAGGCCGTAGCAACTATGCTCGTTAGCTTTGGTGCAAATGCCAAGCAGTTAAGCACCATCAGCTACGGAGAGGAAATTCCTCTTGATGCGGCTGATAGCGATGCCGCATTTGCTAAGAATCGCCGTGTGCATTTCACCTTGTATAAAAAGCAAGCGAAGTAATTTCTTAGAAAAGGGGCAACCGCCGAGGTCTTGCTTAGCAATGGACTTTTGCGTTGTCCCTTTTTATATTTATAATTTATTAGAACTTTAAGCATATGAATGAAACTTTCGCCTCCGATCGTGAACAAACCGAAGCGTTACTCAGCCAAAGTCTTAAATTAGCCGCGCAAATTAAAGAGGCCTTAAGTCGGCGCCTCGTCGGACAAGACGCTTTAAAAAAGCGTCTCATCACGGCACTGCTCGTTGATGGTCATGTGTTGTTAGAAGGCGTGCCCGGGTTAGCTAAAACACTAGCTATTAAGGCCTTAGCCGAATCAGTTAGCGGCAGCTTCCAGCGCATTCAATTTACCCCGGATTTATTGCCGGCTGACTTATTGGGAACAGAAGTATTTCGCCCTCAGGAAGGAACATTTGAAATCAGAAAAGGTCCGGTATTCGCCAATTTCGTATTAGCCGATGAAATAAATCGCGCGCCGGCAAAAGTTCAATCTGCGCTTCTCGAAACCATGCAAGAGCGCCAAGTAACCATCGGTAACCAAACTTATCCTGTACCCAAACCTTTTTTTGTTCTGGCAACACAAAATCCTATCGAGCAAGAAGGAACATACCCCTTACCCGAAGCACAAGTAGATCGCTTCATCATGAAGCTTAAAATTGTTTACCCCACATCAGAACAAGAAAAGCAAATGCTTGATCTGGTAACTAAACCCAGCTTCCAAACCAGCAAAGAAACTCCCGTCGCCACCTTAGAAGATATCGCCATGCTTAAGCGCGCATCAGAACATATTTATATTGACGAGAGGATCAAACAATACATTGTCAATATTGTCTCGGCCACCCGTAATCCTAAGGATTATGGATTGAATCTCTCCTCATTGATCGAACTTGGCGCCTCCCCACGGGCAACAATCGCTCTATATTTGGTGGCTAGAGCAGAAGCCTTCCTTGCCGGTGAACGCTTTGTCGTACCGCAGCACATAAAAGACGCGGCGCTGGATGTTTTACGCCATCGCATTATGCCTTCATACGAGGCTGAAGCAGAGGGATTAACCACAGACAGTCTTGTCAATATGGTGTTAGATGGAGTGCAAGTACCATAATCAGGCATGGATACGACAGGTCAAACAGTAAGCAAAGTTACACCCCGGTTGCTAGCTGAACTCAAAGGCTTGCATTTTGCTACAAAAAAAATAGCCGAAGCTGGCATTGGTGGTAGCTATAAAAGCGCCTTTCGTGGCCGTGGCGTGGAATTTGAAGAGCTACGTGAATACCAGCCCGGTGACGATATTCGCACCATTGACTGGAAGGTTACCGCCCGTAGCCGCAAGCCTTATATCAAGCGCTTTCATGAAGAGCGAGAAATCAATGTTGTTATTGCCGTAGATATCAGTGGTTCAACAACCACGGGCACAGGGACCATGATCAGAAGGCAGCTCATCGCCCAAGTCGGAGCCGCACTTACTTTAATCGCCCTTAACAACAATGACCGCGTAGGCTTGGCCACTTTCGCTAAAGACGTGATCTCCTATTACGCACCGGAGAAAAAACGCTCCGCCGTCTGGCGCGTATTACATCATGTCTTGGCCAGCAATGCCCAACGTAGCGCACAAACTAATTTAGGCGGGGTATTTGCTTTTCTTAGTCGCGTATTAAAACAACGTTCTGTGATATTCGTAATATCAGATTTTCTTAATAGTTCTTTTGAAAAGGAATTAGCCACACTTAGTAAGCGCCACGACGTCACGGCCCTTATTGTTTCTGACCCAGCAGATTATGCTTTACCACCTGTCGGACTAATGTCTGTGCTTAATCCCGAAACGGGCGAGATCACGCTTATCGACACAACCTCACCCAAAGAACAAAAAGAATTCTCAGCACAAGCAATCGTACGCCGTTCTGAGCTGCGCAGCATAATGCTTAAAAACCGCATCAGCGCTTTAGAATTAGATACAAGCAAACCCTTTGTTCCTGTTTTACGGTCATTTTTTAAAGCTCGCTCCACCCATCGACTAAGAACACTAAGCATAACTGATCAACGCGAGGCTAGTCATGAATAATATTTCCACTAATATCCATGACGCGCGTAGCGGCTTTCATGACATCACCGCCATTCCTGATTTCTTTCCCAGTCTCTTGACCTGGTCGAGCTTTTTAGCTTTATTGATTATATTTGCTTTAGCTTTGCTCATCTTCATCATCGCACGAAAGAAAAAGCAGTTACCTATTCAACCAGAGCGCAAGCTGTCCCCTCTCGAGCTAGCCTATCAACAAATGGATATTCTCTTTAAACAATGGCAAGCGCAGACAATTTCTCTACGCGCTCTATCCTCCGAATTATCTCTTCTCGTGCGAAGCTTCATTGATCAGGTTTGGAATTTTCCTGCCGATGATAGAACAGCCAAAGAGATAGCTGCCGAATTTGAAACTATCGTTAAACATGAGCTACCGCTCTTACCCAAAGAGCTGCAACATGTGTTAACTAAAGATTTGCTTAAAGTGCTACGTTTGGCTGAAGAATTAACCTTCAGTAAATCCGCCGCTGATAGCGAGCAGGTAACCCAACAGATCAGTCAACTTTTCACCCAAACGCGAGCCTTCGTTACCGATCTCAACAACAAAATTAACAAAGAAAAAGAGCGCTCGGCAACAGTCATGGGATCAGCGACGGGAGGGAGAATCTAATGATTACTTTTCACTCGCCTTGGTTTTTCCTTTTGTTATTGCTCATTCCCTGGCTAATCAAGGCAGCGAACAATACGGCTCAACATTGCCTCTTTCACTCTTCACGCGTGGCAGTTGCCACGCTTAGCCCTTCTTGGCGCGTGCGCTATCGCCAGCCTATTCTTAATAGTTTACAAGTTTTGATTTTTGTTTTGTTGATTATTGCCCTGGCACGACCACAAACCAGTCAGGAATATCGCGAAGTCGAAGCCTCCGGCCGTGATATTATGTTAGCCTTAGATATCTCCGGCAGCATGGAAGCGATGGACTTTTTTATTAACGATAAGCGCGTTAATCGCCTGACCGCCTTAAAATATGTCGTGCATCAGTTTATTGCCGGGCGCGTAGGCGATCGCCTAGGACTAATTGTGTTTTCTGAAAATGTCTTTACTCAGTGCCCGCTCACACTCGATCATGGCGTAGTTGCTCAATATCTAAACAACCTAGAAGTCGGCATGGCCGGACAATCAACAGCCATCGGAGATGGTTTAGCCATAGCCATCAAACGCTTACAGGCAATTCCCGCAAAATCCAAAGTCATCGTTTTAGTTTCTGACGGCAAAAGTAACGCGGGAACAGTAATGCCGGTAGAAGCAGCAAGAATTGCTGCCGATCAAGATATAAAAATTCACACTATCGGCATTGGGGACAATGGCCTTGCCCCCTTCCCAGATACCAGCATCTTCGGCACAGCTCGTTTAGTGCCTAAACAATTAGAATTCGATGAGCAGACTTTACGCGCTATCGCCCAGAAGACTGGCGGTCAATATTTTCACGCTAAAAGCACTGAAGCACTAATCGAGATTTATAAGGCGATAGATAAACTAGAAGAAAGAAAAGAGCTAGTTGAGCAATATACAGATTATCACGAGCAATTCATGCCCCTTCTGCTGCTTGCTGTGTTTTTACTCATTATTGAAGAAATATTAAGGACTACTTATCTGAGAGTGATTCCGTAACGATGCAATTTGGAGAATTAGAAAATATTTGGCTTCTGCTTCTGCTCCCTCTTTGCGGGCTGCTGGCCTATTACAGCTATAAGAGCAAAGAGAGACTTTTGGCGACTATTGCAAACGAGTCTGTAATTGAGGAGATTTATCTGAATAAAGCGGAGCGCAGCAAACGCGCCTATCGCCGCGGTGTAATTTTAGTTGGCATTCTCTTCCTAATTTGCGTAGCTGCTTTGCGCCCACAGTGGGGCTTTAGTTGGCGCGAGAGCAAGAAAAAAGGACTAGATATCGTTGTTGCCGTCGATGTTTCGGAAAGTATGCTTGCTCAGGACATTCCCCCAAACCGTTTAGAACGAACCAAGCGGGAGGTATATGATCTACTTGATATACTTCGCGGAGATCGTATCGGCCTCGTCGCTTTTGCCGGCTATGCATTTACTGAAGTACCGCTTACCGAAGATTACACGACTTTTCGTCTATTTTTACAGATGCTCAATAAAGATCTAATCCCTGTTGCCGGTACCAATGTCGGTAGCGCTATCGAAAAGGCTCTGCAAACCTTTACCGGCTCAGAAAAGATGCTAAGCGCTAAGCGCGACCGAGCAATATTGCTCATCACTGATGGTGAAGATCTGGAAGGCAATTGGCAAGAAGCCGGCAGTAAGGCCAAAGAGATGGGCGTCCAAATATATGTGATGGGCGTCGGGACACCTACCGGCGCACCAATCCCCATCGAGAAAGGTTATAAAAAAGATAAAAACGGCAGCGTCGTTGTCACTAAACTCAATGAAGCATTACTCAAAGATTTAGCCAATAAGACAGGTGGTATTTATGTTTCTTCCATTGCTTCTGCGGAAGACACCTCACTTATCTACAAGCGCGGCATCAGAAGCAATCTGGAAGGCAAAGAATATGACAGCGGCCGACTAAAGAAATGGAATGAGTATTTCCAACTGCCCCTGTCTGTGGCCGTAATACTTTTGATCTGGCCGGCTATTCAATTATTTGCCTTTAATATAAAAAATATTTCTAGCCGGATATGGATTAAGTTAGTTTTTATCTTGTTTCTTTTTACCCTGACTAACATTGACCAAACTTTCGCGACTGATTTGGAAAGAATAGGTAAAGAAGGTAAGGACGCCTATGAGCGCGGAGAATTCGAGCATGCAAAAACAGTATATGAACAGGCCCTTAGTGAGGGGGGAGATGATTATCGCTTCAACACCGGGCTGGGAGCTTCTTATTACCGCTTGGGAGATTTTGAAAACGCCTTAAAATACTTCGCGGCAGCCACAGAAAAGAGCAAAGAAAATAACAGTCGTGCTCTATCGCTATATAATTTAGGCAATACCAAAGTGCAGCTTAATCTATTAAAAGAAGCAATCAAGGATTACGAGGAGAGCCTAAAACTACAACCTAACGATCAAAATGCTCTTGATAACCTCGCCTATGCAAAGCGTTTATTAGAAGAACAACAAAAGCAACAGCAAAACCAATCTAGCTCGCAAAACAGTTCGCAGGATCAACAAAAACAGCAACAAAATAACTCCTCATCCCAGGATAGCTCTTCATCAGAAAGTAGTTCAGAAAGTTCATCCTCTGGGCAAAGTTCCAGTGAACAAAACCAGTCGCAAAACTCTGAAAGCAGTGAGCAAAGTAGTAGCTCAGAGGATCCTTCCAATCAGCAACAATCCAGCTCCTCTGATAAAAATGAGCAAAGTTCTTCGTCCGGCAATAGTGCAGAGAGCAGTTCCAGCTCAGAAAATAGCCAGAGCGAAAATAGCTCCGAAGATCAAACTTCTCAGCCGCAGCCTCATACCTCTAGTAATTCCTCGACCATGACACAGCAGCAAGATAAGGCCATATTAGATAGTGTTGCCGAAAATCGCGCTTTGTTTAATAACTATCGGCGAGACAAAGCATTAAAAGAACTGGGGTCGCTACAGCAAAAACTGCCAGAAAAAGATTGGTAATCTCATGATCACTGAATTTAGAAAATACTGGCTATTGATTATGCTCGCGGCGTTTATCCGTCCAATTTTCGCCGCCGCCGACATTGAGGTAAATATAAATGTCGAACCACAAACAATTACCGTGGGCGAGAATATCAATGTGGAAGTAACCGTTTCCGGAAGCGACGTCGATTCCATTGCGGGACCTAAGTATGAAAGCGACAGCAATTTTTCCGTGACCGGCAAGGGCAGACGCTCAGAAATTTCCATTGTCAATGGCAAGGCATCTTCGCGGATTTCCTATACTTTTACTTTATCGCCAAGCTTAGATCTTAAACCCGGTCGTTATCCCCTACCCCGTGGGACTTTAGAATTAACCAATGGTCGCGTCGAAATACTAAAAGAACAGCAAGTAACCATTACACAAAACTTCCCAACCCAGGCAAAAGATACGAGCGGCAATTTAGATTTTGCTCAAATTGTTGATAATCTATCCCCTTATGTTGGCGAGCAGATTAGATATCATGCTGAGTTGACGACGGCTATTCCGTTGCAAGGGATTAACTTTTCCGAAGTTAATTATCTCGATCTATTAAGAGAATCGCTGGGCGAAGCAAAACAACAAGTTAAGTCTTTGGGAAACAGAACACTGGCCACCGTCTGGTTAGATGAGGCTTTATTTCCTAATAAGCAAGGAGAGATTACAATCCCGGCACGCAAAGTTACCGTCCAAGTGAAGGTGCGCAATAGTAATGCCTCTCAACGTTCGCGTTTTGCTTACGATGTTTTCCCTGATCTTTTAAACATTGATGCTTTTCGCATTGAAAACCGCAATATTATCGCGCCGACTATCAACCTTAATGTTAAGCCCTTACCCCCGGCCCCTCTTGAACAAGCTTATTATCCGGTGGGCAATGTTTCGCTGAATGCCACGATTGATAAAAATAATGTTAAGGAGGGTGAAAGCATAACATTAAAATTTACTTTCTCCGGAGATGCTAATTTGCGACCGTTGGAACTACCCGATATCAATTCTCTCGTGAGCAAAGATTTCAGAGTTTACCTAGATCAGCCGGAATTTAGTAGCGAGATAAACAGTGGACGTATTTTTCAGAAAAAGACGTTTAGCGTCGCTCTCGTTCCCCTCAAACCCGGAACTTTTAGCTTTCCTGAGATTCGAGTTGCTGTTTTCGACCCACAGGCACAAAAATATTCCATCTTAAAAAATACAGCTCACGCCATTAACGTAAAACCCGACCCCAATATAAAAAATACTTTAGAAAAAGAAGAGCAGGCTATTAGCGCTCCCCTTGGCATAGAGAAAACAGATGTAAAAATCCTAAATGTCGATTTACTGCCACAGCATCTGGGAGCAGAAACATTTGCTCCGATGTCCTCTCCTGATTCTTTATTATTGCCAATCGTTGTCGTTCTGGCACCGATAGTTAGCTTATTACTTATTTACTATCGGGGGAAATTACATTTATACAAAAATAGACCGGAGTTAGTAAAGCAATTGCTCGCTTACGATAATGCTATCAAGGCCCTTGGCGAGCCGGCAATCGGCGACGGGATTCAGAAATTCGATACCATCTTACGCCAATATATCGGCGATAAATTCATTGTTAACGGTCACAGTTTAACTCCTGATCAGGCTCGGCAGTTAATTAAAGATCAACTGTCCCATGATCAGTTAGCCGATAAGGTCCGCGATATCTTAAAGGCCGGAGAAAATACCAAATACGCTGCGGGCAGCTATATTCAACAGCTTAACTCTGCCTCGTTTCGGACAGAGGTTAGCGATATTATTAATGCTCTGAATAAGGCAATGAGACGATGAGTAGAGTTCGACTTGCCATAATTATACTTTTGTTAACTATCCTTGCGCCGTCGGCGCAATTAAGCCAAGCCACAGATGACATTTCGTCGCTGGGACTACAAGCATTGCACCTGGCTAATGATAATTACAATAAAGGTTTATACAAAGAAGCCGCTCAAGGCTATGAGCAAGCAGCGGCCGAAATCAACAATGGTCATATTTTTTATAACCTAGCAAACTGCTATTATCGCCTTGGCAATATTGGCCGGGCAATTTATAATTATCGGCGTGCCCTAAAGCTCCTTCCAACCAATCCCGATATCAAAACAAATCTACAACTAGCACGTAAGCAGACGAAGGATCATTTGTTTGATTATCATGCACTTCCCGGCCCCGGTGTTTTAGCCCTGGCCAACTATTTTCCCCCAACAACAATGTATTGGTCGTTCATCAGCGCATACTTAATATTCTGGCTGCTGCTCGTATTGCAGCATAAGAAACAAAACTTTTTGTGGAAATTAGTCACGTTTTCTTCTGCCATCATAATGCTCTGGGTGGGGATCTCCTATTTCGTTGCTGTGCAAAGCTTTGATGGCACTTATACGCTAGGGATATCGAAACAAAGCAGAGATACCGTCTCTGCCGTAGTTTTATCGTCCAAAGTGAGCATTTACTCTGGAGACTCTGAGCATTACCAAGTTGTTTTCATTTTACATGAGGGAGCTGAAATTCTGGTCACCGAAAAAAGGGGTAATTGGTTCAAGATCCTTTTACCCGATGGAAAACAAGGTTGGGCACAAAAAACTGAACTGGAATTAGTCCTATAGGGCTCTTACTGTTAGCTCATACTAAGATAATGATATTATGCGCTCGCGGCTGATTTACCCGATGGCACTATGATTATTTCGCAGTGGACTTTCCTTATTACAAGATAAAAGAACTAGCACAGATTATCCCCTACCTGTTAGGAAAAGCTGAGGGTTTTCTTAGGAAAACAGAAAGGCGGTGATGGCCATGTCCGAAAAAGTCATCAATCCGACTGTTCCGATGGAAATGAGATTGTCTGCTGTTCTTCATAAGTGCACTTTATGCGGAGGCAGAGAGACGATTATTCTACTCTATCAAAAGAACAGTCCTAATCAAGAGCCGCTGATGCTTCAGGATAATGCACCACTGGGAGACTACGAGGTTCGTATCATTCCTTGTCCCACCTGCTTACCTGATTTGTATCGGGCTTTTATGGGCTTAGAAGTGCCTCCGTCTTACCAAAAGGTTGCTGCGAGTTGAGCCGGTGCGATAAAAGGCCATGTTTCAAAAAAACATGGCCTACGCTCGAAATCAACAGACAGAGAAAGGAGGTTATCTGCTTGTCCCCTGGCCTTAGGGGATTTTTTCAGTACGGTGACTGTGCGCAATCTAAATGAACCGCTCTCGATAGTCCTAAAAAAAAATTGTGCTTGCTCCTGTTTTTCGTATGGGGATACCCATTAGGCCGAAAAGATTTTTGAAAAGGTAGCGGGTGTTAGTTTAAAAAAAGAATGTTTTGTAATCCGTAGCGGCGACCGGCGCTGAGTCTAATACACAAGTCCGTTAAATCGTGCCTTGGTGATATATTTTTGCAACACTCTCGGCGGTGCCGCCACGGGTGTAAACAACTTCACCGGCGCCTGAGGAACGCGACCCATCTTTGGAAGCAAAGCGGACAAAGTGATTCGTCTGCGCCCAATAGGCACACGGTATTTGGCGGCTTAGCCGCATATCGCTGCTGGCCTTTCCAGCCTCGGCGCGTCAGCACCACCAGCCTACAAAATATGGACTTGTGTATAAGACTCAGGACCGGCGGTCGCCCGTAAATCGCCGTTGGCGTTGTGATTTTATCAGCAAAACATCCCATGGCTTTACCTGAGACCCCTAAAGCTTAGAGAGCAGCATTGAATTTTTCTAGAAAGATCACCCCGGTATTATCATCATAAGAAAGGAGTTCTGCATAACGCCCCCACTCTACAGCGGCATCCAACTGTTTTTGTGCTTCATCAGGTGGAAGATCTTCTTCTAGCGCCATACGGATATCTTCCCACTCCAACTTTTTATGTTCAGTCTGACTAAACATATCCCACAGCCATTTAAACATCGGTAGCCTACGCACACGTCGCGAAAATATTTCCTTTTTAACCAACATGCTGGCTTCAGCAAACGTATCACCCAACGGGGTAAGAACAATATCGCCTTGTCTAATCTCAGCTAAACCTAACAATTCAGCCGCTTCCGTCAAATGCAGCATTTCATCGGCCGGAATATTTAGTTCAGTGGCCAAGCGATAAATATCAGCACCAACTTCAGGAGCATCTCCCATACGCTGCATTAGTCCAATCAGGACATCAATTGAGATAATCGGTAACATTTTAGCCCGACCCTGAGCGCCAGGCTCTGTCGGCGCAGCTTGTCTTTGTTGAGTATGTCCCGCCAAGGTCGCATAAACTCTATCTACCGCTGCTAAAAAGTCTGGCGATTTTCTTGAGCGAGGGAACGATAATTCAATGGGAATATCAGCAATCACTCGACCCGGCTCTTTATCCATTACGACAATGCGGTCGGCAAGCATTGCCGCTTCTTCAATATTATGTGTAACTAAAATAATCGCCCTTATCGGCAAACGTTTACTTACCCACAACTCGTGAAGCTCTGAACGCAAGGTTTCGGCGCTAAGAATATCGAGCGTAGAAAATGGTTCATCTAAACATAAGAGCTCGGGCTCTACAGCAAGCGCTCGAGCAAAACCAACTTTTTGGCGCATGCCCCCAGATAACTCTCGCGGAAATGCTGTTTCAAAACCATCTAATCCCACCATATCCAAAAGCTCAACAGATCTAAGCGTTCTAATCTTTTTTGGAATGCCCCGCGCTTCCAGAGCAAGTTCGACATTCTGCTGCACTGTAAGCCAAGGAAACAGCGCAAAGGTCTGAAAAACAACCGTCGTTTTTGGATTAACCCCTCTAACCAACTCACCGCGGTAAACTATTTCGCCACTACTTGGCTTTTCCAAGCCGGTAATCAAACGCAAAAGCGTACTTTTCCCGCAACCAGACGGCCCGACAAGAGCCAAAAACTCGTGATCGACAACATTAAAATCAACATTCTTTAAAGCCACAAATGCTTTTTCTCGCATTCGATAGCGTTTAGTTATCTGCCGCACGTGCAACAAAGTTTCCTGGCTTTCCATATTATGTATCCCTTCAAGGCTCCTACTAAGTTACTAGACAAAAGCCCCCAGAGGGGGCAAGTTTTGCAATGCAAAACTATGCGGGGAAAAAACTAACTCTTCATAAAATTAGCAATATGCGATTAGCAAATTTTCAATAAATAAATAGTTTCTTAATTTGTTCGCCATTAAATTATTGAAAACTTTTAATCTCGTGAAGAGTCAACATATTACTCTATATGATAACGCTGCTCACAATGTTCATACAAACGTCGCCAAACAAAACGATTAATAGAAATTACACAGAGCACCAGCATTAACGTCGCCGACAATAATTCCGGATAATCGCCCATGGCGGTGGCCTGAGCGATCATTGCACCAATCCCCTTCGTTGACAGCGTCTTGCCTCCAAACTCTGTATATTCGGCAACAATACTAGCATTCCAGGCCCCACCACTGGCGGTAATAGCTCCGGTAATTATATAAGGACCAAGCGCCGGTAAAGTCAAAGAGCGAAAATTTTTCCACTTACCCAGTTGCAGTAAGCGCGACTGGTATTTCATGTCCTGGGGGATAGTGCTGGCCCCGGCAATAATATTAAACAGCAAATACCACTGTGTGCCCATCATCATTAAAAGCACAGCAGCAATATCGGTGCCCATTGGGAAATTAAGCACAAAAACTAAGAGTACGGGAAACAATGCTGTCGCCGGAACAGAAGCCGCTATTTGCACTATTGGCTGAAGCCAAGCTGCCCATTTTCTATTAGTGCCAATTAAAATGCCGACAGGCAAAGTCCACATCAACGCTAGCACCAAAGCCAAAAATACCCGTAAAAAAGAACATAGTAGCCCCATGAGCAGCTTTATCCACACCTGCAATTTAACCATGGCCAGCAGAATATAAGCTCGCGCCAGTCCCCATAAAATTACCGCCACGAGCAAAACCACCAAAACTTTCCAGAATAAACTAACAACACTACTCACCTTAACTTGCTCTATCGCCCATTTAGTTTCTCCCCGTTCACGTAGCAAAAATTTATCGCTAAAACGATCATAGATTTTACGGCATTTATTTAAAATCACTCGCAGTATCGTCGAACCTTGCAACATGCGTAAAAACCAAGAGTTAAGAGGATCTTCTTCGATCATGCTTAGCTTAAATTTATCCGCCCAAGTAAGTAATGGCCGCCAGATTAACTGATCAAGCAAAACAATAATCAGAATCACCGTAAATAAGCCCCAAACCAAGGCCTGATAGTTGTTGGAAGATGCCGCTTCTCTTAGGTAACTACCTAAACCGGGCAGACGAAAATCTTTATCGCCCACTGTAAACATCTCCGCAGCCATTAGGAAAAACCAGCCGCCTGCCCAGCTCATGATACTATTCCAAATAAGCCCAACTGCCGCGAAAGACATTTCTAAATGAAGGAAGCGCTGGCGCGTCGTAAATCCAAACATGGCGCTAGTATCTTTAAGATCACTGGGCAAAGTAGTGAGCGATTGATACCAAGAAAATGTAAGATTCCAGGCCTGGCTGGTAAAAATCAAAATAATTGAAGAAATTTCCAAGGCCAGTGTTTGCGGTAACAGCACACTCAAGCTAAGCAAAACTAAAGGCAAAAAGGATAAGAGGGGCACGCTTTGCAAAATATCCAATATCGGGAGCAACAATCGCTGACCAATTTTCGTAGTGGCCGCAGCTCGCCCATATATGAGGGTAAAAATAATAGATAGCACGTAGGCAAGAAACATGCGCGTAATAGACAGAACTGCATAAAACGGCAACATCTTCGGAGAAAGAGAAACTTTTGGCCCACGATATACACTGGGAGCATAAATAGCGGTCTCTACCAAAACCCCGAGTGCAACTATAATGGCAACTATTATAAATAAATCGATGAAAGATAACTTTCGCGTAAGCGGTTGACCGGGCACAAAAACATTTGCTAACCTTTTGATCATGTTTCTCCCAATTTGACTAAGCTCTCTTTAGTTTCTCGAGTAATTGCCAGGGAGAATTAGCGCATGTTTGGCTTATTGCCAATCTCTATTTATACGTAACTTAGCAAGATCAATACTCGTCATGTAGCCCGGGCTGGGTAATTTTAGCGCCCCTTCACGCTCCATTCTTTTAGTCACACGGTAAGCAGTTTCCACGGTTGTTCCTGTATAGTCAGCAAGCTCACGCCGAGTTAGGTGCAATGTTGGCAAGCCTGTCTCAGGATCCACAACTCCCGCCTTTTCCACAAGAAAAGACAGCGCATCAACTATTCTCTGCTCAACGGAATTATAAGCCAATCCTTTAGACAGAACATAAGAGCTCTTTAACTTATTGGAAGTCTCCTTCAGTATTTCGCGATAGCACTCGGGATATTTATCAAAAATATTAATAAGCAGCTGCGTAGAAATAAGTAAAATATCTGAATCCAGCTGTGCTCGAGCCGTATACCACATAGGAACTGATTCGATTACTGCCAGCATACCGGAAGAATCACCGGGCACGATTGTATCAACAATCAGCTCACGAGCATGAGCATTGGAACTTTTAATCACCGACACACAGCCCCGAATAACGACAAAACCAAATTTTTGCTCGCTTCCCTCCAATAAAATATTTTCACCGGCTTCGTAGTATTTACGAGTTGCCCGCTGTTTGAGCGTATTGATAACTTCCGGCGGAAGTAATTTGAACATACTGATCTTTGTTATTGACTCGACAACTTCGTCTTTAGATGTGTCTGTCTGCTTACTATCGACAGGAGCTAAGATACCCTCCTCTACTGCCGCACTGTGTGGTTTTAATCTATGCTGTTCAATAGCCAAACCCAGGGCAAAGATTAATTCCACATGGCTGATCGGCTTAACTAAATAACCATAGGGTTTAATACCTTGAACACGGGCAAAAGTTTGGTCATCTGAATAGGCAGTAAGAAAAACAACAGGTAAATTAAAATTTGCAATAATTTGTTTAGCAGTTTCGACTCCGTCAATATTCCCGGCAAGAACAATATCCATGAGCACAGCGTCAGGCTTTTCTGTCGCACCTAACAATATAGCTAAAGCATCCTCGCCGCTAGTTGCAGTTCCCCAAATCTTATACCCGGAAGATATTAATTGCTCAGTAATAATTGACGAAACGGTTATTTCATCTTCAACTACAAAAATGTTTTTATTTCTATCTACCACGAACACACCCCTAGAAAATACATTTCTCTCCTCTTTGTGTATATGCGTATAATACGTCTATGTCGCATTCTCAATCTCAGCCAGCTGTAACATGCATTAGCATTGAAACTTAAAAATGAAGTATTTTTTTGGTATTTTTACAGCTAATAAATAAAAGGGCAATTATGATATAAAATAAGCAGTTATATCTGATTATTTAACTGTCGACACCCTAGAACGGTTATTCCATTATTTTCGGCTAATGCTAACATTTTCTCTTTTTCCAAAATCAGACAGCGCCCTGCTTCCAAAGCCAAAACCCGCGCTGAACCTTCAATCATTGTTTCAATAGTCTTCGAGCCAACTGTCGGAACATCGAATCGCATATCTTGATCGGGTTTAGCACATTTTACAACGACAGCCCCAGGTCCTCCCAATTTACAACCTCGACGAATGGCTTCATCGCTGCCCTCGACAGCTTCTACAGCAACCACTACCCCATTTTTAATAACAACCAATTGGCCTATATGTTGAGCACTCATCGCAGCAATGGCTGCTCTTCCAACTTCGATATCTTCAATCTCTTCTTTAGATGGCCCAATGTTTGTTAGAATTTGATTACTCGCCAACTGATCCTGGTAAAAAATAGTGCTATCGATTATCTCTATCCCCTCAGCGGCTAACTCTGAGCTAATCCCACGCATAATAACATCATCTTTTGTCGATCGAATCTTAGTCATGAGCAGTGCCCCACGAACGTCTAAGCTTACTTCACTAAAGGCTTTTACCCGGTTGATACCTCCAAGCATGGCTGCTTTTTTAACGCCATGCTCTTTAAAAAAACTAATAATCTGACCTAACTGGCCAACCTTTACCCAACAAATTTTATCAACTTCAGCTTCTAATTCTTTAAGTGAATTATCAATATGAGCGATAGCCGCTACCTTTAAGCCTTTAGCCCGAGCTGCTCGGGCAAAGTCTATAGGCATCTGGCTAGCCCCGGCAATTAGCCCAACCGTTTCACCACTAGCAAAATCCACGGCCCTAGGTCGCCAAGCACAAAGCCGCGTATCGTCCTGTTTTCCAACACAACAACGCTTAGTAAACAATTTTTTTAGAAAGTCCATTACGAATCCAGAGTAACTGCTGCGCGACAAACGCCCCGATTACTTGTCTGAACAAATTCAATTACTGTTTTGATAGCAGCATTAGTCTTCACGTTATCCGGCAAAGATGCAACCTTATCCTCAAAATTACCCGCGTGAAGGAAAAGATGACGAAATCCCTTTTTAATGGCCAAAATATCTTCGTCGGAAAACTTATTACGTTTAAGTGCGATAATATTTATTCCGCGTAGTTCAGCATGATCCCCCTGAGCGATACAATAAGGGGGAACATCTCTGGACACCATAGCACCACCACCAAGCATGGCAAAATCACCAACCTTAACAAATTGGTGAATGCCTACTAAACCACCGACAACAATACGATTGCCAATCGTCACATGACCGGCCAAGGCCGCGGAATTGGCAAAAACATTGTAGTCGCCAACAATACAGTCATGGGCAACATGACTATTAGCCATAAACAAATTATGTGAGCCGATCGTCGTAAGCATGCCGCCATGTTCTGTGCCCGGCTGCAAAGTAACAAACTCCCTAATCATATTATGGGAGCCAATCACCAATCGGGAAGGTTCATCGTGGAATTTTAGATCCTGTGGTTGAGCGCCGACTGAAGCAAATTGAAAAACCCGCGTTTCTTCACCAATCTCCGTCCGGCCCTCAATTACAGCATGAGGCCCGACCTTACAGCGCGCTGCGAGCTTCACATACGGGCCAATAACCGAATAGGGGCCAATTTCTACATCTTTATCAATTTCTGCACCACTTGCCACAATGGCGGTAGCATGAATTTGAGTTGTCATGAATCTCCTTTACTGCTGGACTACACTATTGCCGCCATCCAAATCCCCTCGACCGCCTTCTCCCCATCCACCGTGGCTACTCCTTTCATTTTCCAATAACGACTTCTTTTGGTTTCGTTACTCATTTCCATGCGCAAGACATCACCGGGAATAACTTGGCGACGAAAACGAATATCTTCGAACCCGGACAAAACAACTAAATCCTCAGGACCGGCACCACCGGTTGATAATTTAGCGAATATCGCCCCTAGCTGCGCTAGCGCTT
The DNA here is from genome assembly GCA_020852715.1 of Deltaproteobacteria bacterium. Classification (GTDB taxonomy): domain Bacteria; phylum Bdellovibrionota_C; class UBA2361; order SZUA-149; family JADZAE01; genus JADZAE01. The sequence goes on from JADZAE010000056.1 coordinate 52,161, forward strand.
CAAGCATCAAAACGCCAGGCATCAAGGGACGACCGGGAAAATGGCCAACGAAAAAAGGTTCATTAGCTGTGATATTCTTATACCCGACTATCTTCTCACTATCGGAAAACTCGATTACTCGGTCAACCAACAAGAAAGGATACCGGTGAGGTATAATCTTCTCAATATCATTTATATTTAAAGGTAATTTTAATTCCACAGCCACCTCTAACTACTTATTCACCTCGTCAAACTTCTTCACGACCTTATCCGTGACGTCGATACCATCAACCGCATAAAGAGTGATGTTCTTCTCAACAACAAGAGTATAGCCTTCTTCTTTACCAACAGTCTGCACAGCGGCACGTAGCTTCTGGCCGAACTCACCAATTATCTGAGTATTTTTCCGACGAATCTGCTCTTGCGCATCATTAACATCGCGTTTCCAATCTTTCTCTAGCTTAATGATTTGATCTTCTTTCTCTTGACGGGCCTTAGCATTTAAACTGTCTTTCTGCTTATTAAAATCAGCTAAAGCCTTGTCATACTCACCTTTCTTACCGTCCACATTCGTTTGTAGACTTTTAATCTCAGCCTCAAAATCTTTCTGAGCTTTGGCTCCATTCTTAGTCTGAGAAAGAGCCTTCTGCAGATCTACAATACCCACCTTAAGATCAGCTGCTGCAGCCAAGCCGGTAAAGACAAAAAACATACTCATCAGGCCAAGAACTTTTATCGTTGTTTTCATAAAATCCTCATAAATTATTATGGGTTAACCAATAAATCGCAGGACGACCTGGCGTTAATATTATACATGTAGATTTTAGGCAATGTATCGAATCAGGCTTTTTGCTGTGCTGCTGTAGAAATATGCGAAATAACTCTCCTACAGCAACAGAAACCCGCTTATTTTTATCAGAATAATTCGCTACCTCACTGACCTCTACGCCCGTCGCTCAAGCGATAAATCCGCACCAACATTGTTATAAATTTCACAAGGCAGCGCGAACCCAAACAACTCTCCCTAGGTCACACCACCACGGGGGTGAGATTTCCAAACGCATAATGCGCCGCGGTATGGGGTAGCGGCACGCTGCGCGTGCCCTGAAATATATGCGGGCGTTATAATTGCGGGGCGTGCACAGCATCTGAGTCTTATACACAAGTTGCCCACCAAGAATGTCAGGTTCTAATGTTGTTACAAAATGGCATGACGTGACAAAAGTCGTGGCCACTGTGGAACGCAACCCATGTTGCGGAGCGACTGGGTCGCCTGAGGATCGCAAAAAAACTGTATTTCTCGGCTTTAGCCGCCACTTTTAAGGTCATTGGGAAACCGATACGTAGGCGACCCAGTTGTTCGCTGACGCTCACAACATGGGTCCGCGCTCCACAAAGCCTCATTGTAATTAGAAAATTTGTGGAGCTAACGCTAGCGCCTTTTAAAATCCCGCTTTCACAACTTATGTATAAGACTCAGCGCAGCATGACCCTCCCCCGATTTACCGGACAGTAATAATGGAGTAAGTAAAACTGTCAGGAAAAAAAGGGGAAGCAAGAAATGCCCAGGAAATTCACTAAGAAATACAAAGATGAAGCAGTCAAGCTGGTAATTGAAGGTGGATTGACAAAACAGCAAGTTACCGAGGATCTAGGAGTCGGTTTGTCAACGATTGATAA